>DNGG01000326.1 GCA_003486675.1 Cyanobacteria bacterium UBA11372
GTGCAGCCAATGCAGGTGTCGTAGATTTTTACGGTATGAGACATGGAATAAAGACTCCAAATGAAAGCTGAACAACTAAAATATCTGCGAAAAGCAGATCAAGGTGAGCTTTTCCGGATCAAAGCTTAGTTTACCCTAGGGGCTTAAATTACTCGTGCAAATCTCTGCAAAACTTTAAAGAACTTGACAATTGGGGGTAATCGCTCATGGGCGATCAACGCCCAAACCCTCACGGCGCCAAAGTTTGATTGTCCTGTCATCGCTACCGCTGGCGATCGCATCTCCGTCTGGACTAAAGGCGACGGAACGCACCGGGGCTTGATGTCCCCAGAGAATATCCATCAGCTTACCGCTAGCGAGATGCCAAACCAAGATCTGGCAATCGGCGCTACCACTGACTAGCATCTCACCATCTGGACTGATACAGAGGGCATTAACCGCTGCTGAATGTTGAGTTAGCGTGTGCAACAGTACCCCGCTGCCCAGATGCCAAAGTTTAATCGTCTTGTCGGCGCCGCCGCTGGCTAAAATCTTGCCATTAGGACTGGTGACGACGGCAAAAACTGCCCCAGAATGTCCGCGTATGGTATCTAGCAGTTGCCCCGTACCTGGATGCCAAAGCTTAACCGTACTATCAGAATTACCGCTAACTAGGGTTTCTCCGTCTGGACTAAAGGCGACTTGGTGAACTGCGATCGCACCTGCGTCTAGGGTATGCACCAGTTGTTGAGTTGGTAGATGCCAAATTTGAATCTTGTTGTCTCCGATGCCGGAGGCAAGGGTTTGTCCGTCAGGACTGATAACGGCAAATTTAACTGCTTGCGACTCTCCACTTACCGATTGCACCAGCTTACCGCTGCTTAAATGCCAGACTTTTAACGTTTTATCATCGCTGTTACTGGCGAGTGAAAGTCCATCGGGACTAAAGGTGACTTGCTCGATTTTGCTAAGTTCGCTGAAGGTATGCACGCATCGCCATCTGGGGACGCCTTCTTCCATGTCTTTGATTACAACAGCAGCAGATTGGTAGCGTTCTTTGAGCGAGTCTTTAATTAATTTATCCAATATTTGACCCAGATGGTCGCTGACATCGGTTGCTTTGTTTCTGAGATATTCTCGCCATATCCAAATGCTTTGTTCTGCATCGTAAAGTTCTTCCAATGCTGCCCCTGCCAGCAATTGAATGCAGGTCATACCTAAACTGTAAAGGTCGCTGGCGGGATAAACTTTGCCACGAGTTTGTTCTATGGGTGCATATCCTTCTGTGCCGTATCTCGATCCGGTTTTACCGAAGGCGTTTGACTGCAATTGCTTGGCAAGCCCAAAGTCAATTAGCACTAATTTACCGTCGCTTTGGCGGCGAATGATATTCATCGGTTTGATATCCCGATGAATTACATTATGCTCGTGGATAAATTTCAGGACGGGTAACAGATCGTTTAACAAATTCCGGATTTTTTGTTCGCTGAATACCCCTTGATCTAACAACTCCTCTAACAAATTCTGCCCTTGGATATATTCTTGGACGATATAAAAGCGTTTATCTTGTTCAAAGCAAGCTAATAGGGTGGGGATTTGGGGGTGGGTTCCCAACTGTAGCAGTAAAGCCGCTTCTTGCTCAAAAGCGCGGCTTACCTTTGCCATTGCTTCGGCTTGATCTTGCACTTTTCGCCACTTAAAAAGTTGCTTGATGACGCAGCGATCGCTCAGTCTATCCCTATCTTCGCCTAATAGTGTACGACCAAAATTCCCTTCTTCTATTATCTGGAGCGCGAGATAGCGGTTTCTCAACCACAGCGGCGAGTTGCAGGCAAGGCAAAACTCGACCAACTCTGGGTTTTGGGGATTTTCGCAAGCTGGATTGAAGCAATAGGTCATAGGGAGAGGTAGAGAAATTAACTAGCTTTGACGCCAAACCGATCGCCTATCTTTCGGTATAAATTCGGTTTTCAGTCACTCTATATACTGTTATCTTGCGTATATTGCGGTAAGAGGCAAATTTTGAGGAATGGTTGCTATGACTTTCCATCAAAGCATAAAAGTTCCCATAGCTCATAAAAATTAACAATAATTTCTGGGGAACCGGGTTTGAAAAAATACCGTCACTAGGCCAAAGATATCTACCCTATCTCTTTTCTAGAACAGAGATCCAGCAGTTCTTGACCTATTTCAGGAGAAAGATCCAATGACTTTGAACTTAGACAAGATCTACGACGAAGAGTTTTACATCAAGGGAAATCCAGACGTTGCCAAGGCAGTCAAAGAAGGCAAATACAAAAACGGCAGAGAACACTACGAGTTGTTTGGTAAATACGAGAACCGCAACCCGAGTATTTGTTTTGATGCCAACCAATACTTGAACGAGAACAAAGATGTTTGGGAGGGAGTGCAAAAAAGCGGTGGTAAATTCACTGCCATCGAACACTATCTCACATGGGGCGACCGAGAAGGTCGTAGCGGTAACCGGGATTTCTTCAATGCTGGCAGCTATCTAGCAACATATGGAGATGTAGCTAAGGCTGTTGCCAAGGGTGAAATCGGTGCGCTGGAACACGCGCTGATGTATGGAGCCAAAGAAGAGCGCCAAATCAGCACGGTGTACGATAACAAATTCTATGCCCAGACTAAAGAGGTGCAGCAAGCGATCGCTTCTGGGCAAGTCAACACTTCGTTAGAATACTTCGTTACAAAGGGTGCAGGCAAGGGGGATATTCCCACCGCCATATTCGATCAAGATTATTACTTAGAGCGCAACAAAGACGTCGCCAAGGCAATTGAAGAGGGAAAGCAGAGCAGCGCTTATCGCCACTTCGTCGATTATGGAATGTATGAAAAAGGTCGTGGATTTAACCCCCTGTTCAATGAAACCGAATATCTCAACGCCAATCAGGATGTAAAAGAGGCAGTCGAAAAGGGAACCCAGAAAAGTGGCGCCGAACACTTCATATTATATGGCGCTGGAGAAGGTCGCAATCCCAGTTCTAAGTTTGACACCAAATTCTATATTGCCCTCAATCCAGACGCCAAAGACCAAATTACCGGCGGTGTCTATAGCAGCGCCTTCGAGCAATACCTTGCAGAAGGAAAACAGCAAGGTTTTATCGCCACCGCTGAAAGCTTTGGCACTAACAAAGATGATTTAATTTTAGGCACTGCGATCGCCGATTTCTTTGATGGCAAAGAAGGCATGGATATCATCGCAGGCAGTGGTGGCGATGACATCCTCAAAGGTGGTGCCGGAAATGACTTCGTATTCGGCGATGCTGGTGACGATCTCGTCAAGGGTGACGACGGCAACGATTTAGTGTTCGGCGGCACCGGGGAAGACGTTGTTGAAGGCGGTGCCGGTGACGATATCATCATCGGCGAAGCAGGTGATGACCTCTGCCTTGGCAGCGAAGGCAATGACTTTCTTTACGGCGGCGAAGCGAATGACATCCTCGTGGGCGGCCCAGGTAAAGATATCATTGCAGGTGGTGAAGGTAAGGATAGCCTGTTTGGCGGCGACGGCGAGGACTTGCTGTTCGGCGGCGACGGCGACGACTACATGTATGGAGGTGGGGGTAAAGATACCCTCGTCGGCGGCGCTGGTAAAGATATCTTCGTCATCGATACGATTGCCCTAGGATCTGGCAAAGCTGGCGACACCGTGACAGGCGGCGGCGCTAAATCTGGCTTTGATGTGATTTACGATTTCAATGCCTCGGAAGACAAGCTACAGATAGGTGGCGATTTTGGTTTTGGCAACGCCAATGACGTACTTAAGTCGGTGACTACGGGTACGACGAGTACGGGTGTAACTTACAACGTGATCGCGCTGTCTCAGCAGTTCCGGATCGCTGTCTTTAGTAATTCTTCGCTGACGGTGAATAATATTTCGGTTGGTTTGGGTAATCTTCCTGGTTCAATTAACAGTTCAACCCTGGTTGACATTGGTAAGATCAAGGGTGCGAGTACTGGAGGGCTTAAGAAGTTTAGCGGCAAGCTGAAATCCGGTTCGTTCAATCCAAAATCTAAAGGCTTTAAGTGAACTACCTACACCGACCTGACGGTACAGTGTAGGCTTCCCAATTCGCGGGGGATCGCCTCAACACCCATAGATTTTTTACGTCCTGGTTGTTTTGGTCTTACATCCCCTCCAAGGGCAGAAGCGCTAGTTCCTAACGCCCAAAGTCGCAATCCTTCATTTCTAATATTTAGGGATGAAGAAACCCGGTTTTTTTAGAAAAACCGGGTTTCTGTTGCGAGACTCAGAAACCCGGTTTCTGCGAGAAACCGGGTTTCTGTGGCGACGCTTCAACTTTTGTAACAAACCTTATCATGAGAAAAAGCCGCATCAACCAATTCATCCATGCT
>DNGG01000500.1:0-532 GCA_003486675.1 Cyanobacteria bacterium UBA11372
AGGCACTTAAGTGCCTACTACAAACCTTGCTATTTATATTTTTCAGGAAGCAATAATATGCTGAAGCAAATCAACAGGTATAAGCAGTATATTTTATGGAAAAATTCCGATCGGAAGGATCTCCTTCATCCATATATTTTTTGGTTATCTGTTTTAACAATGTATCTGGTGGTAAATTCGCCGAAAAATAGGATACTCCTTGTCGTAAGTCACCTCGTCGAATCTTGGCCCAATCCCGATCGATATTTGCCACCTCTTGTCATGAAAAAAATTGCGATCGATAATTGGAGTGATTTGATTGTAGAAGTAGCTATTATTCCGATCAAAAGCTTATTGTTCTATATCGCAATTGGCTTGTTATTTTTGCCAATTTTTCGAGCCATAAAAATAGAAAAAAAATCCTTGTTAAATAAAGGAACAATCAATCGATTAATCGGATCTTTATTGATTTTTTTAACTCTATCAATCCTCGTATTTCCTTATCGATACCCTTTAGGAAGTGGCGGGATGGGGATTCACTATGCCATCCATA
>DNGG01000500.1:705-2086 GCA_003486675.1 Cyanobacteria bacterium UBA11372
CTTTAGGAAGTGGCGGGATGGGCATTCACTATGCCATCCATAGCACGGAGCCGTTTAGTCAAAATGCAGGCTGGTATTATCGACGGCTTCTCATGATGGCTATTGCCCATTTTCTCCAAATGGATGGCCCAATTCTTTATTACTTGTTTTCTCTATTTTGTACATATATCCTGATTTTCATGTCTTTGTCATTCGTTGAGTCTAAGATTTTTAGTTTATCTAATTTCGATCGTTCTAGTTTTGTTCGACCCAAATCATTCATGGTTAATTCATGGCTCAGATTTATTTGTTATCTATCTCTGGCAACAAGTAGTTTTATTCTGTTTAATTTTCAAACTCCTGGTTATACCGAACAGTTTTTCTTTATCCTTCTATTAATTGCGGCTTCGATTCCCATGAATCGTCAAGAAAGACTTTCAATATTTGCTCTGTCTCTGGCGACTCATGAAGTGAGTATTTTTGTATTTATACCCATTATTTGGCTCTGTTTCCCTCGGAGAGAAATTGCTAATTGTTTGGCTGTTATAGGTTTGTACTTTGTTATCTGGTTAGGTGGAAATGGGTTTAATCTGGTGAAAGCTGTATCGCTTCAGTCTGAAGTTGAAGGAGAGAGTGGCTTGTATTATTGGCTGAACAATCCTGTTTTAGGATTAGGTGGTTGGTTTTTGGCTTATAAACTTGTTTTGCCCATTGTATTATATTTATTGTGGAAACTTTGGCAGGATGGAGAGAGAAAGTTGTTGATGGCGATTCTTGCTCTAATTTTGGTTCCTGCTGTTACGATTATACCTTCTGTTGATACTAGCCGGATGATGGGTATGGGCTTTTTTGGGGGGTTAGTTTGTTTTTCGATATTAATCAATGAGTGGTATAAGTTAAAAATTAATCACAATATTGTCTTGGCTATTGCTGGTGTGAATATTTTTGTTCCTTCTTACAATGTGTTTTTGTACATTGGCTTTCAGTGTTATTCTGGTTTGTATTATTTGCTCCGGATTATTCCGGAGCGCTATACAGATTTTGTGCGGTGAATATGGGGATTTCATCATGAACAGTTATCGTGAATTGTGGCTCAATTAATTTTATTTATTCTTGAAGATGGAGGGAGGATGATTCTAATTATATTCTGCTTGAACTCGATCGATTGATTTAAAGTGTGTAAATGTCATGAGGATTTCATTCCTCCCCAAAATTCGATCGCTTCACCATCTTTTCCTGTAATCCAGTATAATCAACACGGGAACCTTAAACCTCAAAACTCCCTTGGGCGATCCGAAGTTGCCTTGAGAGATGGTAGTTAAGATAGACGCTCTGAGGCACAGACGCACAGACGCGGGTAAAATCAATCTACTACATTAGACATCTCCAGAAACTAGGTTTT
>DNGG01000500.1:2334-2581 GCA_003486675.1 Cyanobacteria bacterium UBA11372
TTCTTTGAAAGGAGATGTCTATTAGACTGCAACTTGGGATCGGGAATTTTTAAGTAAATCGAACCAAGTATTTCAGGATACTCTTTAACTAGAACTCATGTCTTATCCTTTATACGTCGCCTTAATCTGGCATCAGCATCAACCTCTCTATAAAAGCCGCAATAGCGAGTTGTCGAAACTGGGGCAATACCGCCTCCCTTGGGTACGACTCCATGGTACAAAAGACTATCTGGATTTAGTCCTCCTC
>DNGG01000500.1:2776-12907 GCA_003486675.1 Cyanobacteria bacterium UBA11372
GATTTAGTCCTCCTCCTGGAGAGGTATCCCAAACTTCATCAAACTATCAACTTGGTACCATCTCTAATTTTACAACTGGAGGATTATAGCGCTGGTAGAGCTTTCGATCCTTATCTTACAGTTACCCTTACACCCACCGAACAACTCAATACCGAACACCGTCGCTTTATTATCGAGCATTTCTTTGATGCTAATCATCATACTTTAATCGATCCTCATCCTCGTTATCGAGAACTTTATGAAATGCGACGGGAGGCAGGGAAGACTTGGTGTTTGGAAAATTGGACGCTGCGAGAATATAGCGATTTACTGGCATGGCATAATTTGGCCTGGTTCGATCCTATGTTTTGGGACGATCCGGAAATTGCTACTTGGTTAAAACAAGGACGTAATTTTACTTTAAGCGATCGCCAACGAATTTTTACCAAACAGAAACAAATCCTGAGCCGGATTATCCCTCAGCACCGGAAAATGCAAGATTCCGGTCAACTGGAAATTACCACCACGCCCTACACTCATCCCATTTTACCCTTACTTGCGGATACTGATGCAGGTCGCGTTGCTGTATCAAATATGGCACTGCCTCAATATCGCTTTCAATGGGCAGAAGATATTCCTCGCCACCTGGAAAAAGCTTGGGATTTATATCAAGATAGATTTGGTCGGACACCGAGAGGATTATGGCCTTCTGAACAATCTGTAAGTCCGGAAATTTTACCTTATATTACTAAACAAGGGTTTAAATGGATTTGTTCGGATGAGGCAGTGTTAGGATGGACTCTCCAACATTTTTTCCACCGAGATGAAACGGGCAATATTTCTGAACCAGAATGGCTTTATCGTCCCTATCGTTTGGAAACACCATCAGGAGATTTATCTATTGTCTTTCGCGATCATCGCTTATCGGATTTAATTGGCTTTACCTATAGTGCAATGCCAGCAGAGAAAGCTGTTGCCGATTTTGTGGGACATTTAGACGCGATCGCGCGAAATCTCAAATATCGTCAAGGCACTGGCGCTACTACCCTGGAGAAACCTTGGCTAGTTAATATTGCTTTAGATGGTGAAAACTGTTGGGAATTTTATGAAAAGGATGGTTTACCTTTCCTGGAATTGCTCTATGAAACCCTCAGCAAAAGCATTGGGAAATGCTTTTCTGACAATGTTAGCGCTGCCATTGACATCAGCATTAATCAGTCTGCCATCACTAGCACGAAATAAACCACGCTTAATTCGCTTACCTCTATATTGAGAATGCTTACAAATAGGTTCATTGTCCAAAAAAGAACACTTGGACGTATAACTTTCTTCTATAAACTTCACAGTTATTCCTGCTAACTCTGCTTTATAAGTCAGCATTTGGATAAACCTATTATGAGGTATAAACACGAAGTTTTGATTATTGCGTTTGCCCAAATTTATCCCTTGTTTCCACTCATCATTTTTGCCAATCACCAGTGTCCCGATGCGGTTAGCTACCAGATGATTGACGATAAATCGAGCAGCATTATGCAGGTAATTATCAATTAGACGATTGCGCTTATGAGTTAGTTTTTGAATCCTTTTTGATGTTTTTGCTTCTCCTTTCAATTGTGACTGCAACACAGCTTTCTTTTTGTGATAGTAGGCATTGATTGATTTCAGGGGTTTACCGTTTATTATCAGCGGTTTAACCGACTGAAAATTGCATGTAATTGTCGCTAAATTGTTGACACCAATATCAATTCCTGCTATTCCTCCAACGCTTGATTCTGATTGACTTACAGGCTCTTGATTGTAAACTACCTCGATCGCGTAATGGTAAGTTTTTGGTACGATTCTTACTTGATTTACTTGTTGTACTTTAGTGGTCAGAAATATGTTGGTATTGGCAAGATGAATTATTCCTTGTTCAAGACATTTTTGACTGATGGCTTGAGCGGTGTAAGTAAGTACATTTCTGCCATTAGTCTTGTGTTTGTAACCCGGAAGTTTTGGTCTGGCTTTGAACTTTTCAGGATATTTGCTATACTCCCTAGTAGCTGCAAAAAATGATTTCCAGCTTTCATGCAATCTTAACAAAACTTGCTGAGATACTTTGGCTGGTAATGCTTTATAGTCAGTCGTTCCTTGACATAATTTCTGAACTTTGTAATAGTTAATATATTCTCCGGCTCTAATAAATTTTTGTCGAATCAGGTAGTTAGCGTAGTTGAAAAGGTTCTTAGAAAGAAAGCACAAATTATCTAGGTGCTTGTATAGCCAGTGGTGACGATCGATAATGTGCTTTTCAACTAGCTGCATGGTTTGTTGGTGTGTTTGGAGACAATTTTAACATAAATGCTAAAATTTGCCAATGCTTGTTAATACTTTCACTGACTTGTTTCGATACAATCATGAGGATGATGAGGGAACAGATTGACGGTTAAAATAGTAAAGCTGGGAGTTGACGCTCCAAAATCAAGGATCTAACCATAATCAAGGATCTAACCATGAAAAAACTAAGATTCACCTGCGAAAATGAATTAAAGCATTTTGGAGCCTGCGATGCTTCAGGTTCTGTGCCTTTATGCGATCCAAAATATTTGGTAGTTGCGAATGATGAAGACAATATTTTAAGAATTTATGACTCAACCTCTTCGGGAAAACCGCTCGCATCAATCGACATCAACAACTATTTTACAAATAACCCCAAAGCCAGGGAAGTAGATATTGAAGCCGCCACCCTCTTAAATGGGAAAATTTACTATATTACATCTCATGGCAGAAACAAGAATCGCAAAGAAAGACCAGAACGCCGTAACTTTTTTGCCAATCAGTTTGCCGTTGAAGGTGAAAGTTTTTCCGCTCAACAATTTGGGCGGTCTTACTCGAAACTTTTAGAAGATATGCAGAAAGATGAAAGATTTAAAAAGTATAACCTGGAAGCGGCTGATAAATTAGCCCCAAAGGAAGAGGGGGCGTTAAATATTGAGGGACTGTGTACCACGCCAAATCAACAGTTATTAATTGGATTCCGCAATCCGATTCGAGACGGTAAAGCGCTGGTAGTTCCTCTGGAAAATCCGGAAGATCTGGTGCAAAAAGAAGATATTTCTGCCAGATTTGGAGAGCCAATAGACCTCGATTTAGGTGGATTGGGCATCAGGAGTATCGAATACTGGGAAACCCACGAACTATACATTATCGCCGCCGGAGCTTATCACAGCGGTGACGAGTTCAGATTTTATCAATGGTCGGGAAATCGAGATGAAAAACCGGAAGAAATAGAAATTGTTGATTTACCGCCAGGGTTTAATCCAGAAGCCGTTGTAATCTATCCAAATCTAAACAACAAATTTCAAGTCCTCAGCGATGATGGCAGCGTCCAACGGGAAGGCGAAACTCCATGTAAAGAATTGCCGCCAGAAAGCGAGCAAAAATTCTTTAGAAGCGTCTGGGTAAATGTTGAAATATTGTAAAGAATCGGCGGCTAATGGCTAATGGCTAATGTAAATATAAGATCGAGGTTGCAGACTTACACGCACCCATCCGGGTTTCTATGAAAAATCCCAGCAAGAAAGCCGGTTTCTAGGATCGTCGTGGGTAAGTCCTGATTTCGTTAAACCCGCCCCCACTTGCGTTAAAATTTCAAAAATTATACCTTGGCTGATTAATGGCGATGAATTGGACAGTTGGGCAAAAGTTGCAGGCGAGCAACTACAGGATTGAGCAAGTGCTGGGTGAAGATAGCTTTGGCATTACCTATCTGGCTCGAAATGAAAAGAATCGGCGCGTTGTTATCAAAACTTTAAGCGATCGCGCGCAACAACGACCTGATTTTGACAAGTTGCATCAAGATTTTCTCAACGATGCCCTACGGCTAGCCAGATGCACCCATCCTCATATTGTCCGCGTTGAGGAATTAATCCAAGAAGGTGCTTTATTCTGCATGGTAATGGAATACATCGAGGGAGAAAATTTAGCCAGCCGGGTAGACGAGCGAGGCATTTTAACAGAAGAAGAAGCACTGCAATGCATTGAGCAAATTGCAGCGGGATTGATTGCAGTTCACGATCTAGGTTTACTGCATCGGGATGTAAAACCACAAAACATTATCCTGCGATCGCCCCTTAACAAGGGGGGTGTGGAAGCAGTGTTAATTGATTTTAGTATTGCCTGGGAAGTTGGCTCGGATTGCTTTGCGCCAATCGAAAAGTATGAAACAGAAACCAAATTGGGTGTGTATACAGATGTTTATGGTTTAGCGGCGACATTGTATGCAATTTTAACAGGAGAGTTGCCCGTAGCTGCGCCTGCGAGAGCTGAGAATATGCCATTAGTAGCGCCGCAACAGTTGAATCCGGATATTAGCGATCGCATAAATCAAGCCATTCTCCAAGGTATGGCATTTCAACCTCACGAACGCCCGCAATCAATTCAAGAATGGTTGCAATTGCTCTACAACGATCCGGTTACTTCCCCACAATCTTCAACTTCATCAACCAGCCAACAGTCGCCAAGAAAAATGGTTTTCTCACAAGATTTTCCTTGGGGTTTATTAGCAGGAGTATTCTTAAGCTGCGCCTGGATAGGTTTTACTCTAGCTCAGATATTGGCTCCTGGTTGGGTTTGGTCATTAGTATTAGCTGGTGCATTAATTCCTCAAATAGCTGGGTATGCGATCGCCATCTTCGCTTCCCTTGCCGCTACCTTGATGGCTCTTAATTTAATTATCGCACCTTCAAGTAAAACCTTGTCAAACCTGCCGCTTCTAGCAACAGCCATTTCCTTATCTGAAATGGCAGTTTGGTATTCAGCTTTAGCTATTATTTTCTGTGCCATTTCCACTGCCGTTATGCAGCAATTAAAAACATTCTTCACCAAATTTCAAGCCTTTCTAATTTTAACCGTAACTTCTTGGTCAGGAATAGGCTTAGGCCGGTTACTAGGTTTTATGTTTCAATAAAATCTTCTCCTTCTTCTCCTTCTGGAGCCTCCTCTGTGTCTGGAGTGGTTCGTTAAAAAAAACATTCCTATAGATGAGCCAGCTTACCACAGCAGATCTGACGGAACCAATAAACAGGAAACAAAGTCTATATCGCCGTAACCCTGAAAAAAACCTTTAAACAAACAAAAACTATGGGGATTTTAAAAGCTCTGATTTTAGCTAGTATCTTATCTGTAAGCACCAGCCTGACAGTAATAAATGCTGCCGTTGCTTATCCAGAGATACCCCAAACTGCTAATGCTCAAGCTCAACGTCCATCCCAAAACGAAAACCGCCTACCCCCACAAGTAACAAACGCTGTCCGCCAGGATCTATCCGGCAAAACCGGCATTGCTCCCGGACAACTAAGAATAACTCAATTTAGCCGCCAAACTTGGCCCGATGGCTGCCTTGGACTCCCCGAACCCGATCAATTTTGCACCCAAGCCTTAGTCGAAGGGTGGCGCGTTGTCGTCAGCCATCAAGATAAAACCTGGGTTTATCGCACCAACGCCTCCGGTTCTTTAGTCAAATTAGAGACAACGGCTAGCCAAACCAAAGATAATAACAAGCTCAAACCCGTTCCAATTCCCGCCAGCGAACTACCGCCCCCTCTGACGCAAGGTATGATTTTTCGAGCTATATCCAGTGGTGGATTTGCTGGTTTAACTTATGAAACCGTTCTGATGAATGACGGACGATTAATGCGAGTCAGGATGGGCGATGCTAATGATAGCGATCGCAGCGTGCGCCAAATTTCTCCCCAACAACTAAGACAATTTCAGCGTTTAATACAACGCAATTCACTCTCTCGTTTCAATGGTATGAGTTATCCAGCACCCAGCGGTAGTGCTGACTTTATTACCGTCACAATTTCTAGTTCAGCCGGTACTACCCGCTACGCCGATATGGTTCAAAATAATCTGCCTCAACCTTTGCAGCAAGTCGTTCAAGCTTGGAATCAGATTACCAGCGCCACCCAATGATATCATGTCCTTAGGCATCGGTAGTGTTAAGCTGGCAGGTGAGCAGGTGAGCAGGTGAGCAGGTGGGAGGAAAAAAACAGCTTTTCGCACAATCAACTATATAAAACCGATACCTAAGGACATGATATGACTGGTACTTTTCCATAAAGCCAACATATTTGTAGAGTGGGCATTGCCTGGGACTATCCCTGCTTTTAGCTTCTAGCATTTTGGTAGGCAATGCCCACCTTACGTTTAACAAAACCTGCGGAATTCCCCATCCGCCTGTGCGGTGGGGATGGTGAGCAGTTACGAAATTAGGGGTTCAATACCCCTAATTTCTCCAGTCTTCCACCAGATTGATGCGTGAATATACTTCTTGACCGTTTCCAAGGGCGCTCCACCACAAGAAACAATACACTTGGAGTCATGCCACAACTTAGCTTTTCCCCAATAATGCTTATCGATTTCCGGTTTATACTTCTGTCTAAGAATTCTGCTACTAGCAGACTTAAGGGAAGCAATTAAATCGGAAATATTATTATCTGGGTGTAGATCGACGAGTAGATGAACGTGGTCAGCTTCGCCATTGCAATCGGACAGCTTTGACTTGTTCGCACTTAACACTCGCTCAAACACTTGTTTCATGTCCTGAAACATTTGTTGCGTCAGCACTTTCCGCCTATATTTGGTCACAAATACAATATGCAGGTGGATTGAAAAAACGACATGAGAGCCGCTATTCAGTTTAGTCATACAACCTTCTTGTCTTATCCAAAAAACATGATATAGTAATTTTATTGTAAAACGCCAACTGAAGTAGAGCAGGACAGCAAGCAACGCATGGCAACAAGAAGGCAGACATTTCGACTGTACCCCAACAAACAGCAAGAAAATAAGCTGTTTGAGGCCCGGAGAAATCATGCCTATTTGTACAATGCCTGTATCGCTCATCGTCGCTATGAGTGGAGAGCATCTCAAAAAACCGTTACTTATTTTGAGCAACAAAATTGTTTACCTGCATTTAAAAAAGAATGGGTTGAGTTTGCCTATTTACACTCACAAGCACTGCAAGCTACGGTCAAGCGCGTGGATTTGGCTTATGGTGCATTCTTTCAAGGATTGAGGAAAAGACCCAAGTTCAAGTCAATTCGCGACTACTCCGGCTGGAGCTATCCGGCAAAATCTGGCTGGAAGGTTAACAGTAACGGCAAACATGGAAGCGTCACTTTGAACGATTTGGGCATCACGGTTAGGATGCGCGGTCAATCGAAACAATGGGGCGTCCCTAGCACCTTGACTATTGTTTACAAGCCGGGTACGAATCAATGGTTTGCGTCATTTACCGTTGAAGTTCCAACACCAGAAACTAAATTTGGTTCGGATTCAGACTTAAATTATGAATCAATTGTATGTTTTGATTTGGGGACAGAAACAGCGCTAACTCTTTATGATGGGAAACATTTTACCGCTCTGGAAAATCCGCGCTTCACCCAACGGTGCGAACAGTTGATCAAAAGAAAGTCTTCATCTTTAAGGCGCAAGCGCGCACCTAGCCGGAGAAAGAAAGTTAAAGCTTCAAGACGTTGGAGGAAGACCAGAAAGCAGGTATCCAGACTGCAAAGAAAAGTTGCCAATCAGCGTAAGGATTGGCAACACAGGGTGACATCAGATATTGCGAGTCATTACGACATCGGCGTCACCGAACAGTTGAATACCAAATCCATGACGCGCAAAGCTAAAAAAGGCAGCAAACGTAAAAAACAGAAAGCCGGACTCAATAAGTCAATCCTTTCTGTTGGTTTCGGTACGCTGAATCAAATGATGGCGTACAAGATCGAACAGAAGGGTGGTTTGATGTTGATGCTGCCGACAAAACAAATAAAACCATCGCAGCGTTGCCCTAATTGTGGAGTAGTCCACAAAGATTGGGCGGATTTATCAAACCGCTATCATGTTTGCGGTGATTGCGGATTTGAAATACCTCGCGATCGAGGTTCTGTGATGGTTTTATATAATGTTGTAACTGATGCACAACCGGGGCTAGGAACTCGCCTCGTAGACTGTGGATGTCTAGGCTCTACTAATTCGACCAGTAAGCGCAAGCATACTGGCTCGATGCGGCAACTTGGGCAGAGGAAGCGTCGAAAGTCCTGCCTCAATTTGGATGGGGAATTAGAAACCCCGTCCTCCTATGAGGCGGGGTAGTTCATCCGATTGTCGCGTGCCGATTTTTCTGCTCAATGCTTGCAAATCGGGACAAGCGGGAGAAGAACCCTTTTCATCGGTGGCGGGACAGTTGGTGAAATTGGGTGCCAACGGCGTGGTAGCAATGGCTTATTCCGTCTACGCCGAAGGGGCGAAACACTTTATGGGACGCCTGTATGGGGAATTGGTGCGGGGGGAAAGCATCGCCAGTGCAGTAGCGGCGGGGCGGAAATCGATGTCCATCCAGAAGTTGCGCCCCAGTCCGAAGGGAAATTTACCTTTGCAAGATTGGCTGGTGCCGGTATTGTATCAGCAAGAACCGTATACGCCCTACACTCCCAAAACTACTACCCCCAGTTTTCTAGACTTAATCGCCGCAACGGAAAATACTCAATCCAAAATCTTGGTTGATTTACCTGAAGTTAGCGCCTATGGTTTCATCGGGCGAGATTACGACATTTTGCGGTTAGAACGTGCTTTTCGCCAAAATTATGCCGTGTTGTTGCAGGGAATGGGCGGCGTTGGCAAAACCGAGTTAGCAGGGGGATTTGCTCGCTGGTTGGATGACACCCAGGGACGCGCGGGGGGCATTTTCTTCACTAGCTTTGAGCGCGGTGCGGGGTTGAGTCAGGTAGTGAATCAAATTGGCAGAAGTTTGGGGGGTGAGAAATTCGCCCAGTTAAAGCCTGAACAACAGCAGGCGGTGGTGCGGCAATATTTGCAAACTCATCCTTGTTTGTTGATTTGGGATAACTTTGAACCTGTGAATGGGTTTCCCGCTGGAAATGTGCCTTTGTTACCCGCCGGTGAAAGAGAAGAATTGAAGCGGTTTCTCAAGGAATTGCGCGGGGGGCAAACTTGGGTACTGATTACCAGTCGGCGGGAAGAACGTTGGTTAGATTGCGGTTACGCGCTGCTGAGTTTGAAGGGATTGGTAAAACAGGATGTAGAAGAGTTAGCGGCGAAGATTCTGCAATCGGCGGAGATAAACCGGGCGAAACTGCCAAAAGAATATCTGGAGTTGCTGAAACTATTGGGAGGACATCCCCTGTCCTTGCGGGTGGTATTACCTCACCTGAAAACCCAGACACCCGTGCAGTTAATCGAGGCATTGCGGCGGGGATTGGATACGTTCAAGAGTGCAGAGGAGGAAGGCAGAGAGAAATCTTTGGCGGTGTCGCTGGATTATTCGTTTGCCAAGTTATCAGAACGGGCGCGGCAGCATTTGCCGTTTTTAGCGCTATTTTCTGAGCGAGTGAATGCAGATTGGCTTGATAACTTTTCAGCAAATCCTGATCGCGATTGGGGACAAGCATATCGGGCAGTGTTCGGAGAAAACTTGCAGAAATCCGATTGGATAGGGTTGCTCAACGAAGCCGCCGCCGCAGGAATTCTGGAACATCTGGGAGAAACTATCTACAAAATTCACCCGGCACTGCCTTGGTATTTACGGCAACAGTTAGATACAAAAGGTTCGCAGGAGGTAATCAATAACCTAGAAAAAAAGTTGCTGGTTTGCTACGCAATTATGGCAAATGAATCCATTAGAAAACTCATCAGCAATGCAGAATTGGCAACCTTTGTGCTGCGAGTGGAAGAACCGAACCTCTTGCAACATTTACGACTAGCAGAACAGCAACAGGATTGGGATAATGCTCAATTCATTCTGCAAGCCTTGGGGAAAGTATACGATCGATGGGGGCGCAAACCGGAATTTAAGTCCCTGCGAGAACGGGCGCTGAACCAAATTGGCATCCACTTGGCACAAGCAAAAGCAAAGGGGCAAGATGCCTTTAATTTCTGGATGTATCTGCGGGGAATAGATGCAAATGAAGCTCTTAAAAGTGCCAACTTGGAAACAGCAAAAGCTGTTTATCAAGAAATTCTGGATGAACTTTCACCTTTAAATGACTCCTCCGTCAATAACAAGATTGCCAGCATTAATCACAATCTAGGCTATATTGCCCAAGAGCAACGGCGGTTTGAGGAGGCGATCGCTTTTTACCACAA
>DNGG01000311.1:0-2604 GCA_003486675.1 Cyanobacteria bacterium UBA11372
CACCTGGTGAATAAACTGGTATACATAGGCTAAATTTGTGGTGGTTATAAACCATTTTCCACATAGTTTTTAATTTCAGCTAGACAACTTTGCTGTGCCTTTTGAAACTGTGCCGACATAATCAAAGCCATGAGCGGGTAAGCCAAGACAGATGTCAGTTCAAAGTAAAATTTCCAAGTAACGATTGTGGAATCATTAGACGGTGTAAGCGTCCAATCTCCCCCGCCGTATCGCACCAAGTATGAAAAGGGCGGCTTGAATCCACTAACTATTTTATAACTTTGTTTTGTCGGGCGCGTCAATTGAATAATTTCTTCATCAATGACTGAATTATCAGAGTTTGTTACTCGACGCATTACCCCTTCCCGCATTTCACCCCCGCCCACAATTTCAGCGCTACGAATTCCCGGAATTACACCATAGCCTTTAAAGACTTTTGGCAAAGTAGAAATCGCTGTGGCGAAGTCAAACACTCTTTCGGGTGATGCTTTGATTTCAATCGATGCTTGTGATTGTACTTTCATGGGCGATGTTTCCAATTTAAACAGAAGTTACACAAAGAAACCGGGTTTCTATAAAAAATCGTTGGTTTGGGAATCAGCGATCGCAGCTGTGAAACCGGGTTTCTAGGATCGTCTCTAAACAAATCTGAAATCTTAAATCTTAAATCTTAAATCCTTTAACTCCAATTCCAGGTAGATCGTTTGGTATCAGACATCCACCTCGCATCGATGCGCCCGTGAAGCGATCGTCAATTAGATTGAGATGACTATCTAAATCTAAATAATCGGCTAGGGGCGAGAGGTGGGAAAGGGCTGTATTAGCAAGCGTACTATCGGAATAGCAACCGAACATGATTTGCAATCCAAAAGCACGCGCTGTATAAATCATCCGCATGGCTTCAGTTAAACCACCCGATTTCATCAATTTTATATTGATTCCATCGACGCAATTTGCCAGATGGGGAATATCTTTGCTCGTGAAACAGCTTTCATCAACGAAGATGGGAAGCGGTGAAGATTGTTTCAATTTGAGTAAATCTTTTTCCTCTCCTTTTGCTAGGGGTTGTTCGACATATTTAACGCCTAAATCGGCTAACCATTTGCACATTTTTACCGCATTTTCAATACTCCATCCGCCATTGGCATCGATGCTCGTGGGAATATTTGGGGCTGATTCTAGCACTGCCATGAGCATTGCTTTATCCGCTTCAATGCCATCGGGAATGCCGAGTTTTACCTTCAAAACTCGCACTTTTGTGACTTCAAACCAATCTTGCACGCGCTGTCTTGCTTTTTCCGGCGAGCTAATCCCAATTGTGACCGAAGTTGGCACAATTTGGTTGCGATTTAATCCCCAGAGTTGCCATAAAGGTAATCCGACTTTTTTACCCATCCAGTCGTGCAAGGCGACATCTATTGCAGCACGAGCAGCTGATGGTAATTGATTGTCTATCAAAATCTGTTCTATTTGTTGCCTGTCGGTTGGGTGAAAATTTTTCAAGATGGGAGAAATTTGCTGTAAGGCGGTGACAATTGTTTCTGTAGTTTGTCGCCCTTCGCCGATAGAAAATGGGGAAGCTTCTCCCATTCCTTGTATTCCGTCTTGTTCTATAATTACCAATACGTTTGTAGATTGGGCAGTGGTGCCGCGGCTGATAGTCAGAGCGAAACGTTTGTTGACTGTAAAGGTTTGAATATGTATTTGCATGAGATGGGTTGTGAGGGGTGGTATGGAGGGAAGCGGCGCTCAAGCGCCTACTACGAACGGTGCTAACCCTTGGTACAATCAGCCAAGTAAGCAAAAACAACTTGAATTGAAGGATAACACCAATCATGGCGTATTTCTGGTTTAAGGCTTTCCACATCATTGGCGTGGTGGTTTGGTTTGCTGGGTTATTTTACCTAGTGCGTCTGTTTATCTATCACGTAGAGGCGAACGAGCAACCTGAACCTGCTCGCTCGATTCTTAAGAATCAATATCAAATTATGGAAAAACGCCTCTACAACATCATCACCACGCCAGGAATGCTGGTAACGGTGGCGATGGCGATTGGTTTATTGACTGTCGCGCCTGATATGTTAAAAAGCGGTTGGCTTCATGTCAAGTTGGGCTTGGTAGTTGTCTTACTCGGCTATCATCATTACTGCGCTCGTTTGATGAAAAAGTTGGCAGCAGATGAATGTAAATGGACTAGCAAGCAATTGCGAGCATTAAATGAAGCACCGACTTTACTTTTGGTGGTTATTGTTATGCTTGCTGTGTTCAAAAATAACTTACCAACGGATTTGACTGCTTGGGTAGTTTTTGGCTTAATTGTGGTGATGGCGGCAACGATTCAGCTTTATGCTAAGAAACGTCAGCGGGATAAAGAGAAACTCTTGACGCAAGCTGTTCAGGAATAGCTAGATAACGCAATTTGCTAGTTACATCCCTTGGTGACTGGTAATAGGTAATGGGTAATGGGTAATTGCCAATATTTTGGGGCGGGTAATACCTGCCCCGAAGAGTGGGAAGCAACCGGGTTTCTGTGAAGAGCTACAAAAAAACCCGGTTTCTGGTTTCGTTAAAGTGTGCTTTACCATCAATGCGCTACACACACCC
>DNGG01000311.1:2839-3456 GCA_003486675.1 Cyanobacteria bacterium UBA11372
GTTGATTATAATTGTTTGAAATTGCCCAAGGTTATTGGTAAAACCCGCCCCTACAATCCATATAATTCAGGTTTACTATACCGATGCCACCGGACATGATATGATACCGTTTTCCCATCAATGCGCTACACACACCCGCGGGGCGGGTTGATTATAATTGTT
Organism: Cyanobacteria bacterium UBA11372; assembly: GCA_003486675.1. Lineage (GTDB taxonomy): Bacteria > Cyanobacteriota > Cyanobacteriia > Cyanobacteriales > Aerosakkonemataceae > Microseira. Next base: position 3,002 of record DNGG01000311.1, read on the forward strand.
TGAAATTACCCAAGGTTATTGGTAAAACCCGCCCCTACAATCCATATAATTATTAATGACTCTCAAATGGAATTTGCAACCAATTTTCTAAATGCGATCGCAATTCTTTGGCAAATTCCATCCGCGCTTCAAATTTATCGCTTTTGGTTGGCTTTCTTTCTTCATCCAGCATCCAGCCATAGTCGCTTCCCAAACGCAATTTTCCCTGCCAATCTGCAATGGAAATAACTAATTGAGATGCGGGACTATTATCTACATCTTTAACCCGAAATACGTAATTAAAATTATTTTGCTTGCCAGATGCGACGGTGGAAGGCTGCCCAAATTTCTCTTTTAAGCATTGTCCCACTTTTTCTGCCAAGCCGGGTTTGTCCAAATCTTCTAAGGTTTTGACGGCTAACGTCAGGGCAAAATAGAATTCTTCGACAGGTACAAATTCGAGTTGCATTGGTAAT
>DNGG01000074.1:0-5758 GCA_003486675.1 Cyanobacteria bacterium UBA11372
TAGCAGCGACATCGGGATGCTCAGAACCCAGGGCTTTTTCCCGGATGGCTAGAGCGCGTTGGTACAGAGGTTCGGCTTGGGCGTAGTTGCCCATCTGTATGTACAGTAATCCCAGGTTGTTGAGGCTAGCAGCGACATCGGGATGCTCAGAACCCAGGGCTTTTTCCCGGATGGCTAGAGCGCGTTGTGCCAGGGGAATTGCCTCAGCATATTTGCCTTGTTGGTAAAGTTCAACAACCTGTTGGTTGAGGCGTTCAGCTTCTTCCACTTCAGCAGACTGTTCGGCTGAAGGCGTTGGCGTTTGTGCAACCATCCCACCAGGAACGCCCGTTACAATACCCAGTGTGGCGATAAGGGCAGTTGTCCACAGCAGCGTTCTCCGGCTCATAACTTTTCCCTGTTGTAAGTTACGCTATTTCTAGAAAATATTGCCTTTTAACTCACAGTGCGCCGATAATTCCACATATCTTAACCATGCCCCCATGAAACGCCGCCATTTCGTTCAATTCGCTGCATCTACCCTCACCACTCTGGGATTAAGCCAACTCGATATTCAACACCGCAGTTGGCGCTATGCCAAAGTGTTGGCACAAAGCACGCCTCGGAAACTGGCGCTGTTGGTGGGAATTAACAACTATCCTCATTCACCCTTAAAAGGTTGTATAACCGATGCCTACTTGCAACGAGAATTATTAATTCACCGCTTTGGCTTTAATCCCAACGATATTCTTTTAGTCACCGATGAAACGAGTATTAAACCCACCCGTGCAGGCATCTTACAAGCTTTTGAAGAACACCTGATTAAACAAGCCAAACCTGGTGATGTGGTGGTTTATCATTTTTCTGGGCATGGTTCGCGAGTCTTTGACTCGGATAGCGGTGCATCTGACCAATTAAACAGTACTTTTGTGCCAATTGACCGAGAAAGTTCCCCATCTGGTGAGAAAACAATTGTCTCGGACGTGATGGGAGAAACTTTATTTTTATTAATGTCTGCGTTACCCACCGAAAATGTCGCCGTAGTTCTCGATAGCTGTCATTCCGGTGGCGGAAAACGAGGGAATTTGACGATTCGTGCGATCATTGGCGGCGCAAAAGTTAACCCTAGCCCGATGGAACGCAGCTATCAAGACCAATGGCTTTCTAAGCTGGGAAAAACCAGGGAATGGTTGAAACAAGAACGGCAAATAGGAATTGCCAAAGGTGTCGTCATTGCATCGGCAGCGCGAAATCAATTAGCTGCCGATACGCCTTTTGATGGCTTTTCCGCCGGAGCGTTTACTTACGTCTTAACTCAATATCTTTGGCAAACCACCTCTGATGAACCGATTAGCAATATTCTGGCAAATGTAGCTCGCAGTACCACCCGCATTTCCAGTACCGAACAAATCCCCGAATTTGAAGTTAAAAAAGATAGCAATAACGAAGCAAAACCCGCTTATTTCTCCAACCATCAACTACCCTCAGCGGAAGCCGTCATCACCAAAGTAGCAGGTAAATCTGTGGAATTATGGTTGGGAGGAATTGAACCACAAGCGATCGCCGCCTTTAACAAAAATGCTCTATTTTCTATTTTAGACGATCGAGGTAATAACTTGGGAACTGTGCGATTAGACTCCCGCAATCCTAATAATGGATTAATTGCCCAAGGAACTATAGTCGAAACTTCCCAACCGAATGCGATTAAACCTGGTTTAATCTTGCAAGAACAAGCAAGGGCAATTCCCAACGATTTAAAGTTACGCATTGGATTAGATGAATCTTTAGGGGCAGATAAACCAACCGCATCCCAGGCACTTTCTCGCCTGACTCGCATCGAACCAATACCTTTAGGACAAACCGAAGTGCAATATATCCTCGGTCGCATGACTGAGGCAAATTATCAAGAACTTCAACAAAGAAAAGTTGCCGATCTTCCCACCGTTGGCAGTTTGGGTTTATATGCACCTGGTTTAGATTTAATTCCCGGTTCCTTTGGTGCAGCTAACGAAAATGTTACGGCTGCGATTGAAAGGTTAAAAGCAAAATTCCGCTCCTTATTAGCAGCCAGATTAGTTAAATTAACCCTGAATGCCGATTCATCCAAATTGAAAGTTTCCGCATTGATGAAAATATTAGATTCCCAATCAGGACAACCGATTGATGTGGCGGCAAGTGCCTTTACGGTTCGGGGAAATACTATAAATTCCTCACAAGTACCAGCTAATATTAAACCAAATACCGTTGAAATTGAAGGGGGAATCCCCAAATTACCTTTAGGAACTCGCGTGCAATTTTTAGTCGAAAATAAAGAAAACACAGACCTATATGTGAGTTTATTGGTAATTACTCCAGAAGGCGAAATGATCGTTTTATTTCCTAATACTTGGGCAGCGACAACGGACGCAGCGTTAATTAAAGCGGGAGAAACGCGACAAATTCCAGAAGCGGGAAAAGATCCGTTTAGAATTACCGTCGGTAAGCCATTTGGCACGGTAGAAGTATTGATAATTGCCAGCGCTACACCCCTGCGAGAAGCTTTGAAGAAATTGCAGACTATTGCTACCAGTCGCGGACAAAGAGGGGGACCATTACCTTTAGAATCCGATGCTACTGGGGTAATTGACGATCTATTAAGCGATTTTGACAGGGGAACTCGTGGAAGTCGCAGTCTTTATGCTTCTTTTGACCCTACTGTGCGGGCGGTGAATACGGCACAGTTGGCAGCAATGTCGATTGCATTTAGAGCGGTGGAAGCTTGAAGCTTGACCCGGTGATTCCCAAAAAGGATATTAATTCGTCTCCGTTGGCTGCTTCTCTCGATCGAGGGGTGGAATTTGGTCAGCGGTTAAGGTCACAACTTTACCGTCTTGCCAAATACTGATTGATTGTCCCAATCGCCGGTGCTTTTCTATTGCTTCAGCTATAGCAATTTTAACACCCGCGTCAATTTTCTTTTGTAATTCTGTCAAAGTTTGGTTATTCATTGTCTGTTGATGTAATTTGGCTCCAGATTTCAGGGTCACAAATTGTTGATTGCTGATTTATGCTTGATGCAGCTACCAATCTAGTTTCAGGGTTAGAATTATTATAAACCATCCAAGTATCGCATAAAGGTAAATATAACTCTATTAAATTCCTGCGTCCTCTTTCATAACGACGACGGATAACATCTTCAGGGATATTATGACCTCCACTTTCTACCCGTCTCCTGACTCGTTCAATGGCTAACTCTGGACTTTGTAACCAAAAATAAATCAGGTTAATCGTGTAACCCTTGGTTTTGCAGTTGCTCAAAAAACGAGCAAAGTTACGGGCAGCTAAGGTAGTTTCAAAAGCAAAATTAGTACCAGAGTTGGCAAGGTAATCCATCCTTTCTAGCATTAAACGTCCTGCTTGAATAGCAACTGACTCTGGATTGAACGGAGAAAGACCAGATGCAATTTGATCGGCGTTTACATATTCAAATGTATCTAAAAAATTGGGTAATATGCTCAAGGCTACAGTGGTCTTACCCGAACCGTTTGACCCTGCAATGATAAAAACATCAGGCATTTTATCAACCCTGTATAAAAGACAACGCTTCCACGACCAAATTCGATTCTTAAATTTCCTCGCTGTCAGGAAAAAGCGCTAAGTATCTAACCCGCCAGGGAATAAATGATACTGTTGGCAAAGTCGGAAAACCTAACCCCCCAACCCCCTTCCCTGCGAGGGAAGGGGGGGTCGGAAAGCCCCTCTCCGTTTCGGGGAGGGGTTGGGGAGGGGTCAAATCTTGGAATGACTTTGCCAACAACATCATAAATTCCAATGGCTTTTAGCGAAAGTCTGTTAAAACAAACTGGTTTGAGGGTATTTAGTTGGTTTTAACCGACTTGTAGAGACGTTATATCGTTTCCGGTTGCATCAGAATTACTCCGCGTAGGGGCCTGCTTGAAATTAGCAATTAGCAATTAGCAATTAGCAAGTAACCTAATCATTCCGATGCAACCGGATTTGATATTACATGTAACGTCTCTACAATAATCCGGAAATTTATTGCCGGGTGGGTTTGATACGGCGTAGATTTCTTGGATAGAAACCCGGTTTCTTATCGTCCCGAACTCCGAGTCGATGAATCGGTAGATCCTCCTTTGCGATCGCGCACCAAGATGGTCATCATTTTACGGGTATTGGGCATTGGCATGATGGGACTCCACTCATCAACCGCCGCAAATCCCATTTTGTAAAACTTGAGGATTTCTTCCATCACTCCTTCGCGAGTACCCACAATCATAAACTCGATCTTTTCCCGTTCCGGTTCTCCTGCATCAGAATTTGGACGCACAGATCCGGTAGAGTCCGACAAAAACTCTTCTGCCACGATCAATTCTCCTGTTTTTTGGATTGAAAACCAAAAAATCTAGCCACCCCGCAGGCAGCGCAAAGCAGGGTGGCTACAGAGAGATGTTAAAATGCTCTGTTAGCCTCCAGACTGCTCCTAACAGTGTGGGGGTTAAGCTGTCCTTTGCCGCTTGGAACCGGCATGGGGCAGCGATACTAGATTTTTGGGTGGACAAGGGTTGCTGTCGTTGAACTCGAGCAACCTTAAACAGAGACAATAGCGCCATTGGAGACAACTGTCAAGATACCCTTAACAAAATATGATTGGGAGCGATCGCCTGTTTCGCACAGTCGTAGCCGTTTTGCATCTATGTCTGTTATAGTATCGGCAAGTGCTAGCACTTGTTAACACTTGCTGACTAATGCAGCAGAAATACTGCAAACGCCTAAGATGGTTAAGTAGTAAATCAAATTGCTATAGATGCCATCTAATAACCCACAGGTGTCGATCAGATTGACGCCTAACGAATACCAATATCTCCAGACAATGGCTGAAAAGAATTTTGTCACCTTGCCGCAATTTGTGAAAATTTTGGTCAAGCGAGCTATAGCAGAGGACAAAGAAAAAACAGCGGTTGTATCTCAACCACCGCCTAGCGAAACCGAAGCCAAAGTTCAAGCCAGCGGAAACGGAAAAGGGCGGGTGAAAAGATCGCAGGAGAAATCATCATGATTCAAGCCATACCGAAACCAGTTACGTTTGAAGAATTCATCGCATGGATACCAGAGGATGGGCGTTACGAACTTATTGACGGGAAAATCGTAGAAATGCAACCAACGGGAAAGCATGAAGAAGTCACTGAATTTTCTAGCCGAAGACTGGTTTTGGAGGCAGAAAGGTTACAAAAACCCTACCGCTTTCCCAATCGCGCATTGATTAAAGCTCCTAGTTGGGAAACGGGTTATTTGCCTGATGTGCTAGTACTCAAGCGCGACGCCCTTGCTACAGAACCTTTGTGGGAAAAGGCAGCAACTATCACACAGGGAGCTTCCGTCGTTCTGGTAGTGGAAGTTGTTAGTACTAACTGGGAAAATGATTACGCCCGAAAGCTAGAAGACTACGAAGAAATGGGCATTCCCGAATATTGGATTGTAGATTATCTCGGTTTAGGGGGTAAGCGGTTTATCGGCGATCCCAAGCGCCCCACTCTTTCGGTTTACGAATTAGTTAATGGGAGTTATCAGGTTAAGCAATTTAGGGAGGATGAGAGAATTGAGTCGCCTACTTTTTCCGAGTTGAACCTGACTGCTAAGCAGGTGTTTCAAGCAGCTTTGTAAACAGCAGCTAAAAACAGAAACCGGGTTTATTTTACTAATTTGCCTGGAGCGATTAGTATTTTACCATAAACCCGGTTTTTTGCTGGTTTTATATCGTTATATCATGTCCGGTAGCATC
>DNGG01000074.1:6067-9010 GCA_003486675.1 Cyanobacteria bacterium UBA11372
CGTTGCGTAGGGACATCATATTATATGGTGGGATGGTGTCGTACTCTGCTTGCTAAGGCACCCTACTAACTGCTGAGGTAATTGCATAAACTTGTTGGTTGCAGCTTAGTTGGATGATGTATCAGGTGGATCTTCCAACTCTGCGATCGCTAATTTTACACCCTGGAAAATCGACTGTGACGACATCGCCGGGATTGAATGTCACTTTTACATCTCCTCGCTGTCAGGAAAAAGTGTAGCTGCATACTGCAAGGAAAAGGTCGTTACATCAAGTTGATCTTGCTCTGTCCAAGTATCGTTTTGATCGATCGTAGGTTCATTTTGCTTTACCAAATCGTTGAGAATAAGAGTTGCTAACCTTAATCGTTCATTCGGTGATAAGGTACTAACGATCTGGTTGTATATTTCAATAGCAGTAGTCGGCATGTCGGAACCCTCCTGCCCTTTATACTAACTCAAATATCCAATCAAGTTCTACTTGGTTTTGAAAAAACACCTTTCCTTATCCTCGTCTCCCTCGAATAACCCTGTCAATCCATTTTAGTAAGTCGTCTCTATCAACTTTGCCAAGTATATATCTGTCTCTTTGAACTCGTTCAAGAGCACCTTTTGTAAGATATGTTGATGTTACTAAAATCCCTTTACTTGCTTTGTGTTCATTACGGGTATCTGCTAGTTCTCGTATCACTTCTACCCCTACGCGGTTTCCAGAATTGTTATGTTTAGCTTGCCAAACAGCTTTATACAAACCATTTTCGCCTAAATCTTTAATTGCGATCAGATCCTTACCACCATCACTACGTCCTGAGCCTAACTCAACTGAATATCCATCTTTCTCTAATAGCTCTGCTATTAACTCCTCAAATTCGCGCCAATGTAAGGATGCAAGAGCTATTCCTCCTTCAATTAATTTCTCGAGAACACCAAAGCTAGGTGATAGTTGAACGATCTCACGTTTGGTTTCGGGTAGTATTAACTCTGGCTGGTTGTACTGCTTTTTACGCTTTGGAACGAGGTATTCAACTAACACTCCATCGTTCAATACATTCTCAATGTCTTGCTTTAGTCGTGCCTTTTCAGAAGCCTCGATCCACCGAGCTATCTGCTCAAGCAGCCCCTCCCTATCCAAGTCATTCTGGAAGGTAGATAATTCAATTGCTGGAAATAGATGGTTATCTGGGTCGTACTTATCGAAAAAGAAGCCTATTGCATGGTCATAACCAAAAAGTATCGACTCACCATTGATAGACTTTGTAGCTACTTGTGACACAGTTGATATCCAGTCAGATTTAAATTGCGTGCAGTCAATTCAAATATGTCACGTCCCTTGTGAAATGGAACTGTTGTTGCTCGACCGTCTTCATGCCGAAACTGTTTGTGCGAACCTTTCTCCCGCACTTCAACAAACCCAAGGTTTTCTAGTATGCGGACGACTTCTTGTGGCTTCAGAACAGGAATATTGCTCATAACCTATTGAATTACGATTTGCTGGGTTCCAACGAACTCTGTTTTAAATGCAAGATTTTCATCTTCTAACAACATTTCAATCACTTCGCGCAAATTCTCTTGTAACTCATCCAAGGTTTCTCCTTGAGAATGCGCCCCTGGAAATCCAGGAACGTAACCAACATAGAGGTTGGTGTCAAAGTCTTGCTGGGCGATCGCAGTAAAAATTTTCATAATTATTTGTACTCCCTCTATTTATATGATAACCTAGCAATACCTTGTTTAATACCAGTGTAATGTACGAAATCGAATTCACACCTGAATCACTCCAGGATTTGCGCTACTTTAGGAAATTTGAGCAGAATATTATTATCGATGCGATTCAAACTCAGTTGATTTATGAGCCAGCAGTAGAAACGAATAATCGATTTCGGCGGAATCCACCAGACATTGCTGAGTGGGAATTGCGGATAGGTGTGTTTCGGGTCTTCTACAATGTCGATCAAATCGTGAAGATCGTCAGCGTTGAAAAAATTGGTGAGAAGCCGAATAATACAGTGTTTTTTCGCGGACAAAAGGGGTAACAAACTATGATTTGGACTTATCGCGTGTTTCGTGACAATCAAGGACGCTACTCGATTCGAGAAGTATTTTATAATCGAGAAAGCAGAACACTTATCGATTATAGCAAAGTTCCTGTGGCTGTTGTTGGCAGTTCTGTTGAAGAATTGATCCAAATGGTTCAGTGGTTTAAGGAAGCTTTTGATTTACCAGTTTTGTCATTAGAAGAAGTTGATGCTGAGATGGCAAATCAGCCAGTACAACAGCAACGCGATCGCAGCAGAAATATTTCTCTGAAGCAAGTCATTGCCGAATTAACTACCGAGACTGAAGGGTCGATCGGTAATCAGTAAACAACAGCTAAAAACAGAAACCGGGTTTTTTGAAAAAACCCGGTTTCTTAAAGGTTTAGGATTGAGTTGTTAGCAACTCAGCAGGTAACCGCTTGAAGGAAAGGCGTTCGTTTTCTACATCGACAAAGATAGTATTTCCATCGCTGAATTCGCCGCGCAAGATTGCTTTGGCAATTTGGGTTTCTAATTCCCGTTGAATTGCACGCTTTAACGGACGCGCGCCGTAAACTGGGTCGTATCCTACTTCTGCTAAGAAGTCTAAAGCACCGTCGGAAAGTTTGAGGGAAATCTTGCGATCGCTCAATCTCCGTCCCAATCTTTCCACCTGCAATTGCACGATCCGCCGCAGTTCTTGCTTTTGCAATCCGTGGAAGATAATCGTTTCATCAACTCGGTTAAGGAATTCGGGACGGAAGTTACTCCGCATCGCTTCCATTACTCGACTCCGCATTTCTTCATAGCGAGAATCATCTCCGGCAATATCTAAAATGTACTGGGATCCGATATTGCTGGTCATGATAATGACGCTATTCTTGAAGTCTACGGTATGTCCTTGAGCGTCGGTAACGCGACCGTCGTCAAG
>DNGG01000368.1:0-197 GCA_003486675.1 Cyanobacteria bacterium UBA11372
AAACCAGTGGCTGTCCAATCGCCGTTGGCATTGGTAACTACGGTGCGGGTGTTGCCGTTGGCATCGGTAATCAGGACATTGATGTTGGGCAGGTTGGGTTCCCCGGCATCTTGAGTGCCATCGCCATCTGTGTCGAGATATACGTGTCCGGTGACGGTGGCGGGTTTGAAGTAACCATCGTTACCCGCACTCGTAGT
>DNGG01000368.1:293-14384 GCA_003486675.1 Cyanobacteria bacterium UBA11372
GGGTGTTGCCGTTGGCATCGGTAATCAGGACATTGATGTTGGGCAGGTTGGGTTCCCCGGCATCTTGAGTGCCATCGCCATCTGTGTCGAGATAGACGTGTCCGGTGACGGTGGCTGCCTGACCGAAGTAGTTGGCATCATCTGGGGTGACAGTGACTGAAGCAGTGTTTGTACCGTCGGTAACCGTAGCGATCGCCGAAGCCCGGTCAGTTTGTTGACCCGCCAATGCCGTTGTGGTAATGACGTTGGAGTAAACCGTCGCACCTGCCGCCACAGTGGTGGTTTGGCTATTGCCAACTCCGAAGGTGAAGTCAAGAACCGGAACGCTACCCGCGATCGTGGTGTCGGTAAGGTCAACGGTGGCTACCAATCCGCCAGTGGAGTTGTTGGTTACTGCCACCCGGTACTGGACGTTTTGACCCGCCTGGATGACTGGACCGGGCGCTGAGTCGGCATCTAACCAGGTGGTGCCGCCATCAACGGAGACTTGCTTCTCGATGACGACTGCACCCACTGCGCCAAAGTGGTTGCTCGAGTCAGCATCAGGGGCTACAGCTGTATTGCTGAGATCCGTAGCATTGACAGTGGCAATGTTGGTGTACTGACCAGCAGTTACAGTTCTTGTTGCTTGGTACTTCCAGACTTCCCCTGAATCGAGGCGGTTGTTGGTATTTGTGTCCCCGATGTTGAATGCGCCGCTCAAGATGGGGGCAGGATTGAAGTTTGGATCGGGACCACCATCATCAACGACATTCACATTGATCAGGGATGTGCCGCCATTGTTGCTGACATCATAGGTAAACGTCGCTGTTCCACCTACCAAAATCACCGGACCTGTCGGGCTGTTTGCATCCTGTCCGTTGGTGTACTTCTTAATTGCCAAGGCTGGTAAAGGCAGTACCGTCGTTCCCACATCAAGGTAGGGAGAAGCTGCTGTTGAGCCAAACGCATTATTGCCAATGAAGCCAGGGACGCTGCCCTGCTGAGTTTGATCTTCCCCGTAGGCAACTGCAATTAGCGCACCATTGGTCGTAAACAGGCGTGCCCCACTCTGATCGCTGTCATTAAATTTGGAGTCGTACAGTCGAACCGATTGCAGGGCGTTAACCGTATAGGCGATATCGTATTTTTGTCCGTTCGGCGCGGTATTTGTACTGTCGGCAGGATTACCATTCCAATCCACATAGACGGTAGTATTGTCAGTTGCCGTGACCCACAGGGGGCTGCCATTTGAACCGCTGACAACATTCCCGTTATTATCCGACGAACCCTGCGCCCAGCCCACTACCACTTGACTGGTCAGTCCATTTTCGGGGACTAAAGTGAAGCCCCAGTCGTAATTATTACCCTCGTTGCTTCCTGTAGCTGAATCAAGAGTCGCGATGACATCAAAATTCGCACCGCTGGGATTGTTGGGATCGCTACCCGTATAGAAGTGAATCCCCGATCCGGACACAGTTGGCGTGTAGCGTTGCGTCGCACCAGCAGCGACAGTCAGGTTTCCCGTGCCAGCCGTTGTGCGGTAGTTGACTGTAATAGAGCTACTGCCGGGATTGTAAACGAAATAGCTGACTGGCCCTGAAGTGGAAGCACTCGGACTTGTGGTGGTGACAGGAGAGTAGTAACTGTTGCCTAACCGATTCAGCGGCGTCAGGGTAAAGGAGTCTGACTCGAAGTTGGCATTAATGTCTCCTGTAACCAAGTCAACTTGAACGGGCTTACTCGCCAAGACTCGAGAGTTCGCATTAATTCCAGGTCCGCTGGGGAGGGAAGGTCCGCTGCCATCCCCTGTGCCTCGAACAACATAAGTTTGTCCTTGGTTGAGGGTTGTGTTGACATCAGTGGCATCAGTAAAATCGCCATCCCCGTTGACATCAATTTGAACTGTGGTATTGTCCTGAGCCGCACCCACCACCAAGGCAGCGTAGCTGAACATATCGTTGTCGTTGGTCAGGTTTTCCCCAACCGGGACTTTGTATTCCAGTCCATAGCGGAAGGTATCGACAACTTCGATCGCTCCTCCTAACACCGAACCCCCACTGCCTTCAACGGTTTGCGGCCAGTAACCGCGTGTTACAGCGATCGCAGCGGTAGCACCAATCTTATCTGTCCCATCGAAGAAAATCTGAGCGGGGTTGCGGGGGTTGGTGGGTACTACGTTCCGTAATGTGACAAAATCTCCCGCCTTGAATGTGTCAGTAGCAAAACCTGGGGCAATGCCATCGAGGGGATTATTATTTCCCCAGATCTGGGTGCCCCCTAGGTTGGTAGCGCTATAAATATTGGTGGGATTAGCAATATCGGTGTCGTAGCCGTTTTCCCATTGGTCATAGTAGATCAAGGTTCCGTCACGGCTCATCGTCATGGAAATGACGCTGATAATGCCATTGGAAACAGTATTTTCCAGATCGTTGAAGATGTAATTAACGTCTTGCTCGCGCAGAGGCACGAAGTAAGTTTGCAACGGACCTGGGTTGGCATCGGTAAAGGTTGTCGTCGCCACTTGGTCGTCGCTAGTCCCGAAGGTGCCATCGGCACCTGCTCCGGTTGCGGTTAAATTCAACGTCGCATTCAGTGCATCGGGGATACCGCTATCGCTGCCATTATTATCAATCGGCACAAACCAGGTCGTAACAACTTGACCATTAGCAATGCCATCTAAGTCACCCACGCCCCCATCCGTCACGGAGAAGGGGGCGTAAACATCTGCATCGCCGTCATCCCCTGGATCGGTGGGGTCATCGGCAATGCCAAACTCGATTGTCGATCCGACCTCAAAACCACTTGCCGTGACGATCGCCGTACTACCGGGCGCGTAATCGAGTTTATCCGTCTTCACCATCAAGTCTTGAATTAACTCGCCCGTCAACGGAGCGATTAATCCTTGTAATAAATTTGCCATATTTGGTTCTCCTAAATTTGTTGCAGCTGTTAAAGGTCAAATTCTTTGCCTTGGTTAAATCCTCTGAGGATGAGCCGTCTCTACGAAGCATCCCGAATCGGCAAAATATTCTCCATCCCTGCCTTTTTAGCCAAGAACTTGTTGACAACAATGTCTTGGTAAGTTTCCAGATCGGTCTGCCAATTCTCCAGGCGTTGATGCAAACAGCGCACTCGCTGTTCTCCCATCTCTCCGGCTAGGTCGTAGTGGAAATTGCCCGCAAACAATACGGCGGGAATTGGCTGCTTGTCGGGTATCTGTAGTGCTGCTTCAGCAATGGTCAATCGCAGTTGTCGTCCTTGGAGGGTGTAAATAACATCCACACGAGTTTGGATCGGGGCAGAGCCAATCTCTTGCCAAGAGCCAGGAGCAAGGAGCGTTTCAGCCATGAATTTCCTGGCTCCATCGGGTTGATTTTCAAAGGTGACAAAAGACCTGGGATTAATCCCGATAGCCAAGTAGTCAAGATTGGGCAGCGTCGAAACATAGTTACGCACAACTCTGGCGACCTGTACCTCCTCTTGGGCGTTCGTCCCAAGAGATTGTGAGCAGGTGACCGATTGAGGATTGGCGACAATATTGATGCCGTTTTTGAACACAATCTGGGAAGATCCGGCTGAAAGCACAGGGGGCCTTTGCAATTCCCAATCACTGGGAACAACACCACTGCCTTTGAGAAAATCCAGGTTTAAAAGCGTCGGGTTTTGGTTTCTGATCCCCAGGACAATTGAAAGTTCTTGAATATCTTGTGCCATAGTTTAAATCGCCGATTGGTTCAATCAGGGCTGACTAAGTATATCTACTATGGTTTTTGGCTGTTTTGCAGCGATGCACCCTACTAGGAGAGTAGAGATACTTCCGTGATTATACGGATAATGATTTTGGCAAACATTTGTGCAAAATTTGTGCAAATGCAGCTAATTTGGTAACACTTCATCGAATCTTTAAATTTCGCCGCAAAAGCGAGGTAAAAACCCCTGAGTAGACCTATGGGAAAGATTGCCTTGAGGCTGAGAACCGTTGCGCCCCAAGGCAAGTGCTTTACTTCATGAAAGCTTTATATTTCTCAGGGAAAAGCCAGGTAAAAGCAAGTGGGTAGCACCTGTGCCAAAAATTGCCTTGAGGCGGACAACTGTTGCGCCCCAGGGCAAGTGCTTTTATTCCCCCTCCAAACGCAGAGCGCTGCTGAGATGGGATCAAAGCCGGTTCGTTGCCTAAGTATATTTACGCAAATTTAATAAGTAAATTTACTCAGAGCTTGCACCGTGGCTCACACCTTAGTTTCTGGCAAATAGCTAAACTTGAAAGCCTAGATTTTTCATCAAGAAACAAGGGTTTCAAGGCTGGTTGAGAATCGTGCAAGATCTGAATAGAAAAACATTACCCGCGTTCGGTGCATCCCCGCGTCCCCACTTCCTCTTTTCAAGTTTCACCAACAGTGCGGGCTAACAACACCGGGCAGTTGGCATAAACTCGCACGTAGTCTGACAGAGAAGCACCTAGCAGGCGGTCTAAATCTGGCAAACCTTTGGCGATCGAGGGGCGACGCTCGGGCGATCCCAGGATTAACAAGTCTACGGCTGACTCTTCGGCGATGCGGCAAATTTCTTCCCCTGGTTTGCCAGTGCCAATGATGCAGCGGTAGGAAACGCCCATTTTCTTAGCTTCTGCCACAGCAGGTGCGAGAACGGGATCGGTTTCGGGGGGAGTAGCTGGGGTAGTGCCTTTGGGATTGACGCGCACCAGTACTAGCTGACCACCTTTAATATCGCGCACGAGAGCGATCGCCAATTTCAAGCACTCTTTGGCAGCATCACTATTATCCATTGCCACCATCACTTTGTTGATTCTTTTGACGTAAATATCGTCTTTGACCAACAACATGGGGCGATTGGACAGTTGAAAAACGTATTGGCTCACCGAGTTTTCTAAGATCGACTCCAGCCGCTTCAGTCCACGGGAACCCATGATAATTAGATCCGCATCGATTTCGTCGGCGACTTGACAGACTGTAGTTTTAGGGTCACCTTGGCGCAGCATCGCGGTGACGTGATTGGGATCTAATTTCAAAGACACAATCGCGGTAGCGAGGAATTTACCGCCTTCTTCCCATTTTTCAGTCATAGCTTCAGACGTCACTTGGGGCGCCACGACGTGCAGGACGGTAACCGAGGCAGGTTTGATAGAAGGAATTTCCATCAACACCTTGAGCATTTCTTCAGAATGACCCGTTCCGGAGTCAGCCAGCAATATTTTTTCTATCATACGTTTTTGCGGTAAGAATCTATGGATTCTTTGAACCTACCGAGCGATGAGTATTTAATATAAACATAAAACTACTGGGTGCGTGCTTTAGCGACTCTTTTACAAGCCTTTACACAACGGGTAATGAGCGATCGCTCGCGCTGGCCCTTGGCATATCGCTTTCCCCTAATTTTTTACCCTTATTGCTTTATCACTTAATAGCATCCTTGTCAATACCAACTGCTCGGTTGGGGAAACCCCCAGCGTTTTCTTTGTAGGTGGGAGTACATCGATCGCGACATATGTTATCATCGGCATCACTCGAATTACCCGCGACCGTCGTGTACACTGCCCTCAAGACCAAGTTAAAACTCACCCCTGCCCAAGCGGTGTTAATGGCAAAACACGCGGGGATTGCTCGGTTTACTTTTAACTGGGGACTGGGAACATGGATCGCGCTCTATTCTGAGGGGTTGAAGCCCAATGCTTTGGTCTTGAAAAAGTTTTTTAACAATCACGTGAAGCCTGTCTATCCTTGGATGAAAGAACCAGGCATTTGTCAAAAAGTGACCCAATATGCCTTCGAGCATCTGGGTAGGGCATTCGGTAACTTTTTTTCGGGCAAAGCTTGTTATCCAAAGTTCAAGAAAAAGGGTCAGCACGATAGTTTTACCATCGATGCTAGTGGCAGACCGATCGCCGTGGGCGGCACTCGATTGAAGTTACCCACAATTGGCTGGGTATCAACTTATGAAGTTTTGCCCCACGTCACCACCAAAAAATTTACCATTTCACAAGAAGCTGGCAACTGGTATATCAGTTTTACCTATGAAATAGAGCCAGAAGTGACTCCTAAATCCCGTGACTTTATAGGTGTAGATTTGGGAGTAAAACAATTGGCTACCCTGTCGAGCGGCCTGGTAATTGCCAATCCCCAGGCTTTGAAGAAAGCACGGTCACTTTTAGCGAGATTGCAGCGCCAGTTGCAGCGCAAACACAAAGGTAGCAAACGATATCACCGACAAAAGTTAAGGTTAGCAGCAGCTCATAAACGAGTGAAAAACATCAGACTCGATGCCACTCATAAAGGTACGACTTATATATGCAAAAACCACGCCGTTGTAGCAATTGAGGACTTAAATGTATCGGGAATGATGGCTAACCATAAACTAGCGGGTGCTGTTGCGGACGCCAATTTTTACGAATTCAGGCGACAAATTGAGTACAAAGCACAGCGCTACGGTTCCTGTGTCGTTTTAGTAGCTCGGTGGTATCCATCAACTCAGTTATGTTCTAACTGCGCCCGACAGCAGCCGATGTCTCTTAGCGATAGGATTTACGAGTGTTCGGCTTGTGGATTTGTAGCCGAGAGAGATTTCAATGCTGCTGTGAATTTAGAACAATATGCTCGGAGGGCTAAGCCGAGCCTGGACACAGAGGGTTAATTGCGCCGTCGCTCCCTGTTGAAGTGTCAACTAATGTCCGGCATTATCCGGGTTTTAGATAGCACCCAGATTAGTTTAACTTTCTTAAAGGAGTCTTTTTTGAATCAGGTGAAGTATATGGCTGATATAGTTGATATTGCAGTAGGTGCGGGTTCTTTCAATACCCTAGTTGCTGCCGTCCAAGCGGCTGGGTTAGTGGAAACGCTGAAAAGTCCAGGGCCTTTTACTGTGTTTGCACCCACTGACGAAGCCTTTGCCAAGCTGCCACCAGGAACGATAACAACATTGCTGCAAAACATTCCCCAGTTAGCTAGAATTTTGACTTATCACGTTGTACCTGGAAAGTTAATGAAAGCGGATCTAGCTCAAGTAGATTCTGTGATTTCTGTAGAAGGGGCGCCGATCAAAATTGATTGCTCAGATGGTTTTGAAGTCAAGAATGCCACAGTTGTAGCTCCAGATATCGAAGCAGATAACGGAGTGATTCACGTCATCGATACAGTGATTTTAATGGGCTAGGGGCTAGGGGCTAGGTCATAGAGGATTTAATCAGGGGCTAGGGGCTAGGTCATAGAGGATTTAATCGGGGGCTAGGGACTAGGGGCTATATTTTCTCAATACTCCCTAGCCCCTAGCCCCTAATCCCTAGCCCCTTTTTTCGGTCATTCAAATTCCAGCTTTAAATCGGGCATCAACCGCTGCAAATTCTTTAAAGAGCGGGCTTGCCAGGGTATGACCTCAGAACCTTTAACCACAAGCTGGATCGTTTTTTTCTTACGCACGTCGATTACGAACTTAGATAACATATTAATCCCAGAACTGTTGAGGAATTGCAGCTCCTTGAGATTTAGGGTAATTGTTGGGTTAGCATTAGCCGTTACTTGATTAAGCAAATCCACTATCGGCTCGTACTCTGCCATTCCCTCTAGACGCAGCCAGCCCTGAAAGTTTACGGTTCCTGTTGTTGCTTCGCAGGCTACCTTGTATGTTTCCCCTTGAACATCCTGAATTTCCACCGCTCAAATCTCCTAATGCTGTAGATATCAATCGAACAAGCCTTTAGCCCCTATAAGGTTAACTGTACCATTGTCGTCACCGCAACTACTTGAGGCTCTTGTTGTACGGTTTCAAACTTCCAGCCTAATTTGGCTAAATAATCGTGCTTCATAGTTATCAGTCCTAACCCAGAACTGTTGCCGTTATCGTTGCAGGCATTTTTTTCTAATTGCCGAATATATAAATCCGCCGGATCTTCATCGATTAATTCTTGAATTAAGGCTTGAAACTTATCCAACGAGCGGGCAGACATACTATTAGTTACTATAAGCACCACTGTAACTTTTGTATCCTTAAACAAATGCAGTCCAAATTTAATCGGGTACGTGTATGTCTCGTCGCTAAACTTCATCGCATTTTCCAGCAACTCATTAGCAATGTAATTAACAGCACCTTTGAATTGGGCTTGCTTTTCCTTCGTGCTAGGCTCGTCCTCGCTGACGGGAAAGAACGTCGTTAAGTAATCGGCAACAAAATCAGCCGACAAACCATTGTTGCGCCAGCGCAGCTTGAGGGGAATCGAACTTGGCGAGAATCCAAGGATTAAAAATTCCTGCTGGTTAGGTAGGTTTTCTCTAAATTCCCCGAAAATTTGAGTCATGGTCATTCGATGTTTGATGTGCGGTTTTGAGATTGAGTTTGTTAGCGATGCTCCCGACTATGACCAATAAAGTAATATCATCAAACAGGTGACAGTGGGGCAATAAGTCGCCGCCAGGGTTGAATTACAGCGTCCTCGATTTGGGTAGCGCTCAACTGTCGGTGGAGTCTGATGACTGCAATGAGTTGCTCTAGTCCATATTGTAAGCCATTGATATCTTCAGTTTCCCTAATACCATCAGTATAAAGCACGGTTATATGCCCTGGATGCAAATGCACGTTTTCTGGGACGATGAAATCGGCTATCTGTTCCTCCACGGCGAGGGGAAAACCTAAATCTATTGCGTTAATCCGCTGCATCGAACCCGAAGACAAAGCGCTAATTTAAAGACAGAGTAGGTAGGGGAAAAAGATGCGATCGCATATCGTCGCTAAGAAACCCGGTTTTTCTAAAAAACCGGGTTTCTGGATCGCAAGTTTTTCCTCATACCTGACTCAATATGTCCAAGAACTCTTGCACAATTAGATCTGGTTGTTCGCTGCAAGAGGTGGAGTCGTAGTGGTGGATGATGGGGATACCGTGGGATTGGAGGATGCGATCGCGTTCTTCATCTACCTCACCATCAACCTCAAGAATACCCCACTTACCATTGTGGAAGATGAGAAAGTCAGCTTCTTGATTCTCTCTGCCTTCAGTAGTTGTAATCCTTGCCTTAGAATTGGGGAAAAACAGAACATTGGCGCGATCGAGTGCTTCGGCAATTTTTATTTGTGCCTCTGAGCGAAATCGTAAACCATTCCAGTGATAGATTGTTTCTTCTGAGTTATTCTGAATTCCTTGTTTATGTCCATTTTCAGTTGAGTCAAAATTCTCATCACAGATGATTGTGCCAGTTAAATCACCTTGACACGAATCGGAATCGCTTAAGTTTAAATTATTAGCACATAGCCTTGCACCACTTAAGTCTGCTACGCTTAATGTTGCTCCTGAAAGATTTGCACCGCTGAGGTTCACTTCAATTATGTGATTTCGACTGTTTACTTGAGTTTGCCGCAAGTATCGCTTTATAACTGAGGGAAGATTGTCTTTTTTAACCTTTTCTCCAAATGCCTGTGATAGCAGCTTCCACAGTTTAGCGCCAGCATCTTTAATATAATCATATTCATATTCAGAACTTCCGGCAATTTGCTTATAAGATCGTCCTTCCCAAGATTGACGAAACACGAGTTCTTGAACTTTGTTGAGGCGTTGATAGTCCAGGACAATTTCCACCAGATCCAGTGCTTCGTCAACGGTCATGTGTTAAAATTCCTCAGTCGTGGAATGTTGAGCCGCGTCAGGCGTGGCAAACCCCCTTGTACATGGGATCTCTCCCCAGACATAGATTTTACCCCAGCAGCCACCAAATATTACTTTTTTATTACTTTTTTATTACCTTTTTACCCTGTCAAAACTTATACATAGTTACTACAATTGCCTCAAAGGCAGAAATATTTGAATGGCAATAAGGCTGAATAAATATGGGTAGACTCAAAGAAGAGCTAGAAAAAGTAATGGAGAATTTAGCTTCTCCTAATATAGCTGTGATTGGTCGAACTGGGGCTGGAAAAAGTACCTTAATTAACGCAGTGTTTGGTGGAGAATTAGCCAAAACTGGAACGGGTTTACCAGTCAGCGATGCTTTTATCCGCTATCCCAAAGACGATCGAAAAGTCCCTGTTGTTATTTATGACTCAGCTGGCTATGAGATGACGAAAGAAGAAAAATTCAAAAATGACGTTTTTGAATTTTTCGATCAAAAAAAATATGAACCTATAGACAAGCAAATTCACCTGGTTTGGTATGTGATTCATGCAGGTTTAAAAAGGTTTGAATATTTTGATGCCCAAATAATTCAAGCATTGAAACAGAGAGGATTACCTTTGATAGTTATCCTTTCTCAAACCGATCTCGCTCGAGCCGTAGAAATTTATGAAATAGAAAAAACAATTAAAAATTATCAATCGGAATACAAGCTCGATAAATTAGCGATTCTTCAAATTTCAGCGAATCCGATTATTGGCGAACCTTTTGGTGTAAAAGAATTAGTCAATAAAACGGTTGATTTACTGCCAGAGCTTTATACAGAAGCGTTGATTATTCAGCAAAAAGCTAACCTAAAACTCAAAAGACAAACAGCCATTAACTATCTAAAAGTTGCAGCGAGTTCATGCTTTGCAGCAGGATTTGTTCCAATACCATTGGCAACTCCCTTAGCGGCGATTGGAACGCAAACCGTTCTTTGTACAAAGATTGCTGCTCTTTATGGTTATGCTGAGTGGGTTGAAATTATAGACGAAGTTGGTGGTCTTACAATTTCATCTATATTGACTTATATCGCAGCTGGTGTTGCAGACTTAATAGCTACTGTGACTACAGCATTTGGTGGTGGTGTAATATTGGGGGGTGTTTCAGGAGGAATAGCTGCCACCTACATAGTAACTTTGGGATTGACTTATACATCAGTTTTTGAGAAGTTAAGTGAACAAGACCTAAGTGGGTCTGGAATAGAGGAACTTAAAGAATTAATTAAGAAAACTTTTAGGCAAGAGTTTCAAAAATACGCCTCAATTAAGATACTCTCTCCTGGGGATTTAGATGGTTTACAATAGTTGACTGGCAGAGGAGAATCATAGATAAATAATAGCGTTAGCAAAACTCACTAAGCAACATTCTCCGGTTGCTTTTGCCAAGGGTTTTGTTGTGCGATCGCTTCTTCTGGCGTGCCAAAATCACCGACATCTGCGGGAAATTCAACAGATTTCCCCTGATATATTTCTCCCACCAACTTACTGACCTCAATTGCTATGTGCTGATTGAATCTAAAGAACTTGCCAAAGCGAATGTCACCACCAACAACTACAAATGCTTCTTGATTAGGCTGTTCGATTGTAAAAGTAAATTGCTCCCGCTCTGTCCCAATTGACATCAAGACAATAAACTGATTTGTTCCTTCTAAAGGTTGAATTGAAAGCACAGTTGTATTTATTTTCACTTTTCAGGCTCGAACTCAACTTTATCGTAGATGCCAAATAACGCAATTTGGAATGGCACCGAAGTTAATGTCAAAATTGCATTTTCTCCTTCATACTCAGAAAGTATCCATTTGTTATCATCGGTTTTGGAAAATTGCTCTACTTGCATTTCCGATTGAGCGATTATAATATATTCCCTCAAGCTGGGAATAGAGCGATAAAGTTTGAATTTTTTACCCCGATCGTAGTCTTCTGTGGAGTCTGATAAAACTTCGGCGATCGCTACCGGATTGGTAATCGTATCTTTGCGCCCTTCTGCATACTCTAACTCACCCGCAACTACCATCACATCTGGATAAGTGTAAAGTCGCGTTTGGGGTATCCACAAGCGTAAATCGCTCATAAATACTTGATATTGTTGTCCTTTAAAAGCGAAATTTAGCGCTGTACTCAAATTGAGTGCTATCTTATTGTGATTCGGCGTTCCACCTGGCATAGCAATTATCTGACCATCGTAGTATTCATTTTTATATTCCGCAGCCGCTTCTAGTTCTAAATATTCTTCAGGGGAATAGAAGCGCTGTTGGTTATTCTCAAGTGTTTTGGGGGAAGTTTCTGTTGCTATTATCATAATATAGCTCGTGAAGTTATTCTTGCTTTTATTTTAACGAGGAAAGAGAAGCGATCGCGCGCTTAATTCTTTCTAATTAATAGCTAAAAATCGCCGGTTCACTCGCACTTAACATCTGTTGTAGTTGCAACCCCTGTGCAGATACCACAGTCCAATAGATCTCTCCAACAACTCTTGTGGGGTGGGCATTCTGCCCGCCAAAGAGGATAATTTTTGGAGAAGTATAATAGCGTTCGCTTAAGTGTGCGCCAGCACGTATCGCCTCTTCGTTATTGTGCCAGTTGGCAGATTGTCCACTCAGGGAGTGTGCGATCGCAGGTGGGGTAGTGTGCGGGAAGCGCGCGCCATAACTCTCGCTGGGAAAGAACTTTAGCGCTTGGTGTCACATCGATGGGGACAGCGGATACTCACAAACTGAGGTCAAATCAAGGACTGACACAAACGGCGCCCAAAGGTTGAGACAGTTTTTTTAATCTGAAAGCATAGCAGGAAATCAGTTAACCAAAAGCTGTAAACAAGGAGCATCAATATTATGACAACCGATACCAACCTACAAACAGTAGCCATTATCAACGATATAGAAGCGCTAATCTCAGAAATAGACAATAACCCCCAACTTTCTGCTTGGGTGGTGCGTCTAGTACTCAAATCGATTAAAGATAAAGCTAAAAAAATGGCAAGCGAGTTTCCGCCTAGACTTACTTCCCTCCCAGAAACAGAGAATTCAGAAGTTTTATCCGATTCACCCTTTCTTAGCACGACAAAAGTCGCCGTTTTGCAACAGCGGCGACATGTTTAAAAATAGGGAGAAGGCGAGACGGGGTAACGCTGTGAATTGTTGTACCATATTCACAGCGTCCGGTGTGTCTCCGTGTCAGTAGTGTCTTCTTCTCCCAAGCGGGGGAATATCGATTTTTTATCCAATTGCGATCGCGGCTACAGATCGGCGAGTACGTTCTTGGTAATGTGAATCTAGCCAGCAAATTGGTAGGGCTTCACCAGAGGTAAAAATTAGCTCTGATTTCAGGAAAGTTTCCGGATCTTGCAGTTCTTCGCCCGCGTGGTATCGCCCTATAATCTCGTTCCTGCAAGGGTTATAAAGCTCATCCACTGTCAGCACTTCTACCAAATCGCCACTACGTTTGTGTTTGAGAAACATATTATCTCTCCTGTGTCACTAATAGCTGACCCTATTAGTGACATAGCACATTTTTCATACCAGAAACATTAATATTTGTCAAGCATATACCTAACCCGTGACGGGATAGAGTCTGATGTATTTCATTCGAGCGATCGCGGGAATTATATCGATAGGACGACGCCAAGAAACCCGGTTTCTATGAAAAATCCCAGATTTGGTAACGAGAGATCGACGCAGAAACCGGGTTTCTGTTCCAGCCAGATTAAGATAGAGTAAATTCTGTAAAGAAGCATTGCCAGCAGGTTGACAGAAAGTAGCTTGTAAGCAATCTGAATCGAAGGAAGGAAATCGCTCTTATGGTAAATCCCACAGAAAATCTTTCTCCGCACCACGTAGTGATTATCGGCGGTGGTTTTGGCGGACTTTATGCTGCTAAGGCACTCGGTAACGCACCAGTGCAAGTGACGCTAATCGATAAACGCAACTTTCATTTATTTCAGCCACTATTGTACCAAGTCGCAACGGGGACATTATCTCCGGCGGATATTTCCTCGCCACTGCGCTCCGTCCTCAGCGACAATAAAAATACCAAAGTGCTGCTAGGAGAAGTAACAGATATCGATCCGGATGCTCAAAAAGTCATCTTGCGGGGCGAAGAAGTAACTTACGACACGTTAATTGTAGCGACGGGTGTGAGCCATCACTACTTTGGCAAAGATGAATGGGAAACCGTGGCACCGGGATTAAAAACAGTAGAAAATGCCTTGGAAATGCGGCGGCGAATTTTCTTGGCGTTTGAAGCAGCAGAAAAAGAAACCGATGCGGAAAAACGACGTGCTTGGTTAACATTTGCGATTGTGGGAGGAGGGCCGACGGGTGTAGAATTAGCGGGAGCGATCGCCGAACTCGCCTACAGTACCCTGAAAAAAGACTTCCGTAACATCGACACGGCGGAAGCCAGAATTTTATTGCTAGAAGGCATGGATAGAATTCTCCCACCTTACAAACCAGAATTATC
>DNGG01000367.1:0-4326 GCA_003486675.1 Cyanobacteria bacterium UBA11372
GGCGGTCGAATTATCGGCAAATTACGCAACGGAACCCGCGTTACGATTGTAAATCGCGGTGCAAATGGCTGGGTGCGGATTTCCGCTCCGATTCGGGGTTACGTATCTTCCCGTTATCTGACTTATTGCCGTTAAAAACTGAGAAACCCGGTTTCTTGAAGAAACCGGGTTTCTGGGTGTTTAGGAGGTAAAACTACAAAGGCAGATATAAAACTTGGTTTGCTAAATCTTCAGGTTCGTAAACTTTAGCAATAATTTCCAAGTCTTCTACACAACTACCAATAAAGAGACGTTGGTTGTGAATGTAAATAACATCCCCAAAGTTTATCCCTTCTTCCTGCCGCAGTTGAGCTATTACTAAAAAATCTTCATCTTGGGTAAACATGACCCGCTGAAGTTCCGTAGCTCGGTCAAGTAAAATTGGATCG
Organism: Cyanobacteria bacterium UBA11372; assembly: GCA_003486675.1. GTDB lineage: Bacteria > Cyanobacteriota > Cyanobacteriia > Cyanobacteriales > Aerosakkonemataceae > Microseira. Next base: position 429 of record DNGG01000367.1, read on the forward strand.
GGTGTACCCTCGCGGTTATCTTCTTGGGCTGTTAAAACATCCACACCTTTCAACCGCAAGCCATTTGTAACAGCGCGAGGGACATTTTCATCCATGTAGAAGGCTACACTCATTATTTATAGCCTCTGCGTTTGAGGAGTCCTTGCGCTCTCAGTTTGGCAACTAAAGGAGATTCCCCGGCTTCTAGACGCATCCTTTCAGCATACTCGAAACGTCGCTCTATTTCTGCATCTACCTCTGCTTGGTTATCCCAGTAATAAGCGAGTGCGGAATGAATTTGACTCATGCTCAAATGGGGATACTGAAAGTGCAATTCTTCTGGACTCCAACCGTGGGTAAATTGAGAGGTTACTAATTCCAGCACTTTCATCGTGCTTCCAGCGATGATGGCGACATTGTTTTCATTTATTTCTACGTATTTATGTTCGGTTTTGGTCATTGACATAGTTTTTACCTGTTGGTTAACAATTTTATTTTACGGAGTGGAGTAGGCGAGCGCATAAACTCAAAGAAACCCAGTTTTTCTAAAAAACCGGGTTTCTATAAACTATAAAGGTAGGTATTGAACTCGGTTAGCACATTCTTCTGGCTCGCTAAGTTTAGCAATTATTTCTAAATCGCGAATACAATTCCCAATAGTAACACGAGTTCGACGAGCGAAAATGACAACAGCAAAGTTGATGCTTTCAATCTGACGGCGTTTTGCTTCTACTAGAAAGTCTTGATCTTGTGAAAACATAACCCGCCCAAGTTCCATAGCTCGGTCAAGTAAAATGGGGTCTGGCGTACCAGCGCGTTCATCTTCTTGAACTGTTAAAACATCAACATCTCGAAGCCGTAAACCCACTGTAATTGCTGAATGGACGTGTTCATCCATGTAAAGTAATACACTCATTTCAACAGTCCTTGAGCGCGTAGTCTAGCAGCTAAAGGAGATTCACCTGCTTCCATTTCTGCTTGTTTGATATACTCCTCTCGCCGCTGTATTTCTGCATCAAGTTCCTGTTTATGATCCCAGTAATAAGCTAAAGCTGAAAGAATTTGGCTCATGCTTAGGTAGCGATGGTTTAGATGCAATTCTGCTGGACTCCAACCGTAAGCAATTTGAGCTTCGACTAACTCTACTACTTTCATCGTGGTTCCCGCAATAATTGGGACATGGCGTTCGTCGAGTTCTATGTATTTATATTCTGTGGCTGTAAGTGTCATAGTTTTTGCCTTGTGGTTACCACTTTTATTTTACGGGGTTTGGTGAGCGAGCGCACGCTCTCCCAAACGTCACATTTATCCAAAACTAGATTCGCTTTACTCTACCAATTCGCTTCAGAGCGAATGGTTTGAATAATATTTGATATTTCTTCTTCTGATTCAATGTGTTCCGCCAGAACTTTAGCGGTTACTTCTAGCACGCGATTGGCAAATATGTTGGTTAAATCCTGCCTTAAACCTTGCCCTATATAAAATCTCAGCAAAGCTTCCAAAGACATATCTCGACTGGCAGCTACTTTTTTGAGCGATTCTAATGCATCTTTTGGCAGATCTAGAGAAACTGTTTCTTTCGCACGGGGGCGGGGTTTAAATTCCAGTTCTTCTTCAGGGGTTTTCATATAATCTCCTTTCAGCTTTAGTGGCGAGACGGGCAGAAATGATTCGGGTTCGCTGACCTCGTTCTACATAAACCGTCAGTAAGAGGCGTGGAGCGAGGGAATACCAGATAATGCAATAGCGTTGTTCGTCATTAGCGGAAGCATCACCCAATACGCTAAGAGGGTCAAAGAAAACTTCTGCTGCTTCTTCAAATGTAACACTATGTTTTGCAATATTGCTTTCAGCTTTATTGCTGTCCCATTCAAACTCAGTACCTCGTAGTTGGTATACAACATTCATGTATTAATTTTCTCTATTTTCTTTCCTTATATCATGATATGATTCCATGTAAAAATTTAACTATTTGATTTAGATTTTATCCAATTGACTATTTCCTCAACTAGATTGGGTTGACTGGGTGAAAAAGTTTGCAAGGGAATATCCCCTTTTTCCGATACCACACAAATCGCGCCATCAAATTTGCTTAAAGCTTTCAGAAATGGCTCGCTAAATCCTGTGGGTGTAGAGAGTGCTGTGGAATCGTAGCAGATGAAAAACAGGGTAATTTCGCTCCATCGGCGCAGGTAATTCCAATAAAGTTTGAGTTTTTGCATTGTTTCTGGATAACCATTATGCCACTCTGGACAATTTTGATTTTGCATCTGGTCGTAAATTTCTGGGGCGGGGTTTTCGGGGTTGATGAATTTGTGTGTGTCGATGCAAATTAGGCATATGTTGTACAGGATATCAGTCTAATAAAAATAGCCATATAGAGAATATTGTTAGCACCAAAATTATAGTTAATCCTATTTTATAACTAGCATTTTGAGCAAATTTAATCGCCCATTTTACCCAAGGATTTATTGGGTAAGCGTCGATGGGTAGATCAATTTCCTCCAAAATCTCCATAGCTTGCTGTATTGATGCTAGCCCTTCCCGAAATTTGCCATTTTTTTGGTATAAAGTTCCTATGGTGACAAGGCAGTAAGCTTCACTTTGACGGTTATTGAGGAACCGTTGAATTTCTAAATACTTATTGTAAGAATCAATACTTTTAATGTTCCAAGATTGATAAAACTGTGGGTAAGCCATATGTTGGGCGCAGTGCCATATAACTTGGTTGCAATAAACTTTTTTCTCAGAGCCATTAGTGTAAGTGTTATCTACTAAGTAATGGTTTAAAATATTAACAATTTCTGGCATTTTAGCCGCTGTTAACATATCTTTTAATCTAGATAATGCTTGATCGCAGTTATCTTTATTATGACATTTATGGATGAAATCAACTAAGGCAGCGTTCACAGTAGGATTAGCTTTTTCGATTTTCTCTAAGCTAGATACTGCTGGTTGACTTGTAGTTTCACACTGATAATTTTGTTTCAAGTTAACTAAGGCAGCATTCAGAACTGGATTATATTCATCAATTTTTTCTAACATAGATAGAGCAAAAATGCCTATTTCATCTTGATTATTATGAATTAAATCAATCAAAGATGCGGTAGCAATATGATTATTATTATCAATTTCTAGTAAATATTGTGCGGCGTGAAAACGGGTAAATTTATCCTGAGAGTTTTGACTTAAATCAACTAAGGTAGGAATTACACTTGGATTATTTTCATCAATAGCTTGCAAATCCAATGCGGCTCCTAAACGGCTAAATTCATTCTGAGAGTTATTAACTATCTGAACTAACGTAGCGATTGATAACTGATTATCTTTCTCAATCACTCCTAAGCTACGTGCTGCTAGGCTACGGGTATATTCATCCTCACAGTTTTGTAGCAACTCCTCTAAGAGATCGATGGCTATCGGATTATCTTTGCCGATTACCTGTAAGCTTTCTGCTGTTGCAAACTTTGTTTGTCCATTGTAGCTGTTATCAAGCAGATAAACTAAAGCGTTGATGGCTAGTGGATTACCTTTGCCAATTATCTCAAAACTAACTGCTGCTTGCCAACGATCGCGTTCATTTTGAGAGTTTTGCACCCAATCCGCTAAGGCAGCGATCGCTTTTGGGCGTTGCGTCTGGTGCAATGCTTCCCTAGCTCCATTGCTGATTGCATCGATAAATTTTACCCACTCTTGTTTTTCAGTATTGAAATAACCAAAGCCCAACCTAACAATTTGCTTTATTACTTCATCTATTTGCGAATAATCCTGAAACTCGGCTACTGCGGCGGCAGCTAAAAAATAAGCTTGAAATCCATAACAACCTATACATCCATCCTCAAAATTAACCAAAGCATCAATAAATTCCTGTTTCTGCTTTCGTTCTATCTCCCCTCGCCCCAACCACAGCAAAATTACC
>DNGG01000367.1:4527-7947 GCA_003486675.1 Cyanobacteria bacterium UBA11372
GCCCCAACCACAGCAAAATTACCTCTCTCCACGGCTTCTCAAAAATGCGGTAACTGCAAGAAGAAACAGGGGGAATTTGGTGATTTAAGAAAAAGTGCCAATCCCCAATTGCACAAGCGGCGAAATATTCCTGAAACGTCGGATGGAAGAAAGCGTAAACAGGCTGTTTCTTGCGGTTATCCCTGTCAACTAAAACCAACCATCCCCATTCCTCCGCTAAATTAAACCACTTTTCCTTCATCTGCTCAATCGCAAAATCTTGCTCAATCCGAAACCGATTGACGCTTTCCATTGCCGCTAAAGCCAACTTTGCCAAAGCTTGTTGAATCTGTTTTTTATCCGTCTCTTTTAATACTCGGTGTTTTTTCTGAAATTCCTCTTGTTTCCAATCAAAAAAATAAGTAGTAAACTGCTCGTAAAGTGCCGCCTTCGTTTCCGGCAAATCCCGTTCAGCTACGCACCAAGACTGACACAACATCGACAACCGCAGGGGATTGCGTACCAGTTCTTTGATTCGCTCTTTTCCCGGTGATTTTAACTGTTGCTGTAAGCGTTTTCCCTGTTCTCGCCAAAAAGTTTCATTGCCAGAATTGCGCCGTTTCTCATCCTGAGAAGCTTCCTCAAACCACTGGCGAATAAACTCATCCACATCATCCGGTTCAAATTCCAAAGTTTTATAAGTATCAAAATTTGTCAGGGTATTGCTAATCACCGCATCCCAAACATTCAAACGGCAAGTTAGCACCACCCGCGCTTTACCCACCCAGTCTGTCAGTTGTTCCCGAATTCTCGCCAACGCCTCGATAGGGGATGTCGCCGCCATTTCATCCACCCCATCCAACAGCAACCACACCTTACCTTCAGCGAAAAGTTGCTTGAGTGCTTTTCTAATTTCTGGGGTGACATTTTCCGCGTCAGAATCGATAAATTGCAGCGCTTTTGAGAGCCAATTATGGAGTAAATAATCTGCAATTGTGCTTTCCCGTAAATCTGCCAGTCGAATACAAATCGGCAAATCCGGGGAATTTTTCGGCAACCGTTCCGCCAGTTCTCCTAACAGGGTAGTTTTCCCCGCACCCGGTTCGCCAATAATCGCGATATGCTTGCGGTTTTCGGTGCGATTTTCGGCGATAACTTTCTGGAAAAAAGCATCATCTTTATAGGTTTGGACGATTTGCAGTTCTGGTTCTTTCTGCGGTTGCGAATCTTCCCTATTGGGGTTTGGTGTTTTGGGACGTTCCATTAATCCCAAGGGAACGTAAATATTTAATTCATATTGTTGTGCTGTTGCTTGGCGGCGGAGTTGTTGAGTTGCTAAAACTTGGTTGCAGATATCGCGCCAGTTGATTTCTGTTGGTGTGGTGGTTGGTGTGGGTGGATTTAACTCTTTTGGATCTACTATATCTGTTACTTCCAGATCCAAAGCTTTGCAAATCGAAATTGCAGATTCTCTATCTACCCCATCTCCCCGGAAAAATCGCTTAACGGTTGATTCATCCACCCCCGCTTCTGTGGCGATGTCCAAATAAGTCCAAACTTTGTCGTTATGGTTACGTTTAGCAGCTTTGGCAGTTGTGAGTTTTTGCCGTCCTTCTTCCGTTGCGCGAATACCGCGTTTGCGGGTTTCCCTCATGGGTAGTAGCTCAATACCATTGCAGATATCAATACGTTAACCGATTGTAGCCATTACCCGCTATCTCGACAGCCCGCGCTATCCCGACAGTCCGCCAGGGGTTCAAACCCCTGGCTAATAGCGAAAGTCCACTTAAGTGGACTGCAAACATTAAGGCTGAGACAGGGATACCAAATATGTTGGAAATGGTGCGTTATATCATGTCTGGTTTCATCGGTGGTTGAACCGGGGCGGGTTTATTTAACCAGTGCGCTGATAACAACAATCTCTCGTAAAACCCGCCCCTACTCCCGTCAAAAACACTTGGCCTGTCATTGTGAACGGATATGATATTACACCGCGTTAACGCACCCTAAATATAGAGATTTTGCGTAAGTTCTGAACATTATGAATCTGGGCTTTAGTCGGTTTTAAACCGACTTTCGCTATTAGCCAGGGGTTTGAACCCCTGGCGGGTGCGGACGAAAGCGCTATTTGATTTGCCAACAAAGCAACATATCAGAACATGGAATTTAATATCTGAACTGAACTGCCTCAATTTCAACCTCTGCACTTCAGTATCACTGAATTATGACGTTCAGAGGTACAGGAAAGATGTTTACCCGGTTAACAAAAAGCGAAAAAAACCAAGACAATCGTCAAAAGTTTGTGCGGCGAGTTACAGCAGGTGCATTTATCATGCAAGCAGTCATCATTAGTGTGAAAGGCAATCTCGATGTGCTTTCAGGCAAACCCGCAATCGATGTTATTCCGTGGATGATTGCCCAAAGCATCGAGTTAATCGTCAAAACCCATCGTACCCAAAAGAGTTTTGAGGAGAGCGATCGCATCCCCCAAAACCCCAACAATCGCCCCGACGATTAAAATCGCGGAGCGCAAGCGGGCACACAAACAAAACCCGCCTTCGCGGGTTTCCAATAGCCTGCTCTGGCAGGCTTCGTTTGTGTAGCCCCAGGTTTCAACCTGGGAAAATTTGGGAAAATTTGGGGGAATCTGGGGGAATCGGCGGGCATTTTATCGGGCATGATGAAAGAGCGATCGCACGTAAAATCCCCCATGATGAAATTTCTCGGAATTGACTTAGGTTGGCGTTCCGGTGCCAGTGGTTTATGCTGTCTAGAATGGCAAGATAACCAATTGCAACTCCTCGATTTAAACCGACTAGAAACGATTACAGACATCCTCGTCTGGATCGATACCTGGCTATCCCCCAACCAACCCGGAATCATCGCCGTAGACGCCCCGACTTTAATCCCCAATGCAACGGGAATGCGCCTCCCAGATAAACTCGCTCACAAACATTTTGGACGCTATCACGCCGGATGCTACCCCGCCAATTTAGCACGCCCTTTCGCCCAACGCACAGTAGAATTTGGCCTAAGTTTAGAAGCACGCGGTTTCGCCCACGCCCCGATTATCGAACCACAACAATTGGGACGATTTCAAATCGAAGTATTTCCCCATCCAGCGATTGTCAATCTATTCAAATTAGACCGAATTTTAAAATACAAAAAAGGCAAAATCTCCGAAAAAAGAGCCGAATTAATCAAGCTACGACAGCATATTTTAGAGGATTTGTCAACCCTACAACCGCGCCTCAACCTAACAGAATTACCCGAAATTCCCTTAACGGGATTGGCTCTAAAAACCGTAGAAGATAAACTCGATAGCCTGATCTGCGCTTACGTAGCCGCCCACTGGTGGTATTGGGGGGTGGAGCGGAATTTGGTATTAGGCGTTAGCGAAGCGACGACCCAGGAGTTTCGCTCCACCGGATACATTATCAT
>DNGG01000367.1:8074-8207 GCA_003486675.1 Cyanobacteria bacterium UBA11372
TGGTGGTATTGGGGGGTGGAGCGGAATTTGGTATTAGGCGTTAGCGAAGCGACGACCCAGGAGTTTCGCTCCACCGGATACATTATCATTCCTGGTAGAGGTAATGGCGTTCCCAGGCTCCTGCCTGGGAACG
>DNGG01000350.1:0-344 GCA_003486675.1 Cyanobacteria bacterium UBA11372
TAGAAGCGGCAGAACAACGAGGACTACAACAAGGTATTGAAAGAGGAACACAACAAGGTATTCAACAAGGCATTCAACAAGGAATTGAACGAGGGATTCAACAAGGAAGAGAAGAAGGACAGCGCTCGATTTTAGAAAACTTTCTGCGGGTACGGTTTGGTGAATTAGACGCACTTTTGGCTGCTTTGTTAGTCCCGGTATCGGCTTTACCTGCTACCGAATTTACGCTGTTATTGCTGCAATTATCTGCACTGACTGGTGACGAACAGGGAATTGAGCAAGCTAGAAGGTTGCTAGCAGAAAATGTCCTGAGAATGCGGGTTGGTCAATTAGGCGATACGGCT
>DNGG01000350.1:521-15111 GCA_003486675.1 Cyanobacteria bacterium UBA11372
TTGGTCAATTAGGCGATACGGCTGACGCCGAGCTGCCAGAACGCATCCCCGATCTGGTGACAAACTTACTCGCATTGTCTCCGGAAGAGTTAGCATTATTGTTGCAACAGTTGCCTCAATTGTCTGATGAAGAACTGTTAGCTAGACTGTCCAATTAGACTGGTTAAAAAGGCTTGTAGATATGGCGATCGCACCCTTATTTCAACAGCAATGAGAAGCCGCAAAACAAGCAGGCAAACAAGAAGGTATACAAGAAGGACAGCGCTCGATTTTAGAAAGCTTCTTCCTAGTGCGGTTTGGTGAATTAGATGGGCACGATACCGAAAGTCTTTTGGAGAGTGGGAAATATTGTCTATGCCGTGCCCCTACTGCTGCGTATTTTATTCCAATGAGAACCGCTATAGTATTGCAAACATCCATCAGTCGCCCTCGCAAAGCAGGGTCAACTTTTGTTACAGGAGTCGCTCCGGGTCTGGACATCGAAATAATATAGAGATAAGTATATATGCTGAGGTGTCGCCCCATGAACGAAGAACGCCTCGAAGCTTATCGGAATTTAATTGATCAACTACTCGCCTGTTCCAGTGATGAGGAAGTCTCGCAGATTTTGACTGCCAATCGGGATTTGGTGGATTCAAGATTGGAACTGAGGATGCTAGAGGTAGCTAATAATCTCAGAGCGCAGGGCAACCAAGACAAGGCTAATTATTTAATGAATCTTGCAGAGCGGTTAGTAGATGACTCCCAACTAAACTTTCTCAAGCAGGTATTGTATTCAACTTATACAACCGATGGCAACGCACAGATAGTTTACCCGTTGCTGAAAGCAAATACAGAGAAACTAAATGATATTTTTGCGAAACTGTTGCGGGCTTGGTCAACAAATATACTGGCAGAGCTGCCAGAGCAAGCGCCATCTATCGTCGCAGTTATTAGCAACTTTAGCAATCTCATAGAGCAGTTTCCCTTGGGCGATAGAGCCAGCAACATGGAAATTGCCATCACTGGTTATGAAATAGTAATATCTGTGTTTACCCAGGAGGCATTTCCTCAGGATTGGGCGATGGCCCAAAATGCTCTGGGGAATGCTTACCGTAAAAGAATACTGGGAGATAGGGCAAGTAACATCGAAACTGCGATCGCTGCTTCTCAATCAGCTTTAACTGTCTATACCCGCGAAGCATTTCCCCTCGAATGGGCAATGACGCAACATAATTTGGGTGTTGCTTACTGTGAAAGAATTCTGGGAAATAGGGCAGACAACATCGAAGCTGCGATCGCTGCCTACCAAGCGGCTTTGACAGTCAGATCTCGTGAAACATTACCTCATGATTGGGCAATGACGCAAATTTGTTTAGGGGAAGCTTATAGAAACAGAATACTCGGAGATAGGGCAAACAATATCGAAGTTGCCATTGCTGCCTACCAATCGGCTTTGACTGTCTATACCCGCGAAGCATTTCCCGATGAATGGGCAATGACGCAAAATAATCTAGGCATTGCTTACCGCAACAGAATACTGGGAGTTAGGGCAGATAACATCGAAGCTGCGATCGCTGCTTACCAAGCGGCTTTAACTGTCACAACCTCTGAGGCATTTCCCTATGAATGGGCGATGACGCAACATAATCTGGGCAATGCTTACTGTGACAGAATACTGGGAAATACAGCAGACAATATCGAAGCTGCGATCGCTGCTTTTCAAAAGGCTTTGACAGTCAGAACCCGTGAGGCATTACCCAACGATTGGGTACTTACGCAGATTTGTTTAGCATCTGCCTACCGCGACAGAATACTGGGAGAGGAGGCAGATAATATTGAAAAAGCTATCGCTGCCTATGAAGAGGCTTTGACTGTCTGCACTCGCGAAGCATTTCCCAATGACTGGGCAACTTGTCTAAATAATTTGGGCAATGCTTACCGTAACAGAATACTGGGAAATAGGGCATACAACATCGAAGCTGCGATCGCTGCCTACGCAGAGGCTTTGAGAGTCCACACCCGCGAGGCATGGCCCTATGAATGGGCTAGAACGCAAAATAATCTGGGCACTGCTTTCCATACACTGAGCAGACTGGGCAATAGGGGAGACGATCCCATTGAACTTGCTATTGCTTTGTATGAAGAGGCTTTGAGAGTCTACACCCGCGAAGCATGGCCTTATGAATGGGCGATGACGCAACATAATCTGGGCTATGCTTACACCGATAGAGTACTGGGAGAGAAATCTGATAACATTGAAGCCGCTATCAATGCCTATCAAGCGGCTTTGACTGTCTATACCCGCGAGGCACTACCCTATGAATGGGCTAGAACGCAAAATAATTTGGGCATTGCTTACGCTGACACAATAGCAAGAGGAAGAGAAGAGAACGTTGAAGCTGCTATCAATGCTTATCAAGCAGCTTTAACAGTCAGAACCCGCGAGGCATTACCTCATGACCATGCAGAAACTTTATTGAACCTGGGTATCACTTACCAGGATGTAAAACAGTTTGCCTCAGCCTACACTACCTTTGACTTGGCGATCGCCACAGTAGAATTATTGCGGGGAGAAACATTCTCTGGTGCTGAAGCGAAACAAAAATTAGCTGAGAAATGGAATCAACTCTATAGCCGCATGGTGGAAGTTTGCCTGGAACTGGGGAAGATTACCGAAGCAATTGAATACGTCGAGCGTAGCAAGACCCGCAATTTGGTGGAATTAATCCTAGAACGTAACCTTAAAACTATTTTTCCCCCAGAAATTGCCACTCAACTAGAAAAATACAGAGATGAAATAGCCAAAGGTCAGTATCAACTTCAGAATGGCAAAGCTGAAAAACCAACAGCTCTAGCCCAACATCTTACACAGTTACAGCAACGGTGTAATGAATTGGAAAATCGCTACCTACCCTTGGGTTGTGGCTATAAGTTTGAGCAATTTCAAAAAAACCTAGATGATCGTACTGTTATTGCGGAGTTTTTCATTACAGGCATTAAGCTTGTTTGTTTACTATTCACCCGCCAAACTCAACAGCATATCGTCTGGCAGTCCGAGCTGAACAACCTCAAAAAATTAGAAAAGTGGTTAAAGGGATATCTAAGAGCCTACTCAACAAAAAAATCTCACTGGCAACGCCGCCTGACTACCCGTCTGCATTTACTGGCTCAAATTTTGCAAATTGATGAAATCATTACTCCCTTCCCGCCAGAAGATTTTGTATTTGGGGGCGGACAAGGTATGCGATCGCATACCTTGTCCGCCCACCAAGGAGACTAAGCAATAGTACTTAAGCAGAGCTAGTGTTGAGAACAGGTAAGTATAAACGTTCAGTACAATGCAAGATGGATAATTGAAAAAGGCAAAATCTAGCTTTTAAGCGTAAAGTATGAAAAATCGCACTTCTAAGCTACGGGAAATAGAGCCAAACTGGGAGTTATGGCAAAAGTTGTACTATCAAAATCAGCAAAGCTATATTCGCCAAAAATTATTAGCAATCAAATACTTGTGGCTGGGAGACAGTAGACCAGAAGTTGCCCAAAAAGTAGGTTGTAGCTATGTAACGTTAACTGAATGGATAGATAAATTTATAAAGGGCGGGCTACTAGAACTTACGAAACCAATTACTCACCAAGTTAGATCTCGGTTAAATGAATCACAACAGATGGAACTTAAAAGAATGATTTTGGAGTCTCGACCAACAGACTATGGTATAGATAGAGCAATTTGGACGGGAAAAATAATTAGCAGAGTAATCGAACAAAGATGGGGAGTTTCATTAAAGGATAGCCGGATCTATGAAATTTTAGATTCACTAAAATTATCTCACCAAAAGGCGCATCGGGACTATGAAGAGAGCCGATCGAGAACGCCAAAAAGAGTTTATAGCAACTTTAAAAAAAACTGTCAGGTCAGCAAATAGGTGAAAAAATCACCTTTTTTGACGAATTTGCAGTTTATGACCGTCCGAGCTTGTTCTACACTTGGGCCGAAAAAAATAGCAGACCGCAAATCCCCAGTAATGAACGGAAACGAAATAAATTCAATGGTCTTCTCTGTGTGGATGCCATTACAGGCGAAGAATATTTGAAGTTAACTGAACGTGCTAAGACTGAAGATATCGTTAACTATTTTACAGAGTTATGTGATGATATATCCAAACAAGGCTTTCACAAACTAACCATAATTTTGGACAACAATTCAACTCACAAGAAAAAGATGAAAAATTTGTTACAGGAGGAGTTATTAAAACTTGGTATCCACTCAAAGTTAGAAATAGAGTTTATTCATACGCCTCCTTATTCTCCTGATTATAATCTGGTTGAATATTTAATCCATCAACTTAGGCTTACACTATTACACCATCAACCAATAGGGACAACTATCGAAATGATTCGAGCCAAAATATATCAATATTTACAAGTTAACCACCTTCAGACTCCAGAGCAGATTCAACACACAATCGCACATATTTTAGCTCTGGCAAAGTAAGCCTGAGAGTACCTAAATTACGCCATTACTCTTGGCGCTTCACCGAACTTGCTTTCACGCGAGTTCTACATCCTAAAAGGGGAAAACAAAGCGTATTGCCTAATTTCCTCTTTCAGTTTTTCCCGTTTATTTGAGTGCGATCGCATAAATTGTCAGCCCACCAGGGAGAACTTATGCGATCGCATACCTTGTCCGCCCCCAAATACAAAATCTTCTGGCGGGAAGGGAGTAAGCAAATTCCAAAAGAGTGCGATCGGTTAATTTTAATTCCTCATCGGTATTTACATTTGTTTCCGCTTCATGCCTTGCCTGTGGGAAGTCAAAAGTCTGAAACTTCGGCTTGTCTTCTCGATGTATTTCCACGTGGCGTTAGCTACGCCCCTAGCTGTCAACTACTGGAACTTGCTCAAACTAGAAAACGCCTCGACTTTACCAGCCTCTTTGCCGTTCAAAACCCTACTGGAGATTTAAGCTACACGAATATCGAAGTAGAAACCATCAAAGGCTACTTCAATCCAGCAGATGTCCTCGTCGAATCTGCTGCCACCAAAGCCGCCATAGATGGCAAACCTCTCAACACTTTCCACTGCGCCCACTTTAGCTGTCACGGTTACTTTAACGTCAACAAGCCCCAAAAATCTGCACTTATCCTAGCAAACTCCCATAAACCTATACCTCCTAAATTCAATCAAGACGACTTTCAAATTTTTACTTCCGGCACTCTGCTTGAAGAAGTATTAGAGAAGCGATTCGCAGAAGAACGCTATTTACCTTTAAGTGATGATGAAGTACTCGATCTAAACAATTGCCTCACCCTAGATACAGTCTTCGCCCTCAAATTAGAACAATGTCGTCTTGTCACCCTTTCTGCTTGCGAGACAGGATTAATCGATTTTCATAACATCAGCGATGAATACATTGGCTTACCCAGCGGTTTCCTAGTTGCCGGAACTCCAGCCGTGGTTAGTAGCCTGTGGACGGTAAATGACCTGTCTACAGCATTTCTGATGATTAAATTTTATGAAAATCTGCACCATCAGATGTCGCTAGCACTTGCCCTTAACCAAGCGCAACTCTGGCTGCGGGATCTCACAAAAGAAGAATTACAGGAGTGGATTGACAATTTGCCTTGGAGTTTAGTGCAGAAGTTAGTTATCAAGGCTCAGTTTCACGAGCTGAGTTCCACCGATAAACCTTTTAGGGAGCCTTACCATTGGGCGGCGTTTTGTGCGATTGGTCAATAGGAGTAAAGAATATGGATGCTAACATTTTAGTGTTAAAAGCTTTTAAGCAACTGCTAATTGACTGTCCTAAGATGTTTCACCAATCAGACTGGGCAGAACTGGAAGCATTAATTACACCCTTACCAGACGATGCAGCACAGCTAGCAAATGCAATTACTGACTGGTGTACTTCTCACTCAAAAATTTATGATCAAATGATGGCGCTAATAGCATCAATGAGCAGTAGTTACGAATCTAGTGATGAAAAATGGATTGGAGGCATTAATTCCACCCCTGCTGAAATTAGTCTCGAAGATCTGAAAAATCAGAAAGAAACTTTGCTCAATGCCATCCGTAATAGCTCTAAAGCTGAAAGCTCAACTAGCAATACTGAGCCTGAGAATGCAAAATGACTAACGCAGCATTTCAAATCAAAAATCCTAGCGTTACTTTGTGTGCCTTTCATCTGTGTCAGGAGTTAACTGAGCAACCAGAAAAACTGACGCCAGATGCTGAAAAACTATGGGAAAAATGCGCCAATTTAAGCGAACCTCTAGCAGCCCCAGAACTGAGAACTCTTTTGGAAAAATTGCGTTCCTCTAGAACCAAAACTTTTTCAGCAGGTAGTTACGTAGAACTTTTGCCTGAAAGCCGTAGCTTATCTTATCAGCTACCGTTACAGCTAGGAAGCTCTCATGTCGAACTGCAAGTGTCTCCCATTCAAATACATGACACTTATATTCTGGAACTGACATTGTACTCTCAAAATGTTACTGTTCCTGTTCAGCAATTAACCCATCTCAATCCCCAAGGTTGTCTATTAGCCAAAAATCTTGATGCTTCCTTAGGACAAACCTTGATTCTCTATGGGGAAGAGCCAACAAGCCTACCCGAACAAGATTTAGATTTAGCTCATGCTTGTGTAGATGCTTTCTTAAAAGATTCTCAGCAAAAACGTCCTGTTTTTGTAGAAGTTGGTAAATTGTTTGGTAGCCCAATTTTTGAATATGAGACTGGTCAAGAAAAACCTGTTGAACAATGTCATATCCTGGTATGGTTGAATCGCCATCCTGAAACCAAGGAACGGATTGAAAAAACTCACCTTTCTTTTCTCAATTTGCTATGTTGCCGTAGTAAGATTCTCTTTGCTTATTCTCAGGCTCGCTGGTGTTATAACCAAACTAGAAGAATCTACGCTGAACTGGAGCAGGAAACGCAAAGCTTGCAGCATTTCCTCAAACAACCTGTAGAAGAACGACTGAAATACCTGAAAGAAAAACTAACTAAAATACCACTTAAAACTTTTGAGTATGCACGTTACCTGCGAGACATGGAAGACCATAAAACGGCAATTGCTACTAATGCCAAAAACTATCAACTTTGGCTAGAAAAAATTCGCCAGTTCAGCTTCCAAGACGATAGGTTAGAATTTTTTGATAACTTCTTTAACAAAACCTGCCAGCGATTTCAAGAGCAAATTCAAGTAGACCTCAACTATCTTGCTCCTGCTAGACAACTATTTGAACAGATGCAGGTGGCTATTCGAGGTATTGTCGAGATTGAACAGGCAGAGAGCGATCGCAAACGGGAACAGCAACAAAAGAAATTAGAACGTGTTGTGGCTCTAGTAGGTGCTGGTTTAGCTGTCAGTGGTCTTTCTGCCCAATCCCCAGGGAAACCTGTAGAGACTATCCTCACCCAAGTATACCCCAAGCAATCCTTAAATTGCCCTCAAGATGGTCTTGCTCCTTGTCTGCGTTACAGTGGTTTTTATGTACTATTTAATCTGGGCGTAGGAGTAATCGCAGCTTTAATGCTGGGTTTAATTCTCGATTTGGTATCAAACAACTCCAGAGTGTAAAGGAAAACAATTTTTAGCAACAATTTCGGAAAATTGTATTAATCAATATTGAAGGTTCAAGCACATCCTTCAACGTGTTCGCGTGAGTCCCCAGGCGATCGCGCAGCAGCCTGGAGGCAGTTCTTCCGGTAATTTTAGGAGCGATGTGTTTTAATCCCCATAAATATCCACATTACTAATAGCAAATACAGATTCATCAATACTAGAAGAAGGAAGTGCTTGCAAATCAGCAATATTGCCGCATTGATTCAACCCGGTCAGCTTCGCGAATAGCCAGAGGCTTAATTTGCTTGCGTTCTTCAAGCAGAGTTTCAGGAGATATTTCCAACGGCGGAAGTACCGACCCAATTGGCGCATTCTCATCGGGAAACATTTGATAAAAAGTAGTAGCTGCAGCTCGTTCTACAATCGTCTGAATCTCCGAGCCAACACAGCGTTGTGTTCTTTTAATCACCTCTTTTCTTGACTCGTGAGTATATGGATCGCTACCATTTTTGAATCGCTCATCAAATCGAGCTAAGTGGAGATTAAAAATAGTATTGCGTTCGCCATGATTGGGCAAATCTACTTTGTAGATGTAGTCAAAGCGTCCGGCGCGGGTAAGTTCCGGTGGCAACCATTCCATGCGGTTAACGCTAGCAATAACAATTGCGTCGCTGGTACGTTCTTGCATCCAAGTCAGCAAAGTTCCAGCAAGCCTTTGACCTAAACCACCATTAGTACATCGACATCACGCGATCGCAAAGCTAGCACCAAGGCTTTTTCCATGATATCTTCATCAAAGTACAGACGAATTTGACTCACACTAAGGGTGTCTCCTAACTAGAATATAAGGCTGATAAGCGATCGTATTCTGCTTCATCTGCCGCCAAAATCGCTTCAATTTCTTCTTTATTAGCGTGATAGTAAGCCAAAGCCGCATAAACCTGCGCTAGGCTTAAATAAGGCCAATTATCTACCATCTCTTCGGGAGTTACTCCTTGTTTCCACAAAGTAGCTATTCGCCCCACCGTTATTCTAGTTCCAGCAATCCGAGGACGGTTGCCACAGGTTTCAGGCGATCGAGTTATAAGTGTAGCGATATCAATTACAGTTGACATAGTTCATTCATCTTTTGAACATCAAATTTTGATACAGGGATGCGGGCTTTGCTGATGTACCCAGAGCGATATGCCTACGGCACGCACTCGCGATCGCACCACCGCGAGAATTTGTGCGATTGCAGTTGCACCATCAACTACTTCACCGCGTTGAGACGCTTCCCAACCAATCAGTGCATCCTGTTGGAGTTCTTGCAGTCGCCCTTGGTAGATGTCTTGCTGTGGTTCAAGGAGTTTGACACCTGCAACGATAACTGCGATCGCACTATTATATTTGCCACTGATGAGTTGGCGCTGTAAAAGGGCTTCAACTTCAGGTAGTAGAACGATTTGCATGGCGTTGGCACAGATTGGAATTAAACCTATTTTAGGCGATGTCTGAAAATAGAATCAAAAAATAATCCTGACACGCTCAACATCGTGCCAGGATTGAGATCGGAAAACTAGCAAATCACTCGAACTTTATACCCAGAATTTTCCAAACAACTCTTAACTCCTTGCCAAGTTAAACCCGATTCCGGTTCCAAGGGAATTGTCAAGCTGCCAGTGAATCCAAGTTCTCCTTCCTGTTTAACCACGCAGAAATCAGCTTGTTTCAGAGTCTTGATGGCACGCTTTGAGAGATTCCCGACTACATTCGCAGCCTTGTGATAAACCGTGACAGTAATCATTGGTTTTACCCAATTCTTCACGGCGTTTTGCTCGTCAGAGCCTCAACAAAACTATTAATAACTAAGCGCCATTTTCCGAAAAAACAACCAACAGGTAGTTCCTGTTGGTTGGGTTGATGCCAAGTTTTCAATTAGCTAGAATGGAACGCTGTCATATTGTGCGATCGCTATTCAGTATATTCACCAAAGCCAATTCCAAGGTTCCCGATAGAGGAGCGCCTAACGGGGAAGAATGTCATCAAGGCGAAGTTGCAAGCTCTTTAGCAGAGGAGAAATAATCGGTTTACCCAGACGAAATTGTTGCTGGGTGTAATCTTCATCAATCAGTTGACAAACAGTGAAAGTCGGTTGTTTCGGTTTACCGATAAAAGCCACTCCCCCCAAGCCCCGATAATCCACAATCGAATACTCAGGGATTCCTAAAAGAGCATATTCTTCAACTTTTCGGGCGTAATCTGTTTCCCAGTTATTAGTGACAACTTCTACCACCAATTTAATCGATCGTCCCAGGGTAATCACAGGTTCTCTTTCCCATAATGGTTCGCTGCTGAGAACGGTTTCATCTAACACGACAATATCGGGACGGCGGGCGGTAGCTCCGTCTGCGAAAGGACGAATTAAACAAGTGCGGGGAATGAACCAGGGGAGTTTTTCTTTCGTAATGGCGATGCCGATTTGAGTTGCCAGTTTACCCCCCACGGTTTCGTGAGGCCCGGTAGGTTCCATATCAACTAATTCTCCCTCAGCGAGTTCATAGCGGGGGTTGTCACGATATTGCTCTAAAAATGTTTCAAAACTTAGGATTTTTTGCGCGGTGTAAGCCATTGGAAAACTCTCAAATTATCGGTGGTTATATTAGACTTCTCCAAACTATAACTCCAGTCGCGATCGCTAAGAGCAGCGATCGGCGACAATAGAAGCCTCAAGGCAAACTGCCGCTACTATCTCTAGAAACTGGAATGGACACCATCAAGTACCTCTTATCAGAAGACAAAATGCCCACCGCCTGGTATAATATCCAGGCAGATTTGTCCGCGCCTCTACCCCCCGTTCTCCATCCCGGCACCGGGCAACCGATTACCCCCAATGATTTGGCTCCCCTGTTTCCCACGAGCCTAATTGAACAGGAAGTCAGCCAAGAGCGTTGGATAGAGATTCCTGATGAAGTTCAGTCCATCTACCGTCAATGGCGACCAACACCGCTATATCGCGCACGCCGACTGGAGAAAGCCCTCGATACCCCTGCCAAGATTTACTACAAATACGAAGGCGTCAGCCCTGCCGGAAGCCACAAACCCAATACAGCCGTTGCCCAGGCGTACTATAACAAGCAAGCAGGTGTAAAGCGACTGACCACGGAAACTGGAGCTGGACAGTGGGGTTCCTCACTCGCGTTTGCTGGGGCGCTGTTTGGGCTGGAAGTGCTGGTGTATATGGTTAAAGTCAGCTACAACCAAAAGCCGTACCGTCGAGCATTGATGGAAACTTATGGTGCTAGAGTCGTTGCCAGTCCCAGCGAAGAAACCCAGGCGGGGCGCTCAATTCTAGCCGCAAATCCCCACAGTACAGGTAGTCTGGGTATCGCTATCAGTGAAGCGGTAGAAGTTGCCGCCTTTGATGAGGGGAGCAAGTACGCTTTGGGCAGCGTTCTCAATCACGTTTTGCTGCACCAGACGGTAATTGGACAAGAAGCTTTGGCACAGATGGAAATGGCAGGAGATTATCCAGATATCATTGTTGGTTGTACGGGTGGGGGCAGCAATTTTGCCGGAATCGCCTTTCCGTTTTTGGGTGCAAAGCTGCGAGGTGAGCGAGAGGTTGAGATTATTGCTGTAGAACCCGCTGCCTGTCCTTCGCTGACTCGTGGCAAGTATGCTTATGATTTCGGCGATACGGCGCACCTGACGCCGCTGGTAAAGATGCATACCTTGGGCAGTACTTTTGTACCGGAAGGAATTCATGCCGGTGGCTTACGCTATCACGGGATGGCTCCCTTGGTTAGTCATGTGGTTAACTTGGGACTTGCACAACCTCGCTCGGAATATCAGTTGGGTTGTTTCGCTGCTGGATTGACTTTTGCTCGCATCGAAGGGATTATTCCCGCTCCAGAAGCTAACCATGCGGTTAAGGCTGCGATTGATGAGGCATTAAAATGCAAAGAGTCTGGAGAGAGTAAGGTAATTTTGTTTAATCTGTGCGGTCATGGGCATTTTGATATGCAGGCGTATATGGATTATCAGGCAGGAAAACTGGTAGATACCGAGTACAGTGCAGAGGAAGTGGCGATGGCTTTGGCAGGATTACCTGTTGTCGGTTAGAGCGAATGAAAGCTGATTTTCTGCCGCTTTCAGTTGTTAATATTGGAGAAGAAGATGCGATCGCGTAGCGTGCCTCCAGTCATATCGCTCTTCAAGAGCAACTTGAGTCTAGCAGGAGAAAGTTGGGAAGAAGTGAAAGCCCAAGTATTGCACAACTCCTATTGTTGCGAACTAACCGTTTTTCGTCGCCTTTACACCGAGCTATTTTTGTCATCAACTAGCAGCAAACTCAGTAAATTTCCGTTTATATGGTGCTTTAAAACCCAAAACTATATCTTGTTTAGGAACACCAGCTTCTACTAATTCATTAGCAACTCCGATTTCCGTCCCGTCCCGTTCGATCCAAATTTTGCCATCTTTAATTTCCACGTAAATGATACAACCAAATACTCTGGTTAAATCTTGCCAACCAATATTAAGAACTTGGTAGCGATCGCGATCCGTATCAAATATCAGTTGCACTTCTGTTTGACTATTCGGACGATTTTTTACATGATGTTTCAGAATTGTTTGTACCACTTCTGGATAATTTAGTTTCTCCATCTCACAATCTCCTCTCTCTCAGGGTTAAAAATTAGTAATTTTAGGTAATGTTCTTCAATAGCTCTTTGAATAAATCTCCGGCGAAAAAACTCATCGTAAACATCTTCGGGAATTGCTAAATATAAAGTCCGATCTGGTTCTGTCAATCTCAATGCTGAACGGTAGTTAAGAAATTGACCGAGTGCTAGGTGAAACTCAGTCACATCTGAAGCTCCTAAAAAAGATTTTATCTCTACTGCTATCTTTTGACCAGTTTTTTCAGCAGCCAAGATTCTCTCGGCTGCTAAGTCTATGTAAAAATCAACATCCTCAACTTGAATATATAGATTCTCATCGGTAATTGTCCACCCATCTTTATCGAGGGCTGTTCTAACTGTATTATGAAATAAGTCTTTAGCTGGCATGAATAAATTTCAATTCCGCTCCGATTATAACACAGTATACTAACACTGCTCTGAAGCTATACCACTCTTACTGATATTTTGAGAAATTAGTAGCAAAAAGCTAAAATATTTGTTTGGCATATATATCTTCAACATACTGCTCAATTTGGCTGCGTCTCGCCTCAAGCCAGTCTATAGCTATTTCCATCTGCGGATGTACTGAAAGCGGTTTTAGAAGTTGCGCCATATAAACAACCAGCAGATCATTCCTACTTAAACGTCTCTGATAAAGATTAAACCGTTGAACTTGATTAGCGGTATTGAGTCCAGCTGACGACAAGGCATTCGCAAGATTATCTTTTAACTCTATCCTATCTCTTTTCCGGCAAACAGCGATCGCATCAATATCAATCGGTTCTTTAGCTTGGCTTTTTGGAGTCGCAACAGACATTTCCGACTTGATAGGATGAGTAGCAACAATTGCCAAACCTGCCTGGACTAAAGCAGTTAAAATCGCCTGCCATCCATCTGCTTTTGAATGGTGATAAGTAAACACCATCAACCCCTCTGGCTTTAAAACCCGGTGACACTCAGAAAACACTCTTTGCAACCGTTCAGTAAAAATTGAGACATCCTCCGATTGAACTTCGTGAGGATGGCGCGTAGTTTGATTACAAGCAACCTTATCTGAGGCTAGATAACGCTGCCAAACGTAAAAGAAATCTGCTAGTTCCGAATAGCGAACGTTATCGAAAAACGGTGGGTCAGTTATAACCGCATCAATACTTTCTGTCGCGATATCTGTTACCGCTGAATCTCCACAATCAAGGTAAATTGGTTTTAGTTCGCTCAGTTTATCAAAAGAATCCGCTATTTCAAAATCAATAGCAGGCGATAAACCATAAACTTTTTGGGTTTCAACTTTTCCTTTTTTCTGAACGGGTTTGATTTCAAACGGTTGAAAGCAATAATCTATCGCCTTCAAAATTCGGCTTTCAAACAGCGTTGAAAACGAACCCGAACTTTTGGGAGTTCCCCAGAGATTCGCCTCTAATGGCGTGCGCTCCGGTTTTAAAATATGGTGAGAAAACATATGACGCACGGCTCCTGTTCCCTCGCCTTTGAACGAAGCAAAGATATTATTAAATTCGAGAGTTCCAGAAAAAAGGCAGATAAATAAGTCTCGCAGCTCTATATTATCTATTTTTTTGATTTCTTCTGCTAATATGCTCAAACTCAGTAACTGACGCGAGTTAAACATTTCGTGCCAATAGCGATAACAATAATTCAGTACCTGGTTGGTATTGTAACCCGGTTGTATGGCAACAACTGGGTAAGCGTTTGAGCGGATGCTTAATTCCCTTATAGCCTTTTCATACAGGTTTTGGTCATACTGGTTAATCGGTAAATACTGCTTTGAACCATCTAAATGCAGCACTAACTTAGCGTACATTCGGTGCGCTGGTGGCTTTCCAACCTTCTGTACTGCCTTAACAATTGAAAAGGTATGGTTGCAATTATTGCAAGTTGCTTTCTGACCTTTAACAGCAGCCACTTGTGGGTTAAAAACGAATTGACAGCTAGTACAAGTGACGCTATCAGCAGCGTAATGAATTGCATTGATATTTTCGCATTCTGGACAGACAACTTGAGCCTGGGGGAACTTATTAGGGTAGGCGTGCTTTGAGAAGATATAGGATGAGAATAAATCAACCTCGCGGTTGCACGCAGGACAAGGCACGTATTTCACCCAGAAATAGTAAAGAACCGTAGCAGGTTCTCCATTGTCTAAAATGGTTGTGTAATAGGATTGAAGCCGAACAGCTACAGCTTTTTTGATGGTTTCAAAGGTTTCTACAATCTGTTGTCTGTCTTTTTTAATTAGGGCATTTTTGACCAGGAAATAGGCTACCGGGTTAATATCGCGCCCAATTGCTGTTGCGCCAAGTTTGATGGCTTCCCCAATAGTGGTGCCACTACCCATAAATGGATCAAAAACTTTGGCTCCCTTTAAGTT
>DNGG01000350.1:15320-17417 GCA_003486675.1 Cyanobacteria bacterium UBA11372
AAAACTTTGGCTCCCTTTAAGTTACAGGGTTGATAAAATAAACTGAGGATATCGGAACCTTGAGGAGCGAATGTAGAAAGGATAATAGCGCGAAATACCGAACCAAGTCTTCTAGCCCACCATTTATGGATATAATAGATGGGTCGGTTGATTTCCTGGCGCCAGCTTTCTAATTCGGCGATCGCGCTCAGTTGCTCAAAGGGAAAGCTATCATCTTCTATAGCCTTTCTTTCATCTGGGTTCTTTTCGGTTATGGAGAGAGGCAAATCCGAAACAATATCAGTTATAGTTGTTAATTTATTCTGTAAAGATTTCATTGATTTTTTCAGTATTTTGGATAATTCTAAAGTCAGGAGAGGTGTTTCTGCCTGGTTGATCGAAGTTAAAGGAAATGGTGGCTTGTAAGCTGGTAAGTCTGGCATTAAACCAGTCTTGAAAGTGGTATTCTTTATCTCTTCTACTCTGGCGAGTTATTAAGATGCCGTTGAGGATGGCATTGTGGCAGGTTAAGAAGATATCAATTTAAAGCATTGGGCATGTCCTGCATCGCGAAAATTGGCTTAGCCATAATTTTTAAATTTCAATAGTTGATGATTATTTTACTATTTCATTCTCAACAAACCTGACTAAATAGTCAAAAATTATTTGGTTATTAATTGTTCAACAGGGATGCGATTAGTTGGGTTGCAAGAGATAAGCTGAACCACATCTAATTTTCCAGATCGAGCCAAGCCAGTTAAGGGTTTCAGCCGAAAAAATTTGCAAATTAAATGTGGAACAGCTTACCTCTACCGAGCTTTAAAGAAGTAAATAGTCGATAGTCAATATTAGATCGACTATCGACTATTTTATTACCAGATTGTCTGAACTGGATCTCAGCTCAATAATAGATAAATGGTTGACTATTGAGTGTCCAGTTGCAGGTCGGATGGATTGCAAAAGCGTTGTGTTTGTAATAAATTGACAGCAGCCGGATAGTGCCTGGGAGGAGAAGCCATTGTCACTGGCAGTGCCAATATTGTGGTAAAATAACGACTGAAGTTCAGCGCCGGATCAAGTGCAGGGGCGATCCAGGTAACGTACAGTTTGCGATTAAACTCAACGAGGTTGTCACCAACCCCGTTGGTCTTCAAAACCGGACGTGAGACTTTCACCTCATCCGGCTCCTCAGCAATGCAGTGTTTGTCACACATACTTCTATCGATTACTGCCATCACTAGCAGTCTTTTTATCGTGACAATGTCTGTGTAGGAGTTGCAAGTTTTTATATTCATCCCTTCCACCTTGCGATTTAGGAATGATATGGTCAACTTCCCACACATCGTTTTCACGGAAAAATAATCCGCAGTAAGCGCATTTACCCTTTTGCCGTTTGAGTAGCGTGGCTACTCTAGTTGGCAATTGAGGATTTTTCCCCAGTCGCGAACTCCAGTAAATTAGGTTGCCGTCGTATGGAGACAATTCGCCTTTAACTTTCACATGACGAATTATGGGGGTGTCGGCATGATCAAGTAACCTCAAAGGGTTTTTATACCCTTGTTTGGTTGCGAATACCCAACGCTCGCCGTTGATTGTGTGCCAGTATTTGTTTTTAATCCATTCCCATGATTTACCATGATGGCGGTGTTTTGCCCAAGCCACCAACTTCCGATACATCAGGTCATCTAAGTCTGAGTAAGCCACCTTGCTTACTACAGTTGCGTAGTAGTTAGCCCATCCCCGAATTATCGGGTTTATCTGCTTGATTAATGCCGCTTGCGACCCAGCTTTATGGGCTGTAATTACTTCCGCAATTCGGTCGTAATGTATCTTTAGTTTTTCTTGACTTGGGGTAATGAGGGTTTTAAAGCCAAGTTTCTTGCCGTTTGTAGATTTTCCTGAAAGGTATTTACCCACAGGGTACTGTCTGACGGTGAACCCCAGAAAGTCAAATCCGGGTGGCTCTTGCTCATATTGTTCAAGGGTATGAACGAGCTTTGTTTTGCTTGGTTTTAACTCCAAACTCATGCCCTTTAACCATTCAGAGATAATTTCTCTGCACTTTTGGACGACGGCTTTGTCTTCGTGTAAAATTACGAAGTAGAGTAGGCGACCAGC
>DNGG01000690.1 GCA_003486675.1 Cyanobacteria bacterium UBA11372
GCTTGTACTTCAAAGACTTCGTTAATTTCATTGATAAATGGAGTGCCACTGCCGCGATCGCTTGCATTTGGCCCCATGTTGAGTCGCAGCAGATTGCTACCCAAATCCTTAGCTAATACCGGATTCTTAATCTCTGTACCGCCACCACAACCATAGGAGAAATTCAAACCCGGAATCGGGAATCTGGCAATTTCAAAGCTATCTTCAAAAACAAACAAAAGTTCGTAGGATACTTTAGCACCCGCCTCAACTTTACCTTCGGTATTGAAAACGCAGTTAACTCCCTTGGACAAGTTTTGCAAGATTTCTGGCGGTCTGACTTTACCATCCCCAGGTGTCGGATCGTTAAGTTTGAAGTCCACCTTACCATCGATGAAAATATCGGCACTTAATTCCGCTGCTCCAGGAATACCAACTCCACCACCCGCAAAGAATCCAAGATTTAAATTAAACCCGCTATTTGCATCTACAAAGAAACCTTTATTGAAGATATCAGCGGCGTTGCCACTGCTGGCGGCGGCAAAAAGACCTTGCGTATCAAATCCGAAGTCAAGATTGGCTCCAAAACCGCCATTTCCTCCAAAGTTGACATTAATGCCGGGAAATACCGGAACCGTTTGCTTGTATTCAAACTGAGCGCCCAAAGTTGGCAAGTCGGCCAAGAAAAGTGTGGCATCTGTTTTGCCTAGAAACAGTTTGAATACTTCTTTTGGATCTTCGAGGATTGGAAAACTTAAACCACCGCCTTTTGCCCCTGCAAAGAAACTACTCGCTGTGGTTGATTTGCCTTTGGCTTGCTCCAGCGGGTTACCGAGTGTTGGTGCGATGATATTGCTGGGATTGAGTGTTATTCCACTTAGGTTAGGAATCTGACGAATATCTTCAGGAAGGCTGAAACCGCCTAAATCGATCAAAACGCTGCCCGCTGCTGTATCAATGCTGTCAAGAGTTTTAGCAGCATTCACAATTTGAGGAATTGCGTCGATTAAACCTAACTGTGGAGAACCTTTAGCAAATGTCTTAGCTATGTCCAGAAGACTGATATTGATGCCAAATTCGTCCAATAACGGCAAATCTTTCGTAATAACGTCAATGACAGGTTCTAGAGGTTTTGTTATGTGACGAACTTGTTCTACAACTGGCTTGGCAAAATCACTCAAAAATGTACCGAGGTCTAGTTTGACGTTATTAAATCCAACAGTTGGTAAGTCGCCAAAATTCGCATCATCGATATCGGCTGCGTTGAAATTCCAATCTAAATTGAAGTCGCTGCTAAGTTTGGGAAATTTAGCTGAATCACCGAAGCTTGTGGCAATATTTAAGTTAACGTCGGCATTGGCGGTTAGTTTAGCATCAACCAAACTTGTAAAGTTAACCGAGGGAATTTCTGCAACTTTCAATCGATTGCCAGAGTCAGCTAAATCCACAGCAAAAGAACCATTAAAGTTAGTTCCTTTGTCTGTGGCGTTGAGGTTAAGAAATCCCAGTTTACCATTGGCATTTAAACCGGGAGTTGAGGCATTTAGATTTATTTTTAGTTCGTCGTTTGCAGATGTATCAATGAAAAAACCTTCGGTCTTATTGACGCCCAATTTAAGGTTAAAGTCAAAGCCCAAACCTACATTAGCATCGCCAGCCAATTCAATTCCAACCCCTGGGATGCCAAAGTTTGATGCTAACGATGTCGTAAAATTAGAAGGAGTTTTAGGGCCGAGTTTTAAATCGAATATCACCTCGTCAGTAGTGTCAACAACATCGATCGCTTGTTTGAGTAGTTCTAATCCACTTGTTGAACCAAGCGCTGTGTTGAGAGCGTTTTGAATATCGGTAACAGTTGCATTAGTTAAATCGGTGATATCATCGAGTTTGTCGTGGACAGCAGTTCTAATATTTTCGATGAATTGCACTGCTTTGTCACTGGCATTTTTTAAACTATCCCCGACAATGGGTATGCTCTCGCTAAAAACTCGATTGTTGATACCATTTTGTAGGGTAGTTAGCAGCTGATCTAGTTCAGCGATCGCATTGGTAAATTTACCCGTGAAATTTTGCTGTTCCAGCTGAATAACTTTCCCATCTAAGGTAAGAACAACTGTATCGTTCTCAGTCTTTAATGCCTGAAGTGCAGGTTCATCTAATTGCACGCCTTGAACTAAAGCGGAAAAAATTGCTCCTTCATCTCCAGGGGCATCGGATATGTTAATTCGCCCATCTACAAAATGTCCGATTTCTTCTAATAAAACATCCGCGATCGCACTCCCATCCCCTCCATTGAGCGCCAAGTATTCCCCAGATAAATAAATCTTGTTAGTATCAGCAGAAAAAGCCCCATTCGCGCCATTTATATCCGCTGCTGAACGAATTTCAACAGCTGGCAATCCTGTAAAATCACCAGATTTCCATAGCTGACGCAATGCTTCTATTCCGGCGTTATCCAAGTCGTCGCCGAAGGCGCTAGCTATTTTTTCCCCAAACTCTTCATCCGCCGCAAATTCGGTTAACAATTTGTAGGCTTTTTCTTCAGATTTATTCAAGCTATCAAGCAAATTTCCACTAGACATAATAACCTACCTCAACAGGTTTAAAAAGCAATTAAATAACCCAAATTGCTAATGGCTAATAGCTAATTGGTAATTGGTAATTGATAATTGGATTTTTGGGATGTCTGCTCTTGGCAATTACCCATTACCTATTACCATTCCGCTTGGATGTAACTAGCAACTTGCGTTAAATAGATGCAACCCTACGGCTAAAAATGTTAGTATTAGCCGCTTACAGAACCAATATTTATCGAGCTATTTACAGTTAAACAAGAATTAAACCAGTCAGGCTTCACCCATTCAAGGTATCTTGAAAAACAGTTTAATGTTGAGCTAGTATCGCCTAGACAAACAAACTTACCAACCTACCAATCTCAGACAGGTTTGAACCGCTAGTGCTTGAAGTATTACCCAAATTGGGAAATCGGAAAAAATTAGGTAAGTTTACGAGGTTTGCAGCTTGAGTTAAAGACTTTGTTTTTATTATTAGACGATGATACTAAGTTAACCTGACCCAAGGTAAATAGCGTGAAAATTTAACAAATATACGTAAAACTACGGCGGTCGAAGTTGAACCGAAAACGGGTAGATGAAGCGGGGACAACAAGAAGCGCGATCGCACAGAGATCCTAAACAGTCTAAACATTTTCCCACCCGGTGCGGAAATCCACCTCACACACCAGGACTGAGGAGTTCATACAATGATACTGGATGCCAGCAGGATCTTGATGGCATAGGTGACGCCGCCTTTTTAACCAAATAACAGGAACGCAGCATGGATAACAACAATTGGCTAAAACAAGCATTGATGATTGGTATTGGCACGACGACCTTGGTAGCCGATAAAATTCGGGAAGTCAGCGATGAATGGGTCAAGGAGGGTAAAATCAATCCCGACCAAGCTAAGGCATTCGTAGATGATATGATGCACCAGTTGGGGTCGGATAAGGGTAACTTTGAAGCTCAGATGCAGCGCCAGATGCGTAATATGTTGCAGGATCTGGGAGTTCCCCGCCAGTCAGAAATGGATGAATTGCGGGGACGCATAGACCGTCTCGAACGTCAAGTACGCGACTTGGAAAATAAACTCTGGCGTTAATAGATCTTGAATAGACTATCGCTATCGGACTCCTAAGCGTGATATGTTAAACGGCGTCCGATCTGAGGGCAAACGGATGAAAGGAATTTTAATTAGCTTTGGGGTCGTGGTAGTCTGTTTTCTGGTCATCGTGGTGGCTCAACTTGGCGGAGGGCAGAAAACAGCGATCGCATCACAAGTTTCTAAAACGCCAGCTGCGATCGCTACCGCATCGCCTTTGACTCAACCTGCGATCGCCGAAGCGACGAAGGAAAATACACTCATAGCGAGTAATACTATGACTGAAGAAACTGCGGGTGGCGAAGTCATCACCACGCCTTCTGGACTGAAGTATATCGAGATCGAGGAAGGAACTGGGGCGACGCCAAACAAAGGTCAGAGGGTGACGGTACACTATACCGGCACTTTGGAAGATGGTTCCAAGTTTGATAGTTCGCGCGATCGCAAGCGTCCCTTCGATTTCACTATTGGTGTCGGACAAGTAATCAAAGGTTGGGATGAAGGCGTCGGTACGATGAAAGTCGGCGGGCGGCGTCAGTTAATTATCCCCCCAGATTTAGGTTACGGCGCTCGCGGTGCGGGTGGAGTCATTCCCCCCAATGCCACTCTCATATTCGATGTGGAACTGCTAGAAGTTAAATAACTCAAAGTGGTAATTGGTAATTGGTAATTGGTAATTGGTAATTGTTGGTGCGATCGTGACAATTATCGATTACTCTGCCTGGGAACGCCATTACCAGTACCACTCGATGTAATATCATGTCCGCTGGTATCGGAAAGCAATAGTTAATAGCGTTGTAGGGG
>DNGG01000349.1:0-16202 GCA_003486675.1 Cyanobacteria bacterium UBA11372
GATTGTTGGATGGCGATCGCCAGTTGATTGGCGATCGCGCTAGCTAACTCGACTTCCCAATCTTCCCAGGGGGTGGGGGCCCAGTGTCGCAACAAATTCAGCGTCCCCCAAACCGGAATCGATCGGGTGTCGTAACTGCTGTAAGAGTCAACTCGCAAGGGGATAATCAACCAAGATCCGGGATAAGTTTGAGCCAGGTTTTTGACCGTTTCGTCTTCTATCTGGCTGATATCATCAATGCGAATAATTTCTAGTTGCTTGAGGCGCTGGGTTACCCAATTATTACAATCGGGAATTTCCCACCCCAGAGCAATAGGTAGGTCTGGTTTTTGCCGATATTCTGCTACGCACCGCCACAGTTGTTGCTCTGGAAAATATTCTATAATCGTCGCCCGCTCCACTTTGAAGAGCGTGGCAATTTCTGATACGGCAGTGGAAAAAATTGTGGTCAACTCCAGCGAGTTGCGGAGAGATTGAACGACTCGATTAACTGCCTGCTCTTTTTGTGATTGACGCAGCCTTGCGTTTTCTGCCTGCTTGCGGGCGCTAATGTCGCGCAGGACTAGGCATAAAATTTCTTTTTCCGGACAAGCAATTTGGTTCGCTTTGACTTCAACTTCCACGATGCTGCCATCTCTATGGCGGTATTGCTGTTCGCCGGTAAAATGTTTCCCTGATGTGAGGTTTTGGATATCGCGGTCGATTTTTTCCGGCTCTTCTAGGAGGACATCGTAAAGCGTTAGTTGCAAGATTTCTTTGGGCGTGTAACCTAATAGTTTTTCCAGCGCGGCGTTGGCTTCTAAAAAGCGTTTGCTCTTGGCATCTATTAAGAAGATTCCGTCTGTTGCTTGGGCGATGACAGCGCGATAGCGGACTTCGCTTACAGTGCGCTGACGCTGGCTAGTGAGTAATTTTTCTGTGAGTAAAGTAGCGATCGCTCCAAATACCAATCCTACAATTGCTAAAGAAGCGAACTGATAGCGCAAGTTGGCGATGCCTTGCTGGTAAATTTCTCGCGGTGTTTCCACCCGCAGCATTAGTGCTGGCTTGCCGTAGATGTCTTGAATGATGGTGTATCCTGCGATCGCTTGAGAATTCAGCGGATGAACTAGAATCGGGCATCGGGCATTGGGCATGAGGCAGACCGCATCTTTTTTGCTATTTTGCTCTTTGCCCAGCAAGTAAGAACGTGCTGCTAAAAAGTCAGGCGGTAATTGGCTGGTATTAATTTCGTGCCAGGTCAGGCGGTAGCGGCTAGCTAATTTCTGAATTTTGGCTGTGTCTAAATAGCGCCCAAATATCAAAGTACCGAGCATTGGCCCTGTTTTCTTACTGGTAAGAATAGGTTGGGATGTCACCAGAATTGGGCCAGAATCAAGGGACAAGATTCCTGTTAAAATCTCTGGTCTATTGGCAGAACGTAACAGCAAACTGCCCTTGGCGATGTGCTTTTTCACTGACGCGGGTAAGGGTATTTTTTTCTGGCGTCTAATATCCACCCCGGTTGCGTAGACGAGTCCCCCGGCAGAATTAATATACAGTACCAAATTGACTTTCATGCTGGCAAGCGCTTGTTCGCTTAAGTTCGACTCGATATAATTGCTGGGCTTGCCTTGTTTGATAAAGCTGTAAGTGTCATCCCAGGCTGACCAGTCGGGAAAACGGGCGCTAAAATCTTCTTTTGTTTGAGAAAAAATACTTAATACGTTTTCAACCGCTTGACGGGTATATTGTTCTTCGGCAACTTTAATGTTGCCGAAGAACAGCGTTGACGAAGTTGCATACAAAACTCCCAGCAGCCCCACGATGGTTGTGCCAACGACTAGGACGGCTTTCTGGCGCAGCGTCAGGGATTTCCCTGTAGCGGGTGGATTTTGATTTTCTAACGGATTTTGTTTTTTACGTACTGGTTTAGACAGACTTTTTGTTTTAAATAGCGCCATATTAATTTACTTCCCGATGCTACGGGTAACGCTAGGAGTAGCTAACCGCTGTTTGACGGTGCGATCGCTACAGATGTCCTGATGTTTCTCGGTCTGGTAACCATGCACTCTGAAGATAGTAATGCACTCTATCTTATAGGCAGGAGTTTGAGGATGGGGAAGAAACTTTGTTTCTCCTATCTCCTTTATTTTCCTCTGCAATTGAGCAAATTCTGAAACAGCGGATGCTCTCGAATTGCTTGCAAATCTGGATCGGTTTTGGCAAGTTCTCTCAATCGCTCTTCTGTGTCTAGGGTAAGTGCCTGCTGGAGGCTTTGAATGGCTCTAGAGGCGTCACCACACAAGGCATAACAACAAGCTTGGTTATACCAGGCATCAGGGCAGTTAAACTCGATTTTAATCGCTTTTTCACAACAGGCGATCGCTTCTTCGTATCGTGCTAATTTCATCAACGCGAGTCCTCTATCGATCCACGCTTTGGTACAGTCTAGTCTGAGTTCAATTGCTTTGTCGTAGTCGGCGATCGCTGCTTCATATTGTGCCAAATAATAGACGGCATTGCCTTTATACAACCAAAATCCATAAAATTCGGGATAGAGCGCGATCGCTCGATCGTATGATTCTCTTGCTGCCTCGTACCTCTGCCACTCGGCTAGTGTTTTTCCCCTGATAAACCAAACGCTGCTGTTCTCTGGTATTGTCTCTAGCGCCTTGTCGTAGGCATAAATAGCCTTATCATACTGCTGCACTTTTGTCAATATTATGCCTTGGTTATACCAAGCTTGATAAAAATTAGGCTCAATTGCAGTAACTTTTTCATAAGCAGCTAGTGCGGCTTCATCCCGTTGCAGTTTGGAGAGCAAACAGGCTTTTTGATACCATGTTTGAGCGTCTTTTGGCTGGTGTTTGAGGACGCGATCGCAGCAAGATATAGCGTTTTCATAAGATTCCAATGCTTCGCTTTGTCGCTGTAATTTTTCTAGCAGCGCGCCGCGTTCATCATAATTTTGGGGATTGTTTGGATGGCGTTTAATCAATCGATCGTAACCAGCGATCGCGGTTTCATAAGATTGTGCTGCTTCTGGTTCCCGCTGTAATTTGGCTAAGATTAAACCGCGACAATACCAAGCATCTGGATCTTCTGGTTTTAGTTTCAATCTTTGATCGTATACGGCGATGGCTTCTTGATAACGCTGTAATTTTTCCAGTTTTTTAACTTGCTTGAGCCAAGCCCAAGAATTGGGGTCACTTTCCCTTGCTTGATTATAAGCTTCTATTGCTTCTTCATCTCGGTGCAATAAAGCTAAAGCATTTCCTCGGTGCATCCAAGCTTCTGGATAGTTGGGTTCGAGTTCAATTGCTTTATCGTAGGAAAAAATTGCTGCTTCATAGCGCTGTAAATCGTGTAAACTGAGTCCTCGATTATGCCAAGCGAGGGGAAAAGATGGCTGAAGTTCTATGGCTTTTTCATAACAAGCGATCGCCTCTTCATGGCGGTGTAAACTTCTCAAAACAGCGCCTCGATCGTGCCAAGCTTCCGGATAGTCGGGTTTGATTTCTATGGCTTTGTTGTAGGATGCGATCGCGGCGTCATATTTTCCCGATTGCCAAAAGGCATAACCCTGTAAATACCAAGCTTCTGCGTAGTTGGGTTCGATTTGAATAGCTCGATCAAAAGCGGCAATAGCTTCCTCATATTTACTCGCCCCAATCAACTGACTGCCTTGGCGATAAAGCTGGCTTTTTTGATCTCTAAATATCCATAATAGTGCGATTAACACTACGACGATATACAACGAATACCGGCTAAAAATGCGCTCGCCTACAAAAGCTAAATCTGTCGGAATACCCAAAAAATAGCTGGCATTGTCAGTAATATCCCAGAGGAATTGATTAAACGGACGAACAAACCAAAGCAATCCAATCAAAAACCAAATTCCATATTTGCCAAACTGGTTAAATTGCTGTTGGAGATGGGTTGGCAACCAAGGTTCGATAATGCCATAACCATCGAGGGAAGGAATGGGCAATAAATTAATCAGAACCACGTAGATATTCAGCACAACGAGAAAAGCTAAACTGGGGAAAATCCAACTGGAAATATCCCAGTTTTGCCCTACTCGGAACAGCAAAGACAGCAACAAAACTACAATAATATTGGCGAAGGGACCAGCAGCAGAGACGGCACTTTTCCATTGGCGATCGCGCAAGCGATTCTGATTAATATAAACCGCGCCACCCGGCAGCGCAATTCCACCGATGAGCAAGAAAAAAAGCGGCAAGATTAAACTTAATCCCGGATCGGTATATTTGAGCGGGTTTAAAGTCAAATAACCCTTATCCTTAACCGAAGTATCTCCACCCCAATAGGCGACGACTGCATGACCGAACTCGTGGAGGCACAACGATACCATCCATCCAAGACAGATAAAAACAGCAACTAACCACATTGGAACTGACCGAAGGGAAACACTGCCTCTAATTTAGCAGGGAGATGTCTGTTCTGAGTTGTGTTTGACTTGGTGAGATTGTTTAAGTATCTGACCATCTTCCATCCGAACAATCCGATCGGCTAGATGCAAAATGCGATTGTCATGAGTCACGATCAAGATAGCAGCACCCTGTTGTTTAGCCAAACCCTGCATGAGTTCTACCACATCGCGACCTGTCTTGCTGTCTAATGCCGCAGTCGGTTCATCGGCTAAAATCAGCTTGGGATGATTTACTAAAGCGCGAGCGATCGCAACTCGCTGTTTTTGTCCACCGGAAAGGTTTTTTGGATAGTAGTGAAGTCGATCGCCTAAACCAACGGCGTTGAGCATAGCTTCTGATTTAGCGCTAGCTTCTCGACTAGAAATATTTTCGTGCAATTCGACTGACATTTGCACGTTTTGTAAGGCAGTCATGAACTGCAATAAATTATGCTCTTGGAAAATATAGCCAATGCGGCGACGCACCCAGATGCGCCGATCTTCGCTAGCATTGTGGAGGTTTTGACCTAAAACTGTTAGATTTCCTTCAAGAAGCGATCGCAAACCACCAATCAGCGATAACAACGTCGTTTTTCCCGACCCCGACGGCCCCATTAAAATAATAATTTCTCCGGCATAAACTTCCAAGTTAATATCAAATAAAACTTGGTGACTTAACGCTCCACTTCCGAAATAGTGATTGAGATTGCGAATCTCCACCAGCATTTCCATCGAGTTAATACCTAACGGTTACAGGACTGACGCAAATCTACCTTTGTTTCTCGGAAAAATCGTCTTGATGTAGAGACGTTACATGTAACGTCTCTACATCGCAGCCAGAAACCGGGTTTCTCGGTTCCTGGGCTAAAAAACATCAGACGGATCTACAGCTTTTAGTTTTCGCATCGCAATTGCTCCCGAAATAAAACACATGAAAAACGTCAACATCAAAATGAATAATGACCGATTATTTTCCATAGCAATCGGTAAAAGGGTAGCAGTTTTTGCCAACTTATACAAAACCGAAGCAATCAGAAAACCAGGGATGTAACCCAAAATAGCTAAAATGATAGCTTCTTGGAAAACAACAGATAGCAGGTATCTGTGTTTGTAACCTATTGCTTTGAGAGTTGCAAACTCAGCTAGATGATCCGAGACGTTGGTATAAAGTATTTGATAAACAAAAACAATCCCGACCACCAATCCCATCCCTACACCCAAGTCAAAAATAAACCCAATTGCCGTACTGGTCATCCAGTACCTTTTCTCAAAATCTAGTAATTCTTGCTTGGATAGAACATTAACATCGTTTGGTAAATACTCTCTAAGGCTTTTTTTCAGTTTATTGATATTAGTTCCCGGTTTGACTTTAATTAATCCCAGATCGATTTCACCTTGGCTGCGTTGAGAAAAAATCCGCAGAAAGTTTAAATGACTGGTGATAATATTTCCATCGACCCCAAAGGAAGTCCCTAACTTAAATAAGCCGATTACTGTAATTTTGCGGCTTCCAGTTGCCCGATTATCTATTTCTGTCGTTATAGCGCCTTGTCGCTGAAATTCAGCGGCGATCTGTCCAAATTCAGGTCGAGAAGCTTCATCAAATAACACAAGATCTGGAATTTGTAAATGTTCTTGATTTTGCCGGACACCTGGAAAATCAAAAACTGGATATTTAATATCAAACCCAATCGCGTGAATATTGCGCCAATAACTGGGATTTTGGGGATTTTTCCACTGGGCAAATCCCAAATAAATCGGCGTGACATATTCTACTTCTGGCAAAGCTAAAACTTGATACAAACGACGTTTAGAGAAACTCATCATTGCAATCAAAGCTGTAGATCGGGGACTAATTAAAAAAATTTCCCCTTGCAAACTACTATGCAGTCGCACCGCACTATCAAAAAGAGCAGTGCGAAAACCAAGTTGCATAAACATCAGCACCACGGCAAAGCTAATCCCAGCTATTGCTACTAATAATCTAATCTTCTCAAACTTAAGTTGTAACCAAGCTGTGGGCAGTTTTAGAATCATTATTTTGTCGCCTTATGTTTGGGCAAGAAACCGGGTTTCTCTGCAAAATCGTCTTGATGTAGAGACGTTACATGTAACGTCTCTACATCGCAGCCAGAAACAAAGGTGATAGGATCGGTTTCTTTGTGTAAGTACTAGGCATACAATTGCAATGCCAAGAGCAAAGCTTTGGGAACTGGTGTGGGAACTAGCTTTTCTCCCTCGCGTTTCATGCAAGCAACTTGCTGTTCACCACGGGCAACTAATTCCTCATTATTATCTGTAATTCGCCAGTATTCAAACAACATGGTAATCCGATTTTGGACTTGCGATCCTAAACCCATTCGGATTGCTACTTGGTCGAAGGCATAAAGTTCGGCGAAGTACTCGCATGATACGCGAACTGTAGCAAGTGCAAGACCTTGAGAAAGTTCTGTTAAAACTTCTGGTGTATGTTCTCGCAAGAACATTTCTCGGCAACGCCCCTGCCAGCTGACATAGTTGACATAGTAAACATTACCAACCAGATTGGTTTCTTCAAAGCTGACGATGTGGTTATATTCAAAAAATTTCATTGTCTCAAATTCCTTTATATTGCTAATGGCTAATTGGTAATTGGTAATTGGTAATTGGTAATTGGTAATGGCTAATTGGTCTTCGTCATCTTTTGCTGATTTATCATTAGCCATTAACCATTAGCAATTAACCATTAGCTATTAGCTGATATCTCAGACTATTTCTTTGTTTGCAGGTGGAAAGCGATGGTAATACAAGGCAATTAGCATCGGGATGAGAACAATGAGGTTGTAGAAAAGATGCAATTCAATTCGGGGTAACCAAGGTTGACCTACAGGGGGTTGACCGCTTAATTGTTGAGCCACCAGTTGAGCGATACTGACAGGGGCAGCAAAATCATTGAAGTTATGGTGAATTAGTGATTGTCCTAGCAATAAAGCATGTTCGATGTGATGCCAAAACTGGATAACAAAGGCGGTATCCCACCAAATTCGAGCTTGTCCTACTATCGATGGACGCAGCAGGGCTAAACCAACTAACATAAATAGAGCATGTCCGTAGTGCAGCCACTCGGTTTTCATCATCCACGGGTAAACTAATCCCAGCAATCCCATACAATCAGGTCTTTTCCACCCGAGTACCCAAAGTTGAAATACTTGGGCAATATGCTCTAGCAAATGGGAGATGATAACGATCATAAAAATCTGCATCGCTAGTTTGTGCCAGCGTCCGTTTAAGGTATGAATCAGCGAACGCATGGCGGATGAAATTGGGTGGCTTTGATAGCTTTTTGTCAGTGTCATAGTTGATTTATCCTCAAAGATTTAAAGAGTTACATCGGTGGCTTCAGTCGGGGCGGGTTTAACTAGATATCTCGTGGTTCCACAGATTGATTGGTAAAACCCGCCCCGACATTACAAAAATTATTCACGTTCACAGATTTGAAACTGGTAGGGAATGCTTGATTTGCTCGCTTATCAATACTGCTAAAACCAATTTATTGGTATGTTTTTGTATTGATGCTACAAAGGTAGCTATAGTTAAATGTCCTGATGCCAGCCAAACCCAACCATCAACAGTTGAGCTAACTAGGGTCAAGGGAGAATTAACGATTGCACCTGCTTTTTTCAAGCATTCGCTGGCTGTCCAAATTATTGTGGCTGCGGTATCTAAGTTTTCATGAGTTTCTTGAGTAATGAGGTTAGCAAGAGAAAACCTTTCTTCTCCTAACAAGTCTCGCCATACATCAACATCCTTGGATACTACTGCTTCTATATCGCAAGCAATAGTTTCTGACCCGGCAACGGCTAAGGTAAGATTGCCAGCATGGGCAACTGATATGGTTTTACCGTTTAAGATTTCTGGTTTGCCATCGATGCGATGCCAGATAGAAACGGATGAACCAACTGCTTGTTGAATGGCGCGATCGCTCCTACCTCTTCTTTCAATCTTCCCATCCTTTTCTATCGCTATCGTTACCTGGCTATTGGGAATCATTTCTCGAATCTGACGTTCTAAATAAGGAGGTAACAACGATGCTGCCCAAGGTTGTTGAGCGTCTCTGGGTTGGATTATCTGTAGTTTTAAACCTTCCCAACTTTCTAAAACAAAGCCATCTTCTGCGATCGCCTCCAAGTCGTAAATAAATGTGTTCCCCAAGCGTTCCCGTTCTTTAGCTGACACAAACCTAGTCTCAGATGTTTTGACTTGGTTAATAACCAATCGCTCTATGCCAATTGGTAAGATTGTGGCATGGGGAACGCAAGCTTGCAGTGCATGAATTGCTGTATCTCTAGCTGCTGGATCTCCCAAAACTAACTCTTGAGGTAAATAGCGACCAAACCATATTTCAGTTGTTTCTGGAGCAATCTCAGCTAAACACTCAGTCGCCTTTAAATAGCGGTAACCTTTTAGTCTTTGGAAGCGTCCTTGATGGAAAAGGATATTGCCGTAGAGGTCTGATTTAGGATCTAAAGCGATCGGCGATCGCTCTTTTACTCTTTCTTGCTGCTGTTGTTCTCTGGGTCGTTCAAAACAACAAGTGGCGCGGAAATTATCGATGCCAAAATTAGTCTGTTCGCTTCGCAGCACTACTTCTATTTTTCCCGATGGT
Organism: Cyanobacteria bacterium UBA11372; assembly: GCA_003486675.1. Classification (GTDB taxonomy): domain Bacteria; phylum Cyanobacteriota; class Cyanobacteriia; order Cyanobacteriales; family Aerosakkonemataceae; genus Microseira. Next base: position 9,060 of record DNGG01000349.1, read on the forward strand.
TGTTTGAGTGCAGCTAGGCGGATTTTTAAAGACGATCCTGTAGGAACTACCACCGGACGATTAAACTTTACATCTTCAAAAATCGGCGGTGTAGAAGTTTCTCCTAGTGCCATAACGACTTGCGCCATTGCTTCAAGTCCGATGACTCCAGGCAAAATTCGCTCGTTCTGGAAGACGTGATCGTTGAGATAAGGGTCTGTATCTGTTGATATTTCTACATCAACAATTAACTCTACTCCAGGGTAATAAACTCTAGGTTGTTCCAGAAAACGTAAGAATGGAAGTTCTGGTTTTTCTAGTTTGAGTGTGGGAGGTTCTCCAAATCGACCTGCAACTATTACAGAAGTAGATTTACTAGGAACAGAAATCAGATGACGCAAGATAGCAATTCCCCTATCTGTTGGAATCGGTGTAATTCCTTGCTGGATTAATGCATCAATTCGACCCAGGCGTTCCCCCATCCCCGCACCAGACCAAACTGACCATTCTAAATTCAAGCAGCGACAGTTAGGATATTTCTCTTGCAATTTTTGAGTGAAATTAGCTAACCATTCATTTGCTAAGGCATAGTCTGCTTCTCCTGGTAAACCAATGCGGGCGATTATCGAGCCAAAAGTTACAAATAAGCGCAGGTTTTCTGGATTAATTGCTGCTAGTAAGTTTCTCGCTCCTTGTACTTTTGGGGCTAACGTGCATAAAAAATCTTTTTTGTCAATATTTTTGATTAGCTTGGGTTTGTTGATGCCAGCGCCGTGAATTATTGCCGTAATTTTGCCTAATTCTGCCTCGATTTGAGCGACTGCTGTTTTGACTGCTGCTGCATTACTGACATCAACGGATACATATTTAACCTGAATGCCGCTAGCTGTGAAGCGAGTCAAATTAGTGGCTAGTTCTGCGTCAGATTCTGGTTTTGAGCGCCCCAGTAAGGCAAGGCGAACGCCAGTGTCTTTAGCTAGAGATAGGGCACATTCAGCCGCAATGCCCTTACCACCACCTGTAACTAATAAGACATCCTCTGAAGTTAGATTGGGAGTGCGATCGCTTTTGTCCCCAATTGGTTCCAAAATTAGATGAGGCGATCGCCTGATGCCAGAGCGATCGTAATCAGCCTCTACATAGCCAACGGCTGCCTTAGCTTCTGCAACGATCAACTCTGTTGCTTGAGGAAGATCCAGAGGTATATTGACGACGCAGGTAGTTATTTGCGGATTTTCTAGATAAAAAGTCCGGGCAAAGGCAGCACCAACACCGCCATGCTGAACTAGGACAAACCGATTACCTCGTTCCCAGGCAAGAGCCTGGGAATCACCTCGTTCCCAGGCTCCTGCCTTACCTCGTTCCCAGGCTCCTGCCTGGGAATCCCAGGCTCCTGCCTGGGAATCCCAGGCTCCTGCCTTACCTCGTTCCCAGGCAGGAGCCTGGGAATTACCTCGTTCCCAGGCTCCTGCCTGGGAATGCGCGCCTTCTAGTAACAGGTCGATTTGAGTTTCATCTAGTTCTGGTAGAAGGCAGATAACAACTCCAGTTCCTGGGCATTGATTAAATGCTTGCTGTAAAGCATCTGCTAAGGGATAGTCACGAGGAGTAAGAATCTGCCAAGAAGAATTGATTTCTGACTTCTGAGGTTTGATATCTGGCTTTAAGGGATGCTCTTTCAATTCAACAGTAAATGTTTCGATCCAAGAGCTTACGCCTGAAGGGTGTTTTTCTTCTATTAATGAATGAGAACCATTGGTACTCAAAAGTTCTGCTAAAGCTTGAGCGACTTCGGCAACTGTTGCATCGGCATATTCAGTCGGCGCAACAGGGGGCGCGAGGTTTAAATTTTTCGCGGCTTCGGCAACTAATTGTCCTACAGCAATCGAATTGAGATGTAAGTCGCCCAAGAGGTGACTTTCATTTTTTACTGCTTCGACGGGAAGTTCCAATCTTGCGGCTACCAGTTGACGGACGAGGTGTAAAGGTGATTGGGAATTGGTAATTGGGAATTGGTAATGGGTAATTGGTGCAGCGGGAGAGATAGAAGAAAGGGGAATGCGATCGCTGTTTCCACGTTCTACTGTTTCGCAGGGATTGGTGAAAAATTTAGGCTGCCAATTAAGGTTAAATGGTCGGGTGAATCTATCTGTAAATAAGGCTTTCGGGTTAATGGGCGCGCCGAGGGCGAATGCTGCTCCTACTGCGTTTAATAAACCGGAAACGGAGGAACTACCGGCATCGATTGCTACAACTGGGACGTTGATAAATTCAGCGACTAAACCGCTTAATACTCGTCCGGGACCAACTTCTATTAAGAGGTTTAAATCCTGGGATGCTTTGGTTATGGCTTCGATGAATCTCACGGGTGCGGTAATTTGATGTGTGATTTGCGATCGCAAATCTTCCCCCGGTTCTATCTCACTCCCAGTAACGGTGGATACAACGGTGCTGTGCAATGGTCTAAACTCTTGGCGCAAAAGATGTTCTGCCAAAGGCTTTGCTGCTGCTGCTACTAAGGGTGAGTGGAAAGCGTGGGAAACGGGTAAGGTTACTGTTTTGAAATTATGATCGGTAGCTAGTGCAACTACTGCGGCGACTGCGGCAGCTTCTCCAGAAATTACTGTTTGGCGGGGCGAGTTTAAACCGGCAATAACCACTTTCTCGCCATTGAGCAATGCTTTAACTTCCTGTTCCGAGGCGCGGATACTTGCCATTGCCCCCGTCGGGCTGCCTAATTCTGCCATTGCTTTGCCTCGCACGGTGGCAATTTCGGCTAAGGCGGTTTCATCGAAAGCTCCTGCCCAGTGGAGGGCGATTAGTTCGCCTAAACTGTGTCCAACGGCGATATTGGCGGTAATTCCGAGTTTATTTAATCCGCGCAATCCTGCGATTGCAGCTGTGGCGATCGCTGGTTGTGCTACTGCTGTATTAGGATTGCAGATTGCAGATTGCAGATTGCAGATTTGGGATGGGGAATACAGTTCTTGCACGCAATCAAACCGCCGACTCCAAGCACCGCCATCAAGAGAAAAGGGCGAACCTTGTCCGGGGAAGAGAAAACCGATACGCGGTGCGGTAATACCCGTTCCCAAAAATACTCCTTTTGCCATGTCTAACCGATTCGTGACTGCTTCTGATAGCCAGGATTTGAGTAGTTCCAGGCAACTGGTTAATTCTTTGGGAGTGGTAGTTGCGATCGCTGCCCGTACCAATCCCGGTTTCAGGGTTTTTGCTAATTCTGCTGCTAAATCGGTTACCTCGGATCTCGATAATCTAGGAGCCAATGTCAGCAGATGTTCCACCTGCTGGCGCAATTCCTCTGCACCTCGAGCAGCGAGCAAAATCAGTTCTGCATCTTGTGCGGCAGAAAGCAGCATCTGTTCTGGTTTGTTTAGTGTCTGGCGGCGAAAGGTGGCAGTTCCTTCCAGCACGATATGGGTGTTAATTCCGCCAAAACCCATCGCGCTTACACCAGCTCGCAATGGTAAATCTTGGTGCCAAATTTGACCTTGCTTGAGCGATCGCAAATTCGCTGTCTCGCTCAATAATTCTGCATGAGGTTGTTCGCTACCCGTCGTCGGCGGCAAGATTTGGTTATGAAGTGCCATCGTTGCTTTAATTAATCCCGCAATTCCAGCCGCCGCTTTAGTATGACCAATATTCGCTTTGATAGAACCAATAACTGCGGCATTAGGCGGTATATAGGATTGCTCGCTCACCCGCTCATCCACCGGGGCGGGTTTAGTTAAATTGTCTGTTTGAGTTCCAAGGTGATTGGTAAAACCCGCCCCTACATTACTCGTCTGCTCACCTGTTCCCCTGCTCACCTGCTCACCTGCTCCTCTGCTCCCACTCTCGCGACGCGCACGAGATAAAGTTTGCAGTTCGGTAGCATCGCCAACACTCGTACCAGTACCGTGTCCTTCAAAGTAAGCGATGGTTTCAATCCCGAAGTTGGCGCGATGATAAGCGCGTTTTAATGCCAACAATTGCCCTTCAACTTCGGGGCGAGTAATTCCACCATTGCCATCAGAAGAAATTCCCCAACCGCGAATCGTTGCATAAATTCGACGCTGCTGTTCGACAGCATCCTCGTATCGCATTAATACTGTAAATCCACAGCCTTCACCAGGCCAAAAGCCAGCCGAAAGAGCATCGTAAACTCGCATTTCTTCCGGCGCTAATGCACCAGCTTTAGCAAAACCGACTAATTCAAACGGGTCTAAACTTAAGTCTACGCCGCCTGCGATCGCTACATCCAAATCTCCTGCTACTAATGCCGAACAAGCATTGGCAACTGCTAGCAGCGAGGAACTACAAGCGCCATCAACCGTATAACCGCCTCCTTTGAAATCGAAATAATTGCAGATACGTCCCGCGATGGTGTTGGATAAGTTCCCCGCCAGCGTTTCTTCGCCGATTTCTGGGAAAGGTGCTTTATATTGCGCTTCTAGATTTTGCAGAAATCTGCGCCGCTGTTCTATTGTCCAATTTTCTTTTATCAACGCCGCTTCTACAACTCGACGCACATAAGGCCATCGCAGCCGCATCGTATTCGCTCTAGAAAATTCTCCCGTGAGGGTATTTCCCAACAATACGCCCGTAGCCTCGCGGGGTAAATCTTTACCATCGGGAAATCCGGCATCCGCGAGTGCAAGGGCTGCAACATCCAATGCTAGCCAGTGCGCCAAGTCGGCAGCGCGAAACGTGCTGCCAGCAACGCGGAAAGCAGCTCGGTCAAATTCGTAACCTTCGATTAAAGCCGCTTCCGTAGCGTAAGTACAATCGGGAGCATTTTTGTCGGGAGATAGATAGTCTGCCAGATTGAGGCGTTCTGGAGGCAAGCGCCGGAAGGCTCGACGTTGGGCGAGGACATTTTCCCACAGTTCGACGGGCGATCGCGCATCTGGATAGCGGCAAGCCATGCCCACAATCGCAATTTTAGGTGTCATATTATACCTTCCTTACCATCGCGGTGGCTGGGACGAAAACCTTTGCGGGTGGGAAAGAGGGAACGAGCGATCGCATATAAAGAATCAATCCCCGCAAGATGCAAATTATTGTCAAACCGAAGAAAAATCCAAATACAATATGATTGACCATCAGCAATCCATAAGCAGCAGCAACAGAAGCCCCGAATATGAATTGGTTAATAGGTTGATTGGGAGTTGTACCCGGATCTGTCACCATATAAAAGGTGAACAAAACAAAAGCAACACCCGTCATTGGTACTAAAGCCGCTACTATTGGCGTTCCAAATATTAAACTCCTCAACAACGCTTGGAGAATAAACCCACCTAACCAACCGGCAATTAAAGGCAGTTTCTTAGTAAATATAGCATTCAAAAAAGAACCGCTAATCACAATAATTCCGGGTAAAATACAATCGCCAATCCCGCTCAGATTTTCGGTGAATTGGTAAGGCGGAGCAATACCTATCCAAGGAAATAACAACAAAGTGACGGTAATGCCAAAATTAGAAGGATTTAAAAAGTGCCGCGTTGCTTTACCGACGGGGGCTTTAAAGATAGCTTTCGATCCAATCGCCACCGCACTAGCAAAAGCAATTGGAAACAGTCGCTCATTCGCATAAAGCAGCATAGCAACTGCCAAAGCCGTAATGTGAGCCGATAGGAGAAAATCAACAAAATTGCGGATTCCCCCGGCAAAAAGAGGAGTACGATGATTAACTTTACTATCGATTGCTTCCAGCAGAATTTCCATGCTGTAAGCAGTTGCCAAAGCCACCAAAGGTTGCGCCCAAGATTGCTCGAAGCCTAAAACCGTGTGTCCCAAAAGGTTGAGGATGGTGATTGCTATAGCAAAGCGGCGCAATCCGGCAAGGCGATTGGTTTTATACCAGGTTGGGTTTGATATCATGTTAGACAAAAATGAGAATTTCCGAAAATAGTATGGTAGATGTTTGAACCCTATAAAATTTTTATTTTGAGGTTTTGGTTGAGAGCGATCGCTAGGAAAGTACCCTGAATAAATGAGATGCGATCGCCTATATAACCCATTGGTTTAATGCTGCAATTGAGGCGATCAAGAAACAGCTTGTTTTTTCCGTTTTTTAGAATATTCTTTGTTTACAAACATTCCAAATGCAACAGCTATACCTGAGCCAACTATGGTGAGGGGTTCGGGGACGTGACTCACATTATGATGTCCGGCTCCCTTCGCATCATGTTTAGTTTCTCCAATGGTGAAGAAGTCTGTTGTATCAGACGGTAAATCCGTGTGAACATTGGCAAACTGGTCTCCAACAGAACCCTCTACTATTGTTCCACCTTGAAACGTAGAACTCCATTGTCCAGAATTTGTAGCAAAGTCCGTAGAAAAGTCACAGCTATCTACTGGACAAGGTATCGTATTGGAGCTGCCTTGGGGTTGGAACGAGACGGTGAAATTAACTGTGAAGTCATTCGTAAAGGTTTCGTTAGAGTTGATCGTTAACGTTCCTCCTGATACTATGTTCGGCGTCAGATTAACAAAAAGGTCATAATTTAACCCACTCAGTGTGACAGGTTGTATACTCTTTAATGAGAGAGCTGCCACATTAATTGGAGTAGTGCCACTACCAGAACTGAGATCAACGTCCTGTGTTCGCTGAATAATGGTATCGACCGCTCCTACATTACGCCCCTGAAATGTGCCAATGGGATTTCCTTGAAAATTAACATTGCCAATTCCGGGAAAATTAAAGGACGACCCAGATTGAGTGACGAAATAATCAGAACCTAGCGTGACAGTTACAGCATTTGTAGGTTTGGCAACGCTAAAAAGCGCGATCGCACTCAATCCCACCGTCCCTAAAACCGATGCCGTTCGACTGACACTGATGCCAAATAACTTGGATTTAATCAATAGATTCATCACCATTCCCTCTCGAATATTTTCCGAATTTGGTTGTGGGATATTGGTAGGGGCACGGCATTATTAACCTGGTTGGATTACCCGATATATTGATGTTGCCGTGCCCCTACCATCACCGAGAATTTTGCAGGCGTAATTCCTGGGGGATATGCCTTTGGCACGCACTCGCGATCGCACTTGGATTTAATCAACAGATTTATCACCATTCCCTCTCGAATATTTTCCGAATTTGGTTGTGGGATATTGGTAGGGGCACGGCATTATTAACCTGGTTGGATTACCCGA
>DNGG01000349.1:16324-19837 GCA_003486675.1 Cyanobacteria bacterium UBA11372
ATCACCATTCCCTCTCGAATATTTTCCGAATTTGGTTGTGGGATATTGGTAGGGGCACGGCATTATTAACCTGGTTGGATTACCCGAAATATTGATGTTGCCGTGCCCCTACCATCACCGATATTTTTGCTGGCAAATGCCTCAATTGAGGTGATTAAGACACAGTTTGTTTTTTCCGCTTTTTGTCAGCTTGTTTTTTGAAGAATATTCCAAATCCAGCGGCTATACCTGAGCCAATTATGGTGAGGGGTTCGGGTACGGGTGCAACCGTATGACTCGCCAATAAGGCTTGCTCGTTAAACGGGCCAATAATAATCAGCGAACCTGAAGGGGGCTGGCTCCATTTCACACCCGTTGCAGCAAATGCGTCAGAGCCGGAGACTGTAAAACTTTGTCCGCCACTTACTGGAGTGAATAGGGCATCGAAGAAGACATTGAACGAAGAGCTAAAGGTTCCTTCTGAATCAGAAGAGCCAGCGGTGAATGTCATTTCACCTGTCGATTTTTGGCCTGGTGTAAGACCAACAGATATGTTATACCCATTCACAGTTGTCTTGCTCTTCAAAGAGAGTCCCGTCACTTCGATCTCGGTTCTGCCGGAATCGCCAGGGTTATTCAGCACAACCTCCGATTTTCGCTCAACAATGGTGTCAGCGCCGCCAGCACCAATGGGAACCCCCATAAATTCAACTAGGCCAAAATTGATGTTATTGATGGTGCCAAAATTAAAAGCAGTTCCGCCCTGAGTTTGAAGGTAATCAGACTCTGCCTTTATAGTTGCAGCATCCGCAGGTTTGGCAACGATCGCTAGCGCGATCGCACTCAACCCCACAGCCCCCAAAACCGATGCAGTTCGACTGATATTACTCTTAGTTTGACCAAACAAATTCATGACTCAATTCTCCTTAGTTAATTCATCTCCCCTAGCTCAAACTAGGAGAAGGTTTTGCCGAGTCACCCAGCAGCACTGTATGCCAACCTGGAGACAAGAACAAACTTTCTTGATGGACTTGCCCCTGTGTATCTCGCCAGCGCAAATCCACTGGTAGCGGGGTGTTGCTTTCCAAATTGCCCAATCCGAAGTGAAGCTCAAGACTGCGTGCGCCAGAATGACCGTTACCGCCGTCTACTTGCGCTACCAGTTTTCTTCCATCTGGCAAATGAACCGTCGCAGTTGCTCCAATTGCAGGAGAACCCAATGTGGAATAATTAAACCTCTCCAATAACTCTTGTGGGATAGGCGTCTCGCCTGTCTTTGAGTTGATTTTTTGCAGAGGTTGATTAAGCGATCGCAACAGTCGCAATCCTAAAAATGCTCCGGTTTGGGGACTTTCATTGCGATAAAAATAGGAATTCTCCCACTGATTTGCTATAGCAAAATCCAAATCGCCGTCGCCGTCTACATCAGCAGTAGCAATTCCGCGAGTTACATCAGGTTCATCTAATCCCAATTCCTTGGCAAAGTCATAATACCGACCATCCGAAGCACGGATAAAAAATGGGTTGTGTTGGTGACCGCTCAAATCGTCACCCCTTTGGAAACGAGGCCAACTTTGAGGATGGCTCAATAGTTCGTCGTTACCTATAGCTAGTTCGTGCAATTCAGGCCAGCGATTCACCTCACCTTTGAGAAATCCAGTTGCCTGTAAAGCTTCCAAACTGCCATCGTTATCGAAATCGCCAAACTTCGTTTCCCAACCCCAACCGCTGCGCGATACTCCCAGAGTTTCGCTGCGGTCAATATAGGGCGCAATTCCTTTACCCATTTTGTTAATTTCGCCGGTGCTGACAAACAAAAAGTGACTTTCTTCCAAGGCATATTCAGCGGCGATATTGCTGACATAAATATCGAACAAACCATCGCCATTCACATCGCCGAAATCTACGCCCATGCCTTTAAATGAATCGTGACCGAGAACTTTGGAATTGGGCGTTGTTAAAGTTTTCTTCCCCTCCAAAAGTGCAAACTGGAGTTCTCCGGGTTTGGAAAGATTATGCAGCAGTCTGTCGGGGCCAAAATCGTTGGCAAAATAGAGTTCTGGTAGGAAGTCGCCGTCTAAATCTGCTGCTCCTACAGCTAACGTCCAAGCACGAGCAATCGATTCGTCTAAAACTCCCTTTGCTTCTTTAAACTGTACGGTTGGTTCTTTTCCAGTTGTTGCCTTTGTCCACAACAGCAGTCGATTTCGCCCACCGTTGTCGGCGCGAGTCATCGAATGCTGCATCGACTCTACGCCGCTAGCATTGACGTTGAGAATTTGGGCATTGTCCTGGAAGTAGTTACCAATAATTAGATCTGCATGTCCGTCCCCATCCAAGTCAGAAAAGGTAGCGGCGTTGGTGTACCATCTTTCTTGCCCCGGTACTATTTCTTGCTCTACATAAACAGAAGTTTGTAGTAAGGACTTTAGTCCTTCTACGTGTATGAAAGCAACGGGAGTGCGTCCCCAATAGTAAACCAAAATATCCATCAGCCCATCTTCGTTCAAATCTCCTGGTAGGCAACCCATCGGTGCCATGGTGGAGGAGTCGTATAGGCGAGCAGATGGTTGCAGTGCGAAAGGTTGATAGCGATCGCCCAGACCCGGTACTGGTGTGATAATTACGCGATCGCTGCGTGGATCTACGTAGCAAACATCGTTGGATAATCCATCTCCATCCAAGTCGTTCAGCGCCACAGAAGCACCGACGGCAGAGATCCAACCTTTGTGACGTTCTAAACTAGGATGAACCGAGCGCTCAAATTTAGGCGTTCCTCCTGCTAATTCAGGCAATGGTAGGATGGCGAAACTAAAGCGGGATGCGATCGCAGCACGTTCGGTGGCGGATAAGCCTGGAAGACGACTGAACCAGAACAAAGAGAAGAGGAGAGCGATCGCTACCACCTGCTTGATATGCTTCTGAATCAAACTTGCCAAAATGCTCATGCCGTCAACCCCCCAGCTGCAAATTGATTTTGAATCCGCTGACGCCAGATTTCATAAGCAGGTAGCGCTCCATCCATCGGCAGATCTTTAAGCGCAATATCTGTAATCTCCGCCGCCGCAAGAGCCGACATGCCGCACAGCACCTGGCAAGCGATTTCGGTGTGCAAAGCTGGATTGCCCGCCCTAGACCTAGCTTTGGCAGCAAAAGCCGCTCCTTGCGCTAACTGAGGTAAATAAGATCCGGCACCTGTTCGCAACGCTTCTATGGCAGCCCTATCCACACCACCCGCATAAGCACAAGCAAGACCAATCCCACTCCAAAGATCGGCCCGTCTTCTGGGGTGGAAACCCCGCAGAGTCTTCTGGATGCGAGCCACATCAGCACCATCGACAAACCAAAGACTGCGCCCCAAACCTTGGTCAAATACCCGCTGAGCATAATCAGAAAGTCTGCTGGGCATCACTTGCCCTTCCACATAGCGAAGCCAGTGGAAATAACCCTGGTGGAAACCATAGCCATCAATTGCCAGCCATCCCAGCAGCCTCTCAATCGATTTTGGATATGTCTCGTTCCCAGGCTCATGCC
>DNGG01000591.1:0-2991 GCA_003486675.1 Cyanobacteria bacterium UBA11372
AGCCTGCATCCAGAACTCAGCAGTCCTAGAACCTTAGAAACGGTGAGCAAAGCTCATGGTACTTGGCCTAATGCAGAGCTAACCTTCATAATAGGTTCAGACTTAGTAAACCAGTTACCCCGTTGGTATCGAGTTGAAGAATTGTTGCGACAAGTCGATTTGCTGGTCGTTCCTAGACCAGGATATGTTGTAGAGGACAGCAGTTTGGAGGCGTTGAGACGTCTGGGGGGTAAGATGGCGATCGCAGACTTTAACCCACCCGATGTGTCCTCCACAGCATATCGCGAACGTCAAGACCAGGCAAGCTTAACTACCACCGTTAAAAATTACATTCATCAAACCCAATTATACGAATGCCAGGACGCAGCGCCAAAAAGATAGCCGATCCGGTCAAAAAACAAACCTTAGCCGACTTTAAAGTCGGAGTCGATAACGTCATTTTCTCAGTCGATATCGCCCAAAATCGGCTGTTGGTTTTGTTGGTCATGAGGTTAGACGAACCGTTTTTAGGTCAGTGGTGTTTACCGGGAACCCTAGTGCGTAATGGAGAATCTTTAGAAGATGCTGCTTATCGCATTTTGTCGGAAAAAATTAGGGTGAATAACCTGTATCTAGAACAGTTATACACCTTCGGCGGGCCAGGGCGAGATCCCCGCGAAGCACCCGATAGTTTTGGGGTACGCTATCTATCAGTTAGTTACTTTGCCCTCGTGCGATTTGCCGAAGCAGAATTAATCGCCGATGGTGTTAGCGGGATTGCTTGGTATCCCATCAAGCAAGTGCCAAAATTAGGCTTTGACCATAACAAGGTTTTAGAGTATGGATATCGGCGTCTGCGTAACAAATTGGAATATAGTCCAATTGCTTTTGATGTATTGCCGGAAGTGTTTACTTTAAACGACCTTTATCAACTATATACGACAGTTTTAGGGGAAAATTTTTCGGATTATTCCAATTTCCGCGCCCGATTATTAAAGTTAGGATTTTTATGCGATACCGGCTTAAAAGTATCGCGCGGGGCGGGGCGTCCGGCAAGTTTGTATCGGTTTGATGCCGAAGCATTTGCACCTTTTAAAGATAAACCATTGGTGTTTATTTAGGGATAAATTAGGAGAAAATTAAATTTATGAAAATAGGTATTGCCCAACTCAATCCTACCATAGGCGATCTAAATAATAACGCCCAACAGATTCTAAATGCTGCTAAAAAAGCGGCAGAATTAGGCGTGGATTTGTTACTGACGCCGGAACTTTCTTTATGTGGTTATCCACCACGGGATTTGTTGCTAAATCCGAGTTTTGTGCAGTTGATGGCGACAACTTTAGACGAGTTAGCAAGAGAGTTACCGTCGGATTTAGCGGTATTAGTAGGAACCGTGGAAGAAAACGAGCGATCGCACGTGGATGGCGGCAAACCTTTATACAACAGTATCGCTTGGTTAGAACAAGGTAAAATCCAGCAAATATTTCACAAGCGACTGTTACCAACTTACGATGTTTTTGACGAACATCGCTACTTTGAACCAGGGTTAAAACCTAATTTGTTTGCGCTGAATCTTAAGAATTCAAAATCAGAAATACTCATCGGCGTTACTATCTGCGAAGATTTATGGAACGATGAAGAATTTTGGGGCAAACGCAGCTATGCGATTAATCCGATTGCCGACTTAGCTAAACTGGGTGTAGATTTGATTTTGAACCTATCAGCTTCGCCCTATACAGTCGGAAAACAGAAGCTAAGAGAAGCGATGCTGCGACATGGGGCAATGCGCTATCAAAAACCGATTATCTATGCCAATCAAATTGGCGGTAATGACGATTTAATTTTTGATGGAAATAGCGTTGCATTTAACCGTGACGGTGAAGTGGTATGTCGCGCCCGTGGTTTTGAAACGGATTTAGTTATATTAGAGTTTGATGAAAGAAAGCAGGATTTACTTGCACCCAACGAGTTATCTAATAATCTAGAATCCGATACCCTTGCAAAGGGAGGGATGGAATTGCCAAAATCAATTGCCCCGTTACCGGAATGCGACGATGAAGAAATCTGGAAAGCGCTGGTATTGGGAGTGGGAGATTATGTCCGCAAGTGCGGTTTTAGTAAAATTGTGTTGGGATTGAGTGGGGGAATAGATTCGGCATTGGTAGCTGCGATCGCATCCGCCGCCATCGGCAAAGAAAATGTCTTGGGTGTCCTCATGCCTTCCCCCTACAGTAGCGATCATTCGGTAAAAGATGCGCTTAAATTAGCCGAAAATTTGGGCATACAAACGCAGATTTTACCGATAGGGGATTTAATGCAAGTTTACGACAAAAGCTTAGAAGCCCTGTTTGCTGGTACGTCATTTGGGATTGCAGAGGAGAACATACAATCGCGGATTCGGGGGAATTTATTAATGGCGATCGCTAACAAATTTGGACACCTATTAATCTCGACGGGGAACAAGTCAGAAATGGCAGTTGGGTACTGTACCTTGTACGGGGATATGAATGGGGGATTGGCAGCGATCGCCGACGTACCCAAAACCCGCGTCTACTCGCTTTGTCGCTGGTTAAATAGCAAAGCAGAAAGCGACATTATTCCTCAAAATATCATCACCAAAGCACCCAGTGCCGAACTAAAACCCGGACAAACAGATCAAGATTCCCTGCCACCTTACGACATCCTTGATGATATTTTGCAACGGTTTATTCAAAAACACCAATCCCCCGCCCAAATAGTTGCTGCCGGACACGATTCAATAGTAGTAGATAAAGTAGTAAAATTAGTAACCCGCGCCGAATTTAAACGACGCCAAGCACCCCCAGGATTAAAAATTACCGATCGCGCCTTCGGTACAGGATGGCGAATGCCAATAGCAAGTAAGTGGGTATTAGGAAACTCGTAAGCTCGGGTTTTACAGATAATATTTGCATCAAACAGACAGACTCTATAAACCCGCCCCTGGTGTCGAGGCGGGTTTTATATCGTGTCCGGTAGCAATGGTAGTGT
>DNGG01000591.1:3309-14090 GCA_003486675.1 Cyanobacteria bacterium UBA11372
ATCAAGGGAAATTGGTATTATACTGTTTTCCCATCAATGCGAAACACTAAGGAAGGGTTTATTTAAATTGAAAGTTTCTATCAAAGGTTGTTGGTAAAACCCGCCCCTACGATCTTTATATGTTGATGATAAGCATTATCAAGGGAAATTGGTATTAAAAATAAAATTTGCATCAAACAAACATCTTAGACTGAGAGATTGCAGGGAAAGATTTAACTCCAAGGGCGAAAGAACAGGTAAACATTTTCAGTCCATTTAAATGGACTTAAGCTAAAAGCCTTTGAAATTGATTTCCAGGCGGGTTATGCAAATGGCGCACAATCGTGGTTAAATAGCCAATAGCGGAAATTAACGCCAAGCGCAGGCATCAGGTGAGGAACGCAACCAATAATGGAAAGAATACACCGCAAAAACAACACCAGTTCCTCATCTGCCACACAAAAGTCTCAATTTGAGCCGCGCCCCTTCACAGACGAGAGATATCAGCCATCTTCCCCGATTGACTCGCCAGCACAAAAAACCATCCGCCCCAGTCTCAATTGGCAAAACATTTCCGTCGAAGCACCACCTCGCATCAGCAGCACAAGCACCGACTCTTTAGCCATTGAATCAACAGAAGCAACTGAGACTGAAGAATTACAACCCAAGAGCGAATTAGTCCAGACCAAACTGACAATAGGATCTCCGGGAGATAAATACGAGCTTGAAGCCGACACAATGGCGGCAAAAGTAATGGCGATGCCAGAAAAGGCAATAGCGCCCATCGAACCCGATTCTAGGGCTGTCCAAGCTTCTATTAGGCCAAAACCCATTGCCGACTTGATAGCTCAAAGATCGGCGAAACGCAATACAATTGCCAGCCCCAATTTAGAAAGCCGTCTAGCGAGTACACAAGGCGGAGGAAGCCCCTTACCCGAAGACGTGCTATCGTTCATGGAACTGCGTTTTGGGGCTGATTTTAGTTCTGTGCGCGTGCATACAGATTCATCTGCGGTGCAGATGAATCAAGAATTGGGTGCCAAAGCATTTGCAGTAGGCAATCGTATTTATTACGGTGCGGGGTATTCTCCAGGCAAAGATGAATTAACCGCCCATGAGTTAACCCATACTATCCAGCAAGGTGCAGCACAACCTAAACGCATATCAGGGCAAGCCAAGCCGAATGTTTAACATAAACTAACAGAAGCAACTAAACACATTGGGGCAAAAAAACTTCAGCTACAACTCGACAACACTCCTCAAATACAAGCTAATAGGAACCCCTTTTCCGCAGCCGCAGAAACAGCCCAAAAGCTCAACCAACTTAGAGACATGCTTGGGCGAGTTTTGAGAGATGCTGGTGGAGTAATAGGGTCTATAGTTAGGAACCCAGTCGCCTTTGCCAACAACCTGGTTAGCGCATTACAGCAAGGCTTCGGGAACTTTCTTGCCAACATCCGCAACCACCTGCAAAACGGACTGGTAAGTTGGTTGACAGGCGGTGCGCTTGGCTCGATCAAACAACCGATTAGTTTAGACGACCCCCAAGGCATCTTTAATCTGGCACTGCAACTGTTGGGGGTAGGTGGGGCTTATATTCAAGACCGAGCCACCAGAAAGTTTGGTTCCCGCGTCGTCAGCAATATGGCAACAAGCGTACCCCTATTCCAGCAGTTGAAAACTAGGGGACTGTTGGGGATGTTTGAACAGATTCGGCAGCAATTAGGCGACCTGAAGACAACGGTAGTCGAACAAATCAAAAGCTTTCTGATTAATCGGATTATCCAAGCTGGGGTGAAGTGGATTTTGAGTTTGTTTATTCCGGCGTCAGCGATCGTCAAGGCGGCTGAAACTGTTTACAACATCCTCAACTTCTTTATTAATCAAGCCAGTTCTGTCGCTTCCCTGGTGCAGGCTGTTACTTCCGCAGTCAGGACAGTAGCGGCAGGTCAGGTGGAAAATGCAGCTAAGGCAGTTGAGAACGCTTTAGCTGGCGCTATTCCAGTCTTAATTGGGTTTTTGGCTTCCTTAGCGGGAGTTGGGGGCAATCTAGCCAGGAGGATAAGAGATTCATTGGCGCAGGTTAAAACCAGGATCGATGGGGTAATTGATCGGTTGTTGGAACAAGCTATCAGGTTGTTGCCGCCGCGAAATGGCAATGCGGCTAGGAATGGGCGGCAACAGCAGACTTCGCAACCGCCAAATACTACCAGACGACCGACACAGCGATCGCAGCAGCGAGTGCAATCGCCAGCTGTGACAAGTCGTCCGCCGCGATCGCCACAGCGAGTGCAGCCGCCAAATACTACCAGACGACCGACACAGCGATCGCAGACCTTAAGCAATACGAGTCGCAATCCGGGGCGATCGCAGCCTACTACTCGTCCTCGCGAACAGCGTCAGCAAGAACCGCAACTGACACCAGCCGACATTCGCAAGCACGAGCAAATGGCTAACCAAGCAGTACAGCAGCTTCAGAATATCAACGGGCAACTTAAAGATTACGAAACTACTCGTACCGACAAGACAGCCCAAGCCAAAGCAATGGAGCCAATTTATACAGCTCAACTGAAACCACCAATTAAGTTCCGGGTTTACTTCGAGCCAGACAGGGCTAGAGATAAAGCCGATAACGACTTAGACTTTGAGGTCATTATCGCACCTAATAATACTAAAAAAAGAGGAGAGGTTCCCACCAATGGTGATTTAGATAATGTACCTGATCCCACAGAAATTCCTTACAAGGAAGATCTAGAAAAAGCAAAGCGGAAGTTTCAAAACCAACCATTTACTGTAAACCAGCTCGCTGAGGAACTAAATGTAAGTAGACGGACAGCCGTAAATCGCATTACTGAATGGCTAAAAAATTCGCAGCTTTCCGGTATTTCTGTTGTCTCAAAGCCAAAGGGTATATATGCTTTTAGCGAAAATATATCAGCTTCAACTACTTCAGTTGACGAACTAACACGAGTTAGACAGAATTTTGGTAGCCAAGAGTTTTTTACATCACAAGATATTGCCAACTTTCTGAATGTAAGTATACGAACGGCTCAAAGACGTTTGGAACAATGGAGTAGCCAATCTGGAGTTTCTGGCATTTATCACATTAAAGGTACACGAGATCGGTATACTTTTGATCAAAGCCAGGTTCCCACATACACTCCACAAGAAGGAAAACATGGTTCCGTATTCGTGAACCCAGATACGTGGGAGATATTACCAGGAATTGAGATACGTGACACATTTTACAAGAAGAGGTTTCGCGATGACTTAGTTGATCGGGTTTATGCGCGGGCAGATTCTGGACAAACGCGAAATGGCGAGAAGCTATACCATTGCCAGAATAAAAATTCTAAAGGTCCCAATCACAAACCCCTTGTGACAAAAAAAGAATCAGAGGTAGCTCATATAGAGCCAGTTACGAAACATTGGGAAAGGGAAGGAAGAAAAGTAACACAGACAGAAAGAAACAACTGGTATGACACAACTCCTTTAGAGATATGGTGTAAATCATGTAATAGATCTCATAACCAGGGAGAATATATTCGTAGGGTAGAAAAGAACTTCCGCGGACCAAATGACAATCCAGTAGATAGAGAAAACTGATATGGATAATTTTATATTGTGGAGCGTTTCATTAGAGGAAGAAAAGCAAATGGTTTCTTTCTTTGCAACAAATGTGCAAGCTCAGCGCATCAACCAAGGAACTGAGGAAATGATTGCCGAAATGATCGATGATTTAGGTGCTTCGGAAGTCTCTTTCGAGCAGTGGAGCATAGAGCGTTTTGTGACAGATTATTTAGTTGATCGTCCATATAGTGATAATTGGAGAGATATTTGGGCAGAAACGTGTGAAATCAAGGTACAGCTTTCAAAACCAATTAGTTTAAATGTCAAAGATACCGATCTGATCCGCACCTTTGCTAGTGACGAAAGTTGGAACGGAGAACCGTTGCAATTGCCGGTTAAATGCGTTGTGGTTGCTGACTTTTATAGTCCAGAATCAATAGCAATAGCTAAACAAATCTTGACATTGATAGAGCAGTTTGGCGAGAACGTCTCATTATTTGATGAGTTACGCGCTCAAGTACCATATGTTTCTGAGAGGATTGTCACTCAATTCTTAAAGGAATACCGAGAACAAAGAAGACTTAATGTAAAGACTCTTTGTGAATTATCTATTCGTCAAAGAACTGGGCTTCCACAACAACTGGTAATATCAGTGGGGGTTTTTGACGAGCCGTTTTATGCCAAACAGAATAATCTGGCTGAATGGCTTTCAGACTTGATTCATGAGTTGGGTGGAACAACCACGTGGGATGAAAAAACCGATATTGAATTAGAAAACTTGAAAAGCAACACGCCAATCTAAATACGTCGATTCAAAGAGGTGGCAAATACTGGTTATTGAGCGTGGTTTATTGACGATCAGCCCTTCCTTGACGCGGCAGGTAAACCTCTTGCATAAGAAAATGGAAAATAATAAACCAAGCATAACTCTACCCTACTCAGGTTCAATTTACGCTCTCGATATCAGTCCTGATGGTCGAATGTTAGCAATTGGACAGCAAGCTGATTTCTACTCCACTAATCCTATCTTGACTCTGTGGAGCCTGCCACAAAGGCAACTAATAGCAGAAATCGAACACATGAGCGAAAAAAGCATTGATGCCGTCTGTTTTAGCGGCGACAGCAAATTTTTGTATTACGTCAAAAATCACGAATACCCAGAGGTATTAGTTTACAATTTGGAGAATCAAAATCATCTCAAACCCGATCAATTTAAAGCAGCTAATGTCACTTGGCTTGCTTGTGCTAAGCAAGCTCCCCGATTGGTTACGGCTGGATTAATAACAGAGGTTTGGAATACAGAGACTTGGGAACGAAGCTTATCTCTCTTGGATTACATAGTTCTTGGAGGGGAGCGCCGAAAAGCTGCCGTAGCAGATCTGACCCCCGACGGTAAAAAAATAGCAGTTGTAGGAAAGAATATTGACCAAGTACACATTTACGATATCGAACAAAACGTCATTATACAAACACTAGATGAAGCTCCGCGACAAGCTAGTTGGGTCAGATATAGTCCTGACCTGCGCTATCTAGCGGCTATCGATGACTCAGGTGGTAAACTTTGCTTATGGTATCTTGAAACCGGACACAGGCATCTAGTAGAAGGGTTTTCCATTGGTGGTGATAAATTCGAGTTTGATGGTTTTCTATCGTTGAGTTTTCATCCTAGTAGCAAGTATCTTGGTCTGGCAAATTGGACAGGTATTGTTAGAATTATCCGACTCAGTGATGCAGAACAAATAGCCAGCCTAAAAGCGCACGAAGGAAGAGTTTACGGTTTAACTTTCACCCCAGACGGAAAACAGTTAATATCAGGGGATGAATACGGTACTGTTTCCTTTTGGGAGCTAGAGGGACTACTAGAAACCTAACCTAAAAGAAAGAAGAAAAAAGATCGCATGTCTACGTTTATACTATGGAAGGCTTCATTTGATGAAAAAGCGAAAGAACTATCGTTCTTTGCAACAGCCACACAATGGCTGTATATCAATCAAGGCACAAAAAAAATGATTGCAGAGATGCTTAGGGATTTGGGAGTTGAGCAGTTTGACTTTGAGCGTAGGACTATAGACCATTTTCTAACTGACTATTTATTAGATGAGCCGCTAAGTGACGATTGGAGAGATATATGGGCACACACGTGGGAAATTAAAGTTCATTTAACAGAAAAAATTAAGTTTGAGATGAAATCAACAAATTTAGTTTATACTTTAGCAAGAGCTCGTACTTTTTTGGACGATGAAACGACACTATTTCCCAGTAAATGCGTTTTATTAGCTGATTTTTATGATTCAGAGTCTTTAGCAACAGCAAAAAAAATATTGACTATGGTGAGATTTTTAAGAGAAAACGAAACTTATATAGAAATTATTCGAGCGCAAGCTCCGCAGATTCGCGAGAAACTACTGAAAATGCTACGCAAGGAATATCAAGAACAAGAATACCTTTATGAAAAGATTCCAGAAGATTTGTCAATTCGTCATAAAGCTGAGTTACCGTTACAGCTAATTGTGATGGTGGGAACTTTTACTCAAGAATTTTTTGAGGATAATGCCACGCTTGCTTGCCTAATTTCCGACCTAATTCACGAATTAGGTGGAACGACTACGTGGAATGAAAAAGTAGAGATTGAAGCCGAAAGTTTCGGAAAAATCGCTAAAGAAGAAGGAAAAAACAGTTATAATTGGCGAGCCAAAAGATTCCAACTATGCTGAAAGATAGCAGAACGGAAATTTAACCTTATGGACTTACAACAATTGCGTGCAGCTTATCAAGAATGGTTGGGCGAACCTAACTATGTGTTAGCAGTGGCAGCCCCAGATGAGCAAACTATTCCCAATAAATTGGACATTTTGTACTACTTCTCTGAAGACGGGGAAAAAGATCCAACATGGATAGCAACTGCTGGCTTGGCTATGAGTAATATGAGAGCTAGTCGCGAACCTGCTGAGTTAGTTCTGCATATTCCTGCTAGTCAATCCCACTCAGACTATGACAATCTAGGCAAAGGTTTGGCGAATTTAGTGTGGAGTTGCCTTTCCTTGGGTTTTTACTTCGGCCCCAACGAGGTAATACGAAATATCTCTATTCCCTTATTTGAGAGGATGAATTGTGTATTTGTTATGGATTGGTGGGGCTATGAATTTCCAGAGTGGCTACCAAATATTGAACCGGGTGTGAGAAGATTAAGAATAGTAACAATTTATGAAAATGAAGCAGAACAACTGGATAATATAGAGCTAATTTTTAGAACAGAAGTAGTGGAACAAACAATAGGAAATTTGAGTAATCCTCTGCGAGAGCCAGTTCGTCTGTTAACAGAAGCAACCAAAAGAATATGGTATTTTGTTGAAAAATGGTGTCGAGAAAACGCACCACGCGCCTGTGAAGATTTCAAACAAGGAGCATCAACGGAGGAAATCATTTCTTTAGAAGAAAGGATAGGCATGAGTTTACCAGAGGAGTTCGCTGCCTATCTAATGGTACACAACGGAGAGATGTGGTTTGGTAGTTATAGGTATCTGGGTACAGAGCGAATTGAGCAAAATTGGTCAATAATGAACCAGATTGTTGAAGGGGGGGCTTTTGACAACCTTCAAGTGGAGGATGTGAGTAAAGGAATAATTAAGAATACCTGGTGGGATTCACATTGGATTCCCTTCGCCGAAGATAGTGGTGGCAATATGATTTGTATTGACCTAGACCCAGATGTTAATAGGACGGTGGGACAAGTCATTTACTGGGAGAAGCATGAGGGTCCACTCCCCACCAATTGCCAATCCTTTTTCGCCTGGTTTAAATACCTTCAAGAAGATCTGGGAAGATATTACATAGTTGATGAAGAGGGTCTGATCGATACGAAATAATTTCGTAACTGCGTCAAGCTGGCTTAACCGAATCAGAGTTTAACACGATGAATTTACAACAGTTGCGTGCAGTATTTGAAGAATGGTACGGAGAACCTCACTATGTGTTAGCAGTTCCCGCCCCTGATCAGCAAGCAATTCCTGACAGATTGGAGATTTTGTATTACTTCGCAGAAGAAGTTGAAGAATATACCACAGCGATCGCGACCATTGGCTTGGCAAGTTATAGCCCTATTATGACCAGCGATCGCGCTGAGTTAATGCTCTATGTCGCCATTGGTCAATCCCAACAAGACTACGAAAGATTAGGTAAAGGTTTAGCGAATTTAGTGTGGCGCTGTCTTGGTTTGGGTTCGTATTTTATTCCCAACCAAGTATTGCAGGATATCTCTATCCCCTTGTTTGAGAGGATGAATAGTTTATTTGTCATGGATTGGGGTTATAAAGTTCCAGAGTGGCTACCAGGAATTGAACCAGACGTAAGAGTATTGGAAGTTGTACCAATTTACGATAGCGAAGCAGATCAACTGGAAAATCTTGAGGAAACTTTTAGAACAGAAATTTGTAAACAAGCAATACCAAAAGGAAACATGAGTAATCCTCTGCGAGAGCCAGTTCGCTTATTAACAAAAGCTACCAAGAAGATATGGGAACGTTTTGAAAGGTGGTGTCGGGAAAATGCACCACTTGTTTGTGAAGACCTCAAGCAAGGAGCTTCAGAAGAGCAAATCAAAACACTAGAAGAAAGAATTGGCTTAACTCTACCTGAAGATTTCGCTGCCTTTCTGATGGTTCACAATGGTGCAATGTGGTTTGACAGCTATGAATACATAGGTACAGAGCAAATTTATCAAACCTGGTTGAGGATGAACCAAATTAAGGAGGAGGGCTTTTTTTCAAACCGACAAATTGATCGAAGGAGCCAAGGAATTATAAAGAATACCTGGTGGGATTCCCATTGGATTCCCGTCGCTGAAGATAGTTGTGGCAACTTGCATTGTATCGACCTAGCGCCAGACGCAAATGGTTCAATTGGTCAGGTAATTTATTGGGAGAAAATAGAAGGCTCGCTACCGAGCGGTTGTGAATCATTTTTTGCCTGGTTCAGAGACATGGAAAAAGGTCTAGGAAGATATTATGTAGTTGAATAAAATGGCCTGATATACGAAAAGTTTTAACCTTAGTTTATTTGGATATAACCTCCCCGCCTGTAAGTTCAAAAGCTAAAGCCGCTTTAGTTGAATTACAAAAACTGTTCTCTTCGATTGATACTAGATTGCAACAATTTCCCTCCGGTTCTTTAGAGCCAAAACTAGAGATAGAAGCTTTAATCGAAATCGGACAACTAACAGAGCAGTTGCCTGTTTATGAACAGGTGCTAAAAGATGTAGGATATTTAGGTAGTTAATCGGCTTGCATCGTTTGTGTAGCGGCAGCATTAATGCTGCCGCTACACAAACTTGCGGTGTACCATCACCGGCTGCAAACCGCTATCATCGGCTTGCCTTTAAACTATGCAAAATTTGTTACCCAAAGATTGGCTTCCCCTGCAACGGCAATTGACGCCTTACCTATTTTTACTTCCTGCTTTACTGGTTTTAGGTTTAACTGTATTTTGGCCTGCTTTGCAAGCTTTTTACCTCAGTTTTACTCGCTACGATCTGTCTCAATCTGCCGAATGGGTAGGTTTGGCTAATTTTCAGCGTTTGTCGAACGATCGCGTTTTTTGGAAAACTTTAGGAAATACCCTGTTATATCTCGTCGGCGTTGTACCGATTTTGGTTATTGCACCCCTCTTAATCGCAATTTTAGTTAATCGTAAACTCCGTGGAATAAACTGGTTTCGGGCGGCTTTTTATACACCCGTCATCATTTCAATGGTTGTAGCTGGAATTGCCTGGAAATGGCTTTATGCTGAAAACGGTTTGTTCAATCAATTGCTAGCACAACTAGGCTTTAAAACTGGGATTCCTTGGCTGACAAGTCCAAGTTGGGCAATTTATAGCGTCATGGCGGTAACTATATGGAAAGGATTGGGTTATTACATGGTTGTTTATTTAGCCGGGTTGCAATCCATCCCCGATGAACTCTATGAAGCTGCGGCGATGGATGGTTCAGATGGTATTCGCAAACATTGGGATATTACAGTGCCGTTGATGAAACCATATATGTTTTTAGTAGCGGTGATTTCTGCTATATCCGCCACCAAGGTTTTTGAAGAAGTTTATATCATGACTCAAGGTGGGCCGCGCAATAGTTCTAAGACAGTTGTATACTACCTCTACGAGCAGGCTTTCCAAAATTTAGAAATTAGCTATGCCTGCACTATCGGGTTAGTCTTATTTTTGGCGATCTTGGGATTATCGATTTTGCGAATCGTCGGGGTAGGGACACGGCATTAGGAAGTCTCCCTCAGCGCCAAGTTTTTCCCATGCCGTGTCCCTACAATGCCAGCATTAGGAAGTCTCCCTCAGCGCCAAGTTTTTCCCATGCCGTGTCCCTGCAAAGCCAGCGTCGCTGATCGAACAATATGGGCAGTATCGCAACATTGCGTTACAATTCTTTAGCGCACCTTAGCGATCGCATCAGCATAGCGATCGCTCTCTTCGCTTTCTACCATACCTTGTCATATCTATCCCCAATCGCAACTTTTTTTAACATAATTTGAGTATTTACTCATATAACTTCAATAGTCGCGGCAAGAGCAAACTTAACAATATCTAGCTCATTCAGTAAGGGTTTCTATAAATTTAATCCACTCTTGGGCGCATCATAACAGCCAAAAATAGTAAAGTTTAGTTTCACAGGCTTGCTCCCCAAAAAAAGCGGTGATACATTAAATCCAGAAGCAAAGAAAAGCTTCTCTGGCAGATAAAACAGCCAAAGCCAAGTGTAGTTTAGTAAAGAGGAAAAAAGCGCTGTTTCATTTGAATCTGTCTCTTGCGAAAACAATAACTCCCAGAATGGTTGATATTTCCTAAACTGGTGCATAGGGAGTGAGGCAACTAAAAGTAATCAACTTTGTGTAAAAGTTTTTGTTAGTTGCAACTCTAGATAGGCTTAACCAAGATGAGGAAATCACTCAATACAGAGGTGGATGTTGTTGTATTGTCAAATAGAAGTTGATAGCGGGTCTTGCCTACAAGACCCGCTAAACTTTATGAAATGAAACTGCCGAAAAGCAGAAACGTAAAGTTTAGTTTCAAAGGCTTGATGTCTAAGATGGGCTGGTGATACATTAACAATTGAAGCTGATAAAGCTTCTGGCAGACAAAACAGCCAAGTTCGCAAAAAGTAAAGAGGTAAAAAGAGCTGTTTAATTCAAATCTGTCTGTAACCAAAAACAACAACACCCAACGCGAAAAT
>DNGG01000467.1:0-11505 GCA_003486675.1 Cyanobacteria bacterium UBA11372
GAGCGAATCGTAGGCAGGAGTAATTCTGCATTTGAGGCGATTAAGATGAAAGTTGCTTGCCCTGGTTCTTCTAAGGTTTTGAGTAAGGCAGAAACAGCTTTTGTCGCCATTAATTCTGCTTGTTCGATCGCCACTACTTGTCTAGGCGCAGCGATGGGAATATGAGCGAGGAACCGATTAATTTCTCTGACTTGTTCGATCCGAATTTGAGGCGGTTGTTTAAATGTTAGTTGCTCCCTTATTGCCATAGAAACGGCGATAATGTTATCGTTATGAATGTAAGTGGGTTCTATCCACAAAACATCCGGATGGTTCCCCAATTCGATTTGAGCCAAGCAATTGTCTGCTTTTTCTGTTGGTAACGAATGGCAGAACAGTGCTTTGATAAAGCCTCGTGCAGTCATTCGCTTGCCTACACCGTCTATTCCGGCGAACAGGTAGGCGTTTGGTAGATTGTTCGTTGATATCGCTCTTTGCAGTAGCTTAATAGCTGTTGATTGACCGGCGATCGCATCAAAGTATGGTTCAAAAGTAGCTTTCTCTGCTATCCCAGTAGTGTCTGTAGGGTCGCCAGGGTCGAGAAAGAATTGTAAAATGCTCATTGGGTACAAAGAGAAATAATTTGGCTGGTGAAGAGTGACTCATTACCACCTTGTTTAGCTAGAATTTCCAACTCCAACAATTGGTACATAATTTGCTTTAATCTGCTAATGGAAATCGCGGCGACTTCTTGTTTTAGGTAGTAGACGCGGTTGGGATTTCCTACTCCTGCGTTTTGTGCGATCGCATGGTTATCCGTTTCACCTTCTGCTACCATTGCTTTGACAGTTAGCCAAGTCCGAAATAAAGTGGTAAGGGTAGCGACAATCTTGACAACAGGTTCGTTTTGGTCTAGAAGAGTGGTGAAGATCCGCGTGGTTGCAATTGTATCTGATGTACAAATAGCACTAGCAAGTTGAAGCGTAGAAGTGGTGGTAATGCTAACCAAATCTTGGACGTGGTGAACTTCAATTTTCTCCCCGATTGCAACTAAACTCAACTTCTCCAATTCGTTGAATAGTAATCGGGTGTTGTTTCCCACTGCAAGGGCTAAAAGATTCGCTGCTGGTGCGGATATGGGGATGGACAGAAAAGACGCAGCATCCCTGACTCTATCAATTAACTTTTGGGTATCCCAAGCTGAGATAAGTTGAAACTCTTTGACTTGGGAATATTTCATCAGCAGCTTTGTAGATTTGAGCCGATTGTCTGGTTTGGTTTGTAAAGTTAGCAATAAATGATTGGTTGAAGGCAGATTTACCAAAGTGCGCTCTAGTTGAGAAAGCATGGAATCATTCATAGTTGCTAACAGGTTAAAATTAGGTAGAAGCACTAAGCGCGAGCCTGTTCCCATTGGCGGCGTTAGAATTTCATTCATTGCCGCGTTGAAGCTATCTGCACTAGGAGGGTAGCTGGAAAAGTTGAATGTTTCCCAGTGTGGATGAACAACTTGCTTTCGTAATTTATTGACGTTGCGTTCAATTAGATAGTCGTCATCACCCCAGTAGATGTATGTTGGCATGGTAATCTTTTAGTCCCTAATAAATGATGAAATAGGTATGGTTTTAATCACCCAAAACCAAGAATTTGGCTGATTTTCGGGGTGGTTTATTTGTAGGTGAGTGCTAAGTGCAGCCTTAGATGTAGTGTGACTGGGCTGAGGATTGATGCCTGTCATCTGAGCTATTTCCTCTGAGATTTGAGCGAATTTTTCTACGTCTATGCTGGCGATGATTAGCCTCACTGATGTGGGAAATGCCGATAATATTTCCCCAGTTTTGCCCCACGGGCATTCCATTGGGAGATCGGCAATAGTTGGAAGGAGCAATGGCACTCCATTAACCGTAAATTCTTTGGCTAACCAATCACCATCCAAGGGGGAATCTTTAGACAAACCTTGGGGCGGTGGTTCGATAGGACGAATTAGGAAACCAGGTGAGGATTGCAAGTAATTGACCTCAAATGTTTCAAGTTCTAGATCTGGCATTGATATCTGGAATTACAAAATTTGCAGTGTTTTTTGCGCGTCAGCGCTCACAATGTGGATTGTTTATTCTGTTTTGAGGTGAGTTTTCTATAGCCGATATATCTTTTTGTTACACTGCTGACTTTATTCTCGTTTATCAACCGACAGGTTTGGCTATAGATATCGAGATTGACGAATTTTATGATGGACGAACGGGGAAGGGAAAGTTACGTTTTTCTGCCTCTTGTTAAATTAAAGAAGAGTTAAGAGAAATTTATCAGAGCGTGACCATGACCGAACGTGGGGGGGCGATCGCCACCCCACGTCCGACAGGGCTGATGTTGGCGGGCGAGCTGGCGTTGGCGGGGGTTGATGTCGCCATTGTCGAGCGGCGTACCAGCCAGGATCTCGCTGGCTTGCGCGCAGGCGGTTTGCACTCACGCACCATCGAAGTACTCGATCAGCGCGGCATCGCCGATCGGTTTCTCTCGCAGGGACAAAAACATCCGGTCGTGAGCTTCCACCAGATCCCTTTGGACATCAGCGACTTTCCCACCCGCCACAACTACCTCCTCGCACTGTGGCAGAATCACATCGAGCGCATCCTGGCTGGCTGGGTCGGCGAGCTGGCGGTACCGATCTATCGCGGACGTGAAGTGACGGGTTTCGCGCAGGACGAAGGCGGCGTCAATGTCGAGCTGTCCGACGGTCAAAGCTTAAGGGCGGAATATCTCGTCGGCTGCGACGGAGGACGCAGTCAGATCCGTAAAGCAGCCAGCATCGAGTTCCCCGGGTGGGAGCCGACGACGAGCTGGTTGATTGCCGAGGTCGAGTGGTTTGAGGAGCCGGAATGGGGCTTCCGCAACGACGCCGTTGGTACTCACGCGATCGGCAAGTTGGAGGATGGGCGGCGGGCGCGCGTCGTGCTGACCGAACAGCAGGTAGGAGCCGCCAGCGAACCGACCCTGTGCGATGTCAGTGAAGCGCTGATCGCCGTATACGGGACAGACTACGGCATCCACAGTCCCACCTATATCTCCAGGTTCACCGACATGACTCGTCAGGCTGCGGCCTACCGCGAAAGACGGGTTCTGCTGGCTGGCGACGCCGCACACGTGCATCCCCCGGTGGGTGGACAGGGCCTCAACATCGGCGTGCAGGATGCGGTGAATCTGGGATGGAAGCTGGCCCAGGTGGTCAAGGGGATATCGCCAGCCAGCCTCCTGGATACCTACCACGCCGAGCGCCACCCGGTCGCTGCTCGCGTCCTGCACAACACGATGGCGCAAATGGCACTTCGCCGCCCAGACGACCGCACCAAAGCCATGAGCGACTACGTTTCCGAGTTCCTCAGCATGGACGAGCCCCGCAGGCGATTGGTCGCAGAGATGTCTGGTCTGGACATTCACTACGATCTCGGCGAGGGACACCCGTTGCTGGGACGCCGGATGCCCGATCTCGACCTGGTCACCGCCAACGGCCCGCTGCGCGTCTTCACACTCCTTCACGATGCGAGGCCGGTGCTGCTCAACCTCGGTAAGTCCGGCAGCTTTGACATCACTTCATGGGCAGATCGGGTTCAGTTAATCGACGCCGAATACTCTGGTATATGGGAGCTTCCGGCACTCGGGGCGGTCGCGGCTCCCACCGCCGTGTTGATTCGGCCCGACGGATATGTGGCCTGGGTGGGAGATCTAACCCAGGTGGGGCTCGCCGACGCGCTAACCACTTGGTTCGGATTGCCGTAGAAGCGATCAACATCAGTGCGCTGAACGACTGTCCTGCGATCGCGCTAGTGGAAACATCAGGAGCGATCGCTCTGCTTTTACCCAAAATTTGAGCAGAATTCTGACTCACGGGAGCAAGTACAAGTTAATGGCGATGCTCAAAGCTAAAGATTTGGAGTGATATTTGAAATACCCTACTCCCAGTATTTTTCCCAATCTCGATCAAAAGCTTGTTGCAGTCGTTGCATATAGGCGTAAGTTTTAATTTTCACCATCCACAGATCTTTGCTACTGCTGCCTCCCTTACATACAACTCCTTCCGCCACACCATATTTTCCTTCACGCACATCATCGATAAACTTCCCGGTTAGCTTGCCACGATAAACAACTCGTGCAATGTTCAATCCACTAAAATCTTGAATGAATTGAAAAGGACTAATAATACCCTTGTCAGTTTGTACGTCAAATAGAATCAGTTGTTTAGGGTCGTCCTTCTGGTGCATCCCCGCAAACGAATTCAAGCTAAAAAACTCAGTAAATACTGCAATCTCAGGGCAACTGTACTGCGGATTATTGAGAAAAATAGTTGCCAGCGAATTAGCAAAACCTTTCAAGAAAAGCTCAGGGGCTTCCGACAAACCTGGATGGGCAAGATTAAATTCAGCCATCCCTCTATCATCCAAGTCAAACCTGTCCCGACGGGTGCCAAAAGCATACCACCCAAGTTCAGGTTCCCAAACCCAATGGAGATTAGTGCCGTCGTATTTCTCAAAGGCTATACATTGCTTGAGAGGACTGTTTTTACTATCCGAGATTTTGGGATAGACAAGCTTTATCTGTGACATTAGTACATGGGCTACACAAACCTTTTTATAACAACTATAATACTGTTATAGAGGTTCAATATAACATTCTAACATAGTTGTTCTACTTAAAAAGTTTCTGGCTTAAAAATCAATGTAATGATTGCCGCAATTATTGTCTGCCTGATTATTGGATTAATTATTACGGGTATTTTCGTCATTCCTATCCTAGTACAACGGCGAAGAAACCGATTGAAAGCTCGTCCTTTCCCACCTCTATGGAACGCCATCATTGAGATTAATCTGCCGATTTACCCCCGTCTTTCTCCCAAAGAACGGAAACGACTTCAGGGAGCGATTCAAGTATTTTTAGCAGAAAAACAATTTATTGGCTGTAGAGGATTGCAGGTGACCGAGGAAATGAAAGTTACCATTGCTGCTGTTGCTTGTCTGCTCCTGCTTAACGAGCGAGCAAGCTACTTTCAGAAACTTCGTTCAATTTTAGTTTATCCCAGCACTTATTTAGTTCATGAAACAACTTCTACTCAAGATCGTGTAATTGAAGAAAGACTGGTGGCAAGATTGGGTGAATCCTGGATGAATGACCAGATAATACTTGCTTGGGAACAGGTGAAACAGGACACTTTTAACTGGCAAGATGGACATAATGTGGTGCTGCATGAATTTGCTCATCAATTGGATCAAGAAGATGGGAAGGCGGACGGAGTTCCTATTTTGCAGCAAAGTTCAGACTATGCGATTTGGGCTGAGGTAATGACCCAAGAATATCTCCGCCTTGGTCACGATATTCAACAAGGTAAGAAGACTGTAATCGATAGTTATGGAGCGACGAATCCGGCAGAATTCTTTGCGGTTGTAACTGAAACTTTCTTTGAAAAACCGCAGCAATTGCTCAGACGGCATCCGGAACTTTATAGGTTACTTCAACATTACTATCAAATTTCTCCGGTGCTATGGGTTTGAATCAATACTCCAGACAGAATTAATCGGAAATTGCCACAGATGGAAACATGAATGGATGAGGCTTTGTGTGATAATTTTATAGTTAACAGGGAACAGGGAATAGGGAATAGGGAACAGAAAGTTTTGGATGGGGAAAAGTACCCCACCCTTGCACATGCCACTTGTAGAAGTTGGGATCTTTTGACTAAGAGAAACGGGACTCCTTGCACTATTGCCTGTTGCCTGCTCCCTGTTCCCTTCTTCAGTGAGAGCGTGCATGGCAACTTATCTGGTTACAGGTGCTAATCGCGGGATTGGTTACGAATACTGCCGTCAATTGCAAGCACGGGGTGATATTGTTATTGCCGTCTGCCGCAGTGCTTCTTTTGAATTGAAGCAGCTAGGGGTGCGGGTTGAGGAGGGAATTGATATTACTTCTGATACTTCGGTGGCTGCTTTAGGCGATCGCTTGGGTGATACTCAGATTGATGTTCTGATTAACAATGCGGGAATCTTGAAGCGCGTCACGCTGGAAGACTTGGATTTTGAGAGCATTCGAGAGCAGTTTGAGGTGAATGCTTTAGGGTCTTTACGAGTGACCCACGCCCTATTACCATTGCTCAAAACAGGCTCCAAGATCGTGTTGATGACAAGTCGGATGGGTTCAATTGGAGACAATACTTCTGGCAGTTCCTATGGCTATCGAATGTCAAAGGTAGCGTTGTCAATGGCAGGTAAATCCCTGGCTCACGACCTCAAACCGCGCGGGATTGCAGTGGCAATTTTGCATCCGGGTTTGGTTCAAACCCGCATGACTAATTTTACATCGGGTGGCATTACGCCAGAAGATTCTGTAAAGGGATTGTTGGCGAGGATTGATGAGTTGACGCTGGAGAATACAGGTACTTTTTGGCACGCTAATGGTGAGGTGCTGCCGTGGTAGGTGCGTCACAGAGATTTGGGGGAATTGGGAATTATTAGTTTATGGGCGATCGCGTGCTTTCCTTGACATGCTCCCGATAAGCTGTTCCACATTTAATTTGCATCGAGTTACTCGCCAAGAGTCTTGC
Organism: Cyanobacteria bacterium UBA11372; assembly: GCA_003486675.1. GTDB lineage: Bacteria > Cyanobacteriota > Cyanobacteriia > Cyanobacteriales > Aerosakkonemataceae > Microseira. Next base: position 6,569 of record DNGG01000467.1, read on the forward strand.
TATTACTGCTTTTCCAGCTTTTGACTTTTGACTTTTGACTTTTAACTTGCTTAATCTTGCATTCTACTGAAAACTTTGTTGATTATATATATCCTCAACATACTGCTCAATTTCGCTGCGTTTCGCCTCAAGCCAGCCTATAGCTATTTCCATCTGCGGATGTACTGAGAGCGGTTTTAGAAGTTGCGCCATATAAACAACCAGCACATCATTCCTACTTAAACGTCTCTGATAAAGATTAAACCGTTGAACTTGATTAACGGTATTCCTTCCAGCTGACGACAAAGCAGTGGTAAGATGATCTTTTAGCTCGACTTTATCTCTTTTCCGGCAAACAGCGATCGCATCAATATCAATCGGTTCTTTAGCTTGGCTTTTTGGAGTCGCCACAGACATTTCCGACTTGATAGGATGAGTGGCAACAATTGCAAAACCCGCCTGGACTAAAGCAGTTAAAATCGCCTGCCATCCATCCGCTTTTGAATGGTGATAGGTAAACACCATCAACCCCTCTGGCTTTAAAACCCGGTGACACTCAGAAAACACCCGTTGCAACCGTTCAGTAAAAATTGAGACATCCTCCGATTGAACTTCGTTAGGATGGCGCGTAGTTTCATCGAAGAAGGGAACAGGGAATAGGGAATAGGGAACAGTTTCGGAGTCCCGTTTCTGGGAGTCAGAGACCCCGACTTCTACAAGTGGCATGTTTTGGGTGGGGTACTTTTCACCATCCAAAACATAAAGTTGCCTGTTGCCTATTGCCTGTTGCCTTTTATTACAAGCAACCTGATCTGAGGCTAGATAACGCTGCCAAACGTAAAAGAAATCTGCTAGTTCCGAATAGCGAACGTTATCGAAAAACGGTGGGTCAGTTATAACCGCATCAATACTTTCTGTCGCTATATCTGTTACCGCTGAATCCCCACAGTCAAGGTAAATTGGTTTGAGTTCGCTCAGTTTATCAAAAGAATCCGCTATTTCAAAATCAAGAGCAGGCGATAAACCATAAACTTTTTTAGTCTCAACTTTTCCTTTTCTCTGAACAAGCTTAATTTCAAACGGTTGAGAGCAGTAATCTATCGCTTTCAAAATTCGGCTTTCAAACAGCGTTGAAAACGAACCCGAACTTTTGGGAGTTCCCCAGAGATTTGCCTCTAATGGCGTGCGTTCTGGTTTTAGAATATGATGAGAAAACATATGACGCACGGCTCCTGTTCCCTCGCCTTTGAACGAAGCGAACGTATTATTAAATTCGAGAGTTCCAGAAAAAAGGCATACAAATAAGTCTCGAATGATTTCGTCATCAATTTTCTTGATTTGTTCAGCTAATATACTCAAACACAATAACTGGCGTGAGTTAAACATTTCATGCCAGTAACGATAACAATAATTTAGTACCTGGTCGGTATTGTAACCCGGTTGTATGGCAACCACTGGGTAAGCATTTGAGCAAAAGCTTAATTCCCCTAAAGCCTTTTCATACAAGTTTTGGTCATACTGGTTAATCGGTAAATACTGCTTTGAACCATCTTTCAGTAGTACTAACTTAGCGTACATTCGGTGTGCTGGTGGCTTTCCAACTTTCTGCACTGCCTTAACAATTGAAAAGGTATGGTTGCAATTATTGCAAGTTGCTTTTTGACCTTTAACAGCAGCCACTTGTGGGTTAAAAACTAAGTTACAGCTAGTACAAGTGACGCTATGAGAAGCGTAATGAACTGCATTAATATTTCCACATCTTGGACAGACAACTTGAGCTTGGGGAAACTTATTAGGGTAGGCGTGCTTTGAGAAGATATACGATGAGAATAAATCAACCTCGCGGTTGCACGCAGGACAAGGCACGTATTTCACCCAGAAATAGTAAAGAACCGTAGCAGGTTCTCCATTGTCTAAAATGGTTGTGTAATAGGATTGAATCCGAGTAGATACAGCTTTTTTGATGTTTTCAAATGTTTCTACAATCTGCTGCCGGTCTTTTTTAATTAGAGCATTTTTAACCAGGAAATAGGCTACAGGGTTAATATCGCGCCCAATTGCTGTTGCGCCAAGTTTGATGGCTTCCCCAATAGTCGTGCCACTGCCCATAAATGGGTCGAAAACTTTGGCTCCCTTTAAGTTACAGGCTTGATAAAATAAACTGAGGATATCGGCACCTTGAGGAGCGAATGCAGAAAGGATAATAGCGCGAAATACCGAACCAAGTCGTCTAGCCCACCATTTATGGATATAATAGATGGGTCGGTTGATCTCCTTGCGCCAGCTTTCTAATTCGGCGATCGCACTTAGTTGCTCAAAGGGAAAGCTATCATCTTCTATAGCTTTTCTTTCATCTGGGTTGTTTTCTGTTCTGAAGAGGACAGAATCGGAAATAATATCAGTTAGATTTGTTAATTTATTCTGTAAAGATTTCATTGATTTTTTCAGCTACTTAGTCCTGTGAATCGTCTTCTTCAGCTTGTTGCATTACTTGTTCTTGCTCAAGATTAGATTTGAGATTAACGGTTGAGCCTAAAGCATTTATACTCTCTAGAATTGCAGGGCGGTAAGCGATGAAGTTATGCACAGTATTAGCTGAGGCATTTGGTACAAATTGAGGCACGATGGTGTTGGTTTGCATATCAAATGAATAACCAACTACCGCTTGTTCAACTTCAATTCTGCTAAATTGACCAACAGGAACTAATCTATTATCAACTGGATAATCGGCTGGTAGTATCAGCGTTACCTGGGCTTCCACGCCATTCAATAAGCCAAATGGCGTCGGTGCAACATACATTTTTCTGTCTCTAATTAAGATGTCGCCGTAGCTGCCAAAACCTCTAAAGCTTTTGTTTTTATGTATATAATTGCGGTCGGCATTTAGAAAATCACCGTGGCAGATAACTAAATCGTGGACTGGATATTGGGAATCGGCATTTTTTGGATATCTGCCAAAAACGTAAAATACTGTGATGCCATTGTGAAAACCTCTTGGAACTTGGCTATTGCTGTCGTAATCTTTATATCGACCTGGATATTCTAAGCCTTTAATTTCATAACCTTCAGGATTTTGGATAATTCTAAAGTCAGGATAGGTGTTTCTGCCTGGTTGCTCGAAGTTAAAGGAAATGGTGGCTTGTAAGCTGGTGAGTCTGGCACTAAACCAATCTTGAAAGTGGTATTCTTTGTCTCTTCTACTCTGGCGAGTTATTAAGATGCCGTTGAGAATGGCATTGTGGCAGGTTAAGAAGATATCAATGTAAAGCATTGGGCATGTCCTGCATCGCGAAAATCGGCTTAGCCATAATTTTGAGATTTCAATAGTTGATAGTTACTTTACTATTTCAGTTTAAACGAACCTGACTAAATAGTCAAAAATTATTTCTTATCAATTGTTCAATAGGAATGCGAGTAGCTAGGTCGTAAAAGATGCTTCTACCGAGCTTTAAAGGATTAAAGAGTTTTGAGTTTTGAGTTAAAGAGAGCTTCTCATAATTCAAAACTCATTCCTTAAAACTCAAAACTCCCAAAGACTCATAACTCATAACTGGAGCGAAGGAGTAAATAGTCGATAGTCAATATTAGCTCAACTATCGACTATTTGATGATCCGATTGTTGTCAAAAAAAAATCGGTCTGCTATTCTCAATTAGACCTATTTAATGCAAAAAATGAATTTGTTACCTACATTTTACACCCAACACCTCAAAACCCAACTAAAAAAAGCAGAGTTTTTAATTTTATTTATATTAGTTGTTAATTTATATTAGTTGTTATTTTACAACAGCATCGAAGAGTAAAATTAGAAGAATTGGCTAGCCAATTTCCCCAAAAAATCTTATTTGAAAGTCGCCGGAAAAAGCGACAAAGATTCCTTGACTTACCCAACCTGACAATCGAAAAAATTTGGTGGCCTCTATTGGGTTATGGTTGACGAATAATTTTGAACCAACCTCACTATTATATATCGCAATTGATCGCACGCAATGGGGGAGAGTTAATTTGATAGTTGTCAGCTTGATTTATGACAAAAGAGCTATACCCATCTATTTTGAAGTTCTCCCTAAATTAGGCAATACAAATGTGGACAAGCAGGTAGAGGTACTCTCTAAAATCTTGCCCTTATTAAGTAATTATACCAAAGTAGTTTTAGGGGATAGAGAATTTTGTTCTGTTGACTTAGCCAAATGGTTAAGAAGTCAAGACCAGACGTACTTTTGCCTACGTTTAAAACGAAACGAATATATTGAAATTGCCCCGGATATCTGGTGGCAATTACAGGATTTAGGTGTAAATCCAGGCATAGCAATTTACTTAGAAAGCGTTAAATTAACGAAAACTAAAGGCTTCGAGGGAGCAAATATCGCGGCTAAATGGAAACGTAACTATCGCGGATACTCAGCGGATGAATCTTGGTTTATTTTGACCAATTTCTCTGATTTGAAGACAGCTATTTCGGCCTACCAAAAACGGTTTGGTATTGAAGAAATGTTTAGAGATTATAAGAGTGGTGGCTATAATATAGAGTCAACAGGTGTGAATGGCGAGCGCTTAATTGCTTTAATTATCTTGATGACTTTGGCTTACACCAGTTCGATTATGTCTGGGGAAAAAATCAAAAATAAGGGAGTAGTTAAATATGTTAGCCGCGTCAAAGAAAAACGTAGAATACAGCGCCGTCATAGCAGTTTTTATATTGGTATACACGGCTATGCTTGGACTGAATCTCTGACATTGTTCAATGAACAAACTGCTCAATTGATGTCATTAAGTCCTCATAAACGGCCTTATTATCAGCGAGGTCGCAGAGCTGAAATCCTGATCCAGTCTACTTTTTAGCAATAGTTGTCGCCCCGTCAGGTTGAGACGGCAGCAACTGCTTCAATGTAGTCCCCATTCGCAAGGCTAGTGCCGAATTTTTGGAAGCGAATAAGAGTTGGGAGTTGCTCACCATCG
>DNGG01000467.1:11714-13944 GCA_003486675.1 Cyanobacteria bacterium UBA11372
TTCGATAGCAATTCTAATTCTCAGTCCTTCATCTGGGCAGGTAACCCAAATAGGTGGTACAAACCAATCAGATAGTCTCATTCGTTTAATGGTTGAGAGGTTTCAAAAGCGGGAGCATCGAAAACAACTTCAAACTTTGATGTAGGCACGGAACGCCGCAAAAATCTCGCAGAATCCTCAGCATCTTGTCGATTACGAAATCGACCAATAATGTGATTTTGAGCATTAGGTAAAGCCAGTACAATAGTCCAATTGCGATAATTGAGATGGCTAACGGATGAATAGGTACTCTGGGAATTCATAAGGAAACAGGTGATTGATTGTTTCGTAATTTGACACCCTACTGAACAAGAGCTTCTAAAAGACAGCGACGTTGACCCTTGACGCAAATAGGGGTTATATGGTTTGATTTTCTTGATGGCTGTTCTCTTGTCTTGCAGGGCAAAGTAAGTCGAGGAGGAAAGTTGGAATTTCCTCGTAGCGATCTAACAGAAAGTCCATTAAAGCTAAGTGATGCAAGTCGCAGGTATTGGGAGCGCGATAGCTGCGACCTTTAGCAAACCAACGTCTGACAGTTGTAGGGTCGCGCCAACAGATGTAGCCAATTTGTTCGTAACTGACAGCCCATTTGGCATAAAAATCTTGGGGAGAAAGTTCGGAAAAGCAATTGGCGTAGAGGTCAATTAAGGCGAGTTCTCGTTCGCCAAGAGGACGAGGATTGGTCATAATTAGATTGAGTGCGAGTGTGGTGATTTGAAATGTTTGTGTGATGTGCAAGCAATAAAAAACCGCCGGGTGCGGGTCAGCACAAATATTGAATTTTGGCGGGTTTCTTTGATTAGAAAACTGTCAAATTACTCAGAGCGATAACCAGAATTTATCTGCGCCAAATAATAACGTGCAATTGATTTCCGTTGCAATTTCTGACCTTTACGCTACCTGTAGACTGAAGCGAACGTATTAACTCATCTTTGTTGAATGGATTTTTCTGCCATTGATAATACTCATCTGCTATTTTCGAGAAAAAATACCTGGCATTCGTCAGGTATTTTTTTACTCACTTATCTGCCCAAGAGTGACAAATTAAACTTGATTTTGACTCACCCTCATCCACAGGAATACTGCGGATGAATTGCCTCATTGCACAATGCATCGAACTTTGGATCGCAGCAGCCACATCTAGGGCATAATCAGATAAAGCGATCGCATCCACTTCATCATGCGCCATATTCCCAATGTGCGCTTGCCAACAAGGGTGTTGGTCAAAGACGGAGATAATATTGCCCAAAGCCATCTTAATGATGTCAGCTTCCGCCATTGTCCAGAAAGCCGCCGTCGCATCTGGACCTTTAACCCCAAGTAACTTACCCTCTCCAACGAGTTGAGGATACTTAGGAAGAAACACACCACGCCCTGTGAGGCTACGCACATATCCTAGTCCAAACTTTGTCCGTTGGGAAATTTCTGATATCCCCAAAACAGGAGGAAGGGTATCGTTAGCTTCTTTAATAATTTGGCGTTGAAATTTGGCTACACCCTTGTAGGTTTGCTTCCATCCTTCTTGGCTAGTTTTGGCTTCTCGATCTGTTAGGTTAATATTACTCCCAGTTCTAATTGTCTTTTGAAGTGTTTTGAAACCCTGGAGATTTAGGCAGCCATAATGCACATTCTTACTAACTGATCGTAGCAAAGCAGCAATCTTGTGGTTAGGATGAGATTTGTCTATTATCCAGATGCGGATATTATCTTCTGTCCAGTCTGAGCCAAGTTGTTGGATTTCCGCTATAGCGGCTGCAATAGTACAGAAGATTTCTTGGCTTTCTGAGTTTAATCGCTTGATTAACTCTGCATCGCCAGAAGCTTCACAGGCTATCCTCGTATGAGCTTTGGAGAGGTCAGAAACAATCAATTTAGTACCAGGATGTGCCACAAAAACTGACCTAATAGGTGGCAAATTATAGGCTTCTAGTTCAGGAGGAAAATTGCTCGGATTCGGTGGATTCTGAAGATTTGGATTTTGGCAACTACTCCGTCCAAAAGCGGCACGGTTGATTTGAGTATAACTCCCTCGCACATATTCATCTCTCAACGCTTCTAGTAGATTATGCAAGTAATCCAGATAGGTTTTAGTAGTCTTAATCACCGAAATTAACCTGAGTTCTGGCACCTCCCAATACTTACTTAAAGTTTCAGCATTAACTTGCTTGAGTTTGAGCTTGAATTTGGCATT
>DNGG01000661.1 GCA_003486675.1 Cyanobacteria bacterium UBA11372
CCTGCGCGATGCCGATGCAACCGGACATGATATAACTCGCGATGTAATCTGCAATTTGCGAGGCGGTCTTGAATTGCGGGTTCGGTGAGGCGAAATTGTGCAGTCATGTGTCTTTTGAACTGTAGCGCGAACGCAAGTTAGCGCGGATTTGTGCGATCGCAGTTGCACCATCTACTACTTCACCACGTTGGGACGCTTAAGAGCCAATAAGTGCGTCCTGTTGGAGTTCTTGTAGTCTTCCTTGGTATATATCTTGCTGTTGTTCAAGCAATTTGATACCTGCAAGTATGACTTCGATCGCGTTATTGTATTTGCCGCTGGTGAGTTGGCGCTGCACAAGGGCTTCGATTTCAGGTGGCAGTACTATTTGCATAGGGTTGGGCGAGGGGGGTGTTGATTCTATTGTAGGCGATCGCACTTGTATTTTTTAACTAACGTGCGATCGCGTAGCGTGCCGTAGGCATATCGCTCTGTTGACTTAAAATTTTAGACTGTTCAGACAAATCTGCAATCCAAAATCTTCAATCTGCCATCTCCCTATTGAATCAAAATAATTGCCTCTTCCGCCTTAGCGTCCAAAGCATTTTTAAGTTGTTGTCCAACTTTGCCAATCAATTCGTCAAATGCTTCCCGTTGCTGCGTCATGCTTTCTTTCAGGCTCTTTTGCAGATCGGGATTCATTTGTTGGCACATGTCGTCGATGGCGCGATCGCTCAATGCCATAAACCGTATCCACCCAGGAATATCTATCTTTGTCTTGAGCGCGTCGGTAATTTTCTCTTTGTTTAACCGCACTCCCTCGCCGATAAATGCTGCCCCATAAACCAGAGCAATTGGTAACACAAAATGCCCTGTTAGTAGCAACGCAATCAAGCTGCCAATCGTACCTCCAGCAATAATTAAACTGACTAAAAATGCGACTGTAACTCCCAGCACATCTTCGGCAAAAGATAGTTGCGGGTTAACAACACCGGCATCAATTCCCCCCTCAAATCGCAAGCTGCTTTTAGAGATTTGGAACTTTTGACAGATGGGGTCGGTTTCTGCGGCTAAGTCGGGTCGAATCTCGGTATTAAACCAACTAACGCATTGATTATTGATGATTTGCTGCGCGCGATCGCTTTTCAACCACTGTAACGCCCGCTGTTCAATTGTGTTTTGCAAATCTGCCAATGTTCTGATTTTGTTGTCTTTCCATTCTTTTAACCCGGATTTCACCGCATTTTGCAACAAACCGGCGGATAATGGCGGCACCAGCAAGTCAATTAACCCTGGAATATGTTTCGATACAATCTGTTTCAACTTGGGCGAATCGCACAGGTTGCTCACCTCTTCTTTAAACGCCGCCGCGCGCAATTCCCAGCGTCCAACTCTGGCTAAACCCAGGGCAATGCATCTTTCTGGTTCCGGATCTGGACGCACTTGGGTATCAGGTTCTGGGAATATTTCCGCACAAACGTCGCGGGTAAATTTCATCCGCGATGCGCCTCCAGTCATTAGCACAACTTGGGGCACAATTCCTTGGTCTTTTAGTTTTTCTTTGGCTTCGTTTACGGCTTCTCGAAATGATTGCAACCAGCTTTTATTTTCTAATTCCGGTAGCGGCTGGTTGATAATTTCCTCCATAATCGATTTGTTGACTTGGGGGATAAAGTGAATTTGTGGAGTGATAAATTCAAATCCCCGCGCAAACGTAGCCCCATCGCTGTAAAGTTGTTCGTTAGAAAAGTAATCTTCTTTAACTCTACGGCATTGAATTTCGCAGCGGAATTTGTGATGGGAATGTTGCTCGAATATTTTTTCTAGCAACTCTTTCTGTTCGTGGTTGGCTAATGTCCGGGCAAAAATCGCTTTGTCGATCGAGCTTGCGCCTAAAGTGTTACGCCCGAAATCTAGCGGCATTTCGTGCAAGCTTTTAACCAAGGTAAAATCTGTGGTGGAAGAGCCAATATCAACGATCAAAACCGTGGAAAGAAGTTCGTTATATCCCAGCTTTCCGCCTTCCTTGGCTTGCATGAAAGCTGCCCGCGATTCTGGGATAATGCTTAATTTTTTAATCCCGGCTTCTTTGATCAGGGTTTGGTATTCTTGCCGTTCTTCTGTTGACCATCCAGATGGGCACCCGACGTAATATTGACTGATTTCGCCGCCTTCGATTTGTTTGCTTTCTTTTAAGATGCGGTCGTAGGTTTCGACAAAGTTGTGGATGGTTTGGCGATATTTTGGCGAGTTGTTAGGTTTTTGTTTGAAACCTATTTGTAGTTGGGTGACGCCTGCTTGGATTAGTGCTTGATCGCCTACTAAAATTCCGAGTTCGGGATGGATGCCGATGGCGGTGATTTGGATTTTTTTGTTATTTACTTCTAGCATCTGGGGGGGTTCGATGCTTTCTACTTTGGCTTTGGCTACGGCGGTTTCGCCGTGTCCTAAATCGAATCCAATTGTTTCTACTACTTGTGTATCCATAGTTTATAAGTTAAGAAATTGAGTTAATGAACCGCTGTAGATGCAGAGGGTGCAGAGGAGGAGAAGAAAGAGATTTTGGGTTTATTGTGCTGATGTTGGTTCGATGACGCGCCCTCTTCGGAGTAAGCGATCGCTTTTCAACAATGCCGGAGTTAGGGTAATGTAATCTGTGGTTAAGCCGTCGATACTTGGCTCGAAGTCGAAGTATTCGCGCGGGCTACGTTCGTCTCCTGGTCGGTAATTCTGGACGCGAATTCCCTGTTCCATTAATATTTGCGGTACGAGTTTGCTGATTTCTAATGCCATTTGCGGGTTGCCTAAAAATGATGCACCCCAAAGTTTTTGGAGAAAGTCTAGCATTTCTGGCATCTCTTCAATCCCGCTGCCGTTGATGGGTTTTTTAATTTCTGCCAGTGCGACGGCGCGATCGATTGTGTTTAATGCGTCGGCTAGGTTGTCTAACAGGAATTTGCTGTCTACTTGTACGGGGGGTAGTGCTGGTTGAATCGGTTGGATTTCGGTAGTGTTTTCCTGGTTACTTTTGTCGAATTTTAAAACAATTTCCAATCCTACTAATACTGCGATTAGCAAAACATCCGTCCAGGCGGCGGGGGTTTCTCTTGTCAGGGAAAACGATGTGCTGACGATACCAACCGCGGTGAGTATTTGCAGTCCTTTTAATATCAGCCTGTTGGGGGATGTGGGTTTGATTGGGATAGCGATCGCATCCGCTGGCGATGATATTGCTGTTTCGTTTGTCGCAGAAATTGCCGTCAGCGACTGTCGCAGCGTATCCAGGAATAATTTGACTAATCTTACCTGGCTAACGCTCAGTTCTCCAATGTAATTCCTTTCTACATTATCAAGTTGGTTATGCACCAGCCCCACTACTTGTTTCAGGCTTCCTGCTTTGTCAATTTCTGTCTCAAGATTGTTGCGTTCTTTGTTAAAAAGTGTCAGCAATGTTTTCATCGGCTCCTCTACCCTTTGATAACTACTCCTTTCGGTGTATTAGATTAAAATACATTTTGATCGTACAATCTCCAATATTCCCAGTTTTAATTTATTTTAAGCAACTCTCCTCAACCGTAGATATCTACTTTAGCAAGTTAATCTCGTTCGATGCAGTGCGTTCAACCGACTGCTTTTAGTGTGGATTCTATCACTCCGCCGACTCATATCGATTGGCACAGATCGCCTTGCCTTACGGAACTGGTGTTAGCATTTTATACAATGGTTTCCGTAGTAAGGATGGCGCGAGGATGTTTTAAATTTATATATGTCATCTTTATAGTAAAATTGATCGAACCACTTGATGACCTCAAACGCCCAATAAAATCTAAAATCTAAAATCTAAAATCTAAAATCCAAAATTCCCCCTTCATGAACTACAAAACGGCTCGTAACTTTTTATTAACTCAAGGAACTGCCCTGCAAACCCAGCACAATCCCAATGACTTGCTCATGATGCTAAAGCAAGGCAAGCCGCCAGTACCCGGTCAAATGTCATCGATATTAGTGGCTCTGAAAATTGTATTTGATGTGGTGCAACAAGAACCCCATCTCGACCGGGAACTAACGCTGGCATTGCATTTGCTGAGTTATGAAAGCTACAGACTGTACGTAGAAGGACGTTTTGCAGGTGTGCAATGGCCTCCTTTGTTGGATCAAGATATAGAAAGGATAGCGATCGCTGTCCAAAGTATTTTCGCAGGTACAAAGCAAGGTTAAGCTAAACCAATAAGTGAATTCGATCGCTTCTACTATGTTGACAACTTACTTCCAAATGCTCGCTCGGTACAATACGTTGGCAAACCGCAGGCTTTACGGAGTTTGCGCTAGGCTTTCAGATGAGGAGCGCAAGCAGACTCGACCGGCTTTTTTTAAGAGCATTCACGGCACGCTTAACCATATTATCGTTTGCGATCGCGTCTGGATGGGGCGGTTCGAGGGGCAACAAATCGACTCGCCCCAAAACGACGAAATCCTCCACGGTGACTTCGACCAGCTTTGGGGGGCGCGCATCGAAGAAGACGATCGAATTGAAAAGTTTTTCTCTTCTATAACCGATGAATTCCTCAGCGGTAAAATCAAGTACCGCGATATGCAAGGTAGAACTCATAACGATCCGGTTACGTTGTTAGTCGCACACTTTTTCAACAAACAAACTCACCATCGGGGACAAATTCACGATTTGTTAATGCAAACTGAAGTTGCCCCGCCAATTTTAGACCTACACCGCATTTTCCGACCTTAATTTATTATCGGCTGCGGAGTTCAGTTTGGATTTTTTCTAAATCTTCCTTCAGCAGAATCGTCATTCTACCAATGATAGGTCTACCTTCTCGCGGTTGGGCAACTTCTACCCAGTAGGCAAAGCGCTGTCCTAATCGTAACTCGCCTTGCAATGCTTCAAGTAAGGGTGCATTTCGACTCCGAGCCAAGTTAACGAGCGTCTCGTCGGGATAGGCGTAAACAATCCTTGCCTGTTGGAAATCTTGATAAATACCCAATCCGTAAATAATCCGCAAAGTTTCTTGCAGGCGTTCAGCATTAACGCCATTTACTAA
>DNGG01000667.1:0-1791 GCA_003486675.1 Cyanobacteria bacterium UBA11372
GTGCGGGTGCGACGACTAAAGTACCTGGTTCATCGGTCCAACTCGAACGCACAATTAAAGGTACGCCATAATTGCGAGCAATTTCTACGGCGCGGGGATGCAAAACTTTGGCGCCCAAACTGGCTAACTCCAGCATTTCATCGCAGGTAATTTGATCCATTAATTGGGCGTCTGGCACCAGGCGCGGATCGGCGGTTAAAATACCAGGCACGTCGGTATAGATTTCGCAGCAATCTGCGCCCAACGCTGCTGCCAAAGCTACCGCAGAAGTATCAGAACCGCCTCTACCCAAGGTGGTAATTTCTAAATCTTCCGTACTGCTAATGCCTTGGAAACCAGCCACCACGACGACTTTACCCGCATTCAGGTGGCGGGACATGCGTTCGGTTTCGATGCGTAAAATGCGGGCGCGGGTATGTTCTGCTTCGGTGACGATACCGACTTGGGCGCCAGTGAGAGAGATTGCCGGTTGACCTAATTCTTGCAGCGCCATGCTGAGGAGGGCAATCGAAACTTGCTCGCCGGTGGAGAGTAACATATCCATTTCCCGACGACTGGGATTGCTGGATATTTCATTGGCGAGTTTAACCAAGCCATCGGTAGTTTTGCCCATTGCCGAAACCACAACTACCAAGGAGTTACCAGCCTGAACAGCTTTCAAGACGCGCTGTGCTACAGATTGAATGCGTTCAACCGAACCAACCGACGTGCCACCGTATTTTTGGACGATAAGAGCCATGACCTGTGTTTCCCAAGCGCCTCGGTTTCAGGGATGGGTAGAGGCGACCGACCTAATTAAAGGTATCAGATCTCAGGGGCAACAATCCGTATCAATTTAGATTTTTTTTAATTGCTGGATGGCGTGCGATCGCTGTACATTACATCCGAGCGTAAAACATACTTACGTCCCTGCAATACTGATGCCCCCTCGTGGGGTAAATCGTGGATGAAACACAAAGCCATTCCGGTTACTGGAACTACGGAAATCTCGCTATTATCATCATCGTAGGGACACGGCACGTTTAGGTTATCTGTTTTTTTCAGATACAAAGGATGCCGTGTCCCTACATAAAATCGGGTTTCTCCTCCGGCAAAGCCTTGATTGAGGTAAATCATAAACGTTAACAGACTTTCTTCACCGTTGGCTCTGCGATAGGAGCCATCGTGATGCAGGGCAAATTTTTGCCCCGGATCGTAGCGATAAAATCGAAAGCGTTCGTTTAATCCAATCGCCCGCCATCTGCCAATTTTTTCTGGAATATAAGCAGATACTCGCTGCCAAAGATTTGCCGCCCTTTCTAAATCATCCAAGATAACGCGCTCGTTATTGCGGATATCGGGACGCATTTGAAAACCTCGCACGGTAGTAATAGGCGCTGGGGCGTAACCAATATTTTCTGTAAGTTCAATATACTCAGCGCATTCTGCTGGTGAAAGAATATTTTCAATTGTAAAAATTTGGTTGCGAATCAAATCTGCGCGCGTCATGGAGCGAATGGGGATGAAATGCGATCGCATAGCGTCTCCCTATTTTATCCGTTTAAAATTCCTCCTGCTGCCACAACAGTTTTAAACAAGGGTAGGGGCACGGCGTCGGATATCGCTGATAAAAACAGATAACCTTAAACCTGCCGTGCCCCGTCAGAGATGAGGGATAATCGAGTCATTGAATTTGTCGCAGTAGGGGCAAGGCGTCGGATATCGCTGATAAAAACAGATAACCCTGAACCTGCCCTGCCCCTGCATCCAGGGAAAAACGTAGGGGCACGGCGTCGGATATCTTTGATCAAA
>DNGG01000667.1:2072-5813 GCA_003486675.1 Cyanobacteria bacterium UBA11372
ATCTTTGATCAAAACAGATAACCTTAAACTTGCCGTGCCCCGTCAGTGATTACCGATAATCCTGCCGTTGAATCTGCCGCAGACGAGATTCAGGACGAATGAACCGATCCATTTGCGCTTCAAAGAACTTGCGATTTGCCATTAAATGCTTCGGATTTGGATCGTCTAACGGATACAACAAGGCACACCGCAACGCTTGAATGACTGCCGAAGTCACGTTATACATCGAGCGTTGGAAAGTAATCCCAATTTGGATTAACATATCCTCTTCGCCGCGACAGTGTTGCTTGTAGTAATCCAACAAGTAGGGAGGCAAGAAATGCAACATATCTTGCATCAATAATGTGGGTGGGATACCAGCAGTTCCTACCGGGAATACGTCCGCATAAAGAATGCCGTAGTGGAAATCTTTTTGCTCGTCGGGAACTTGTTTTGCTTGAGCGTTGTAAGACTTAGTCCCCCTAAATGGTGCGGTACGATAGAAGACTGCTTCTACATAAGGTAATGCAGCTTCGTACAGCCACATAAAGCCCTTTGATTTGGGAATAATCTCGAAGCATTCGTCACCGACGTATACGTGATGGTAGATGGGACGACCTGCGATCGCAAAAATCCCGTTAATCAGAAAGTTCATCGCATCCGGTACACCTTTGAAACCGCCTTCATCGTAAATATCGGACATTTCAAAGAACACCGGCGCCATGATTTCCCAGAACAGTCCCAGATTGGAATAATAGGACATCATCCGGCACTGTTCGTAAAACATTTCGGGAAATAACTTATACAATCCCAGCATCACCGGATTCTTTTTAAAGTATGCTTTAATTGCCCGGTCTGCATTGGCTTTGTATTCGTCGCTTTCCAGATAATCGTTAAATCTGCCGCCCATCTTTTGGTGCCAAAGCATTGCGTACATGCAAGCCTCAGCAAATTCCATGTTGATGCGATCGTGCCACAAATGATGTAATAACTTAGGCATTTTTAGGGTTTCACCCTTTTCCATAAATGCCAAAAGTTCCGGGTGGGCAGTTGCTGGACCCCGCCAAATTCGCAAATCGGCATCATCGCCAGCATAGTGATTGTGCAGGTCTAAATATTCCTGGGGCAGGAAGTATTTAAAGAAGGGAAATGGACTTAAAAATACGCGCTCGGCAATATAAAGCAAGTCGCGCCAGTAGAAATCCATCGGCACGGCATAAGCTTTATAAATGCCGATAATTTGCATCAAATTTTCCGGCGTATCCGGCAACATCGAACCGCCTGCTTCTAAACGGTGAATGACTTCGGCGAATTCGTGCTTTGAGGGAGGAATTATTCTTTTAGTTTGCGGTTGAGGTAGAGTTGCTGTCATGGTTTTTTTGCTAATTGCTAATTGCTAATTGCTAATTGGTAATTGGTAATTTGTAGTTAATGTTTTTTATTTATTAGCCATTACCTATTACCTATTACCTATTACCAATTACCTATTTCTGAGCGACTTGCTGCGCGCTAACGGGTGGCATCACGGCAACAATTGCGGTTGTTGTTGGTTCGCTCCAACGGACTAACCAAGTTGGTTGGATTCCCAAAAACAAGATAATTGCTGCCAAGACTAATGCTGGGATTTTTTCCATCAACAAAACTTTGGGATAGTAAGCCAAATTGTTGTCCAATTTGCCAAAACAGGTGCGGTTGAGCAGAATCACGAAGTAAACTGCCGTTAAACCGCTGGCAATGACGCAAATCAGGGTTTGGACTGGAAAGACTGGGAAAGTACCTTGAAACACCATAAATTCAGCCGGAAATCCTACTAAACCAGGAATTCCTGCACTTGCCATGCCGCCAGCGACGAGCAAAGCACTGGTGAGGGGTAAACCCCGCACAGGGTTCATTAAACCGTTGAGGATATCTAAATCGCGAGTGCCGACTTTGGTTTCCACAATCCCCACCAAATAAAAGAGTATGGCGAGGATGAGTCCGTGGCTGACCATTTGGGCGACAGCACCCAAAACGCTTAGAGGTGTGCCAGCGGCGGCGGAAACTAAAATATAGCCCATGTGACCGATGGAGCTATAGGCTACCATGCGTTTGATGTCTTTTTGAGCGATCGCGCTCAATGCCCCATAAACTACGCTCACAACCCCAATAATAGATAGTCCGGGAGCGACTAACGCCCAAGTTTCGGGAAATAAACCCAAACCAAACCGCACTAAACCATAAGTTCCCAATTTAGCCAGAATACCGCCCAACATAATCGCTACAGGCGGCGAAGCTTCGGTATAAGCATCTGGTAACCAAGTATGCAGGGGAACCAGGGGAATCTTAATTCCAAATCCCACCAACAACATGGTGAGCAAAATTAGCTGGCTAGTTAGGGGTAATGCTTGGGTTAATAAGGAGTTGTAATCAAAACTGGTGGAACCAGAAAGCCAAGTTAAACCCAAAAATGCTGCCAGAATCAATATCCCAGATAGTGCGGTATAGATGAGAAACTTCATTGCTGCATAGCCGCGTTTCTCACCGCCCCAAATCGCAATTAACAGGTAAAAAGGAATTAATTCGATTTCGTAAAATAGAACGAACAGCAGCAGATTTTGCGCCACGAAGCCACCCGCGACCCCAGAATAAACTAGCAGAATTAAAGAGTAGTAAAGCCGGGGGCGCTGAATATTATTGCTGGCTATAATCGCAATCCAAATTAGCAGACTGCTTAAAGCCAGCAGCGGAAAAGATATCCCATCAATTCCCAACTTATAGTTCAAGCCTAACTGGGGAATCCAAGGAATAAATTCCTGAAATTGCATCTGGGAACTGGTGATGTCAAACTGACTTACCAGCCAGAACGTTGCTAGGACGATCGCAGTGGCGATTCCCAGAGCAATATTACGCAACTGATTCGCGGTTTGATTTCCCGGCAAAAACCCAATAACAGCGGCTCCCAATACGGGTAGCCAGATTAATGTACTCAGCATAAACGGTAATTGGTAATTGGTGATTGGTAATTGGTAATTGGTAATTGGTGATTGGTAGTGGGTATTCAGAATAATCACGTTAAGACAACTTGTTCTTAGTCTATCTTTAGCGCTTTGGCGCAACTACAAACAAGCTATTCGGTAGTTTGCGTTTTTTTTGATTACCCATTACCAATTACCAATTACCCATTACCAATTACCCAATTAGCAGTGAAAGACGCGACAACAAAGGCCAGCTTACTAACAATCCCAACAGCGCGACTCCTAGCAAGATTGTCAGGGCGTAAAACTGGGTCTGACCGGAAACGTTATATTTCAAGCTTTGACCGCTGAAAACCGTCACGACACCGACTAAGTTCACCACGCCATCCACAATGTAACGGTCAAACCAAGCGGTGATTTGAGATACCAAGGCCACCACAAATACAATCGTGACGCGGTAAAGTTGGGGGGTGTAAAAGTCGTAAGCGAATAAATCTTGTAGCGGTTTCCAGGGCAGTTGGACTGGTTTTTGGATCGCATTACCCAGGTAAACAACTGCACCGATGCTGAGGCCAAAGATGCTCGACCAAATTAACATCAGGGCGACATCTTTATTTAGTTCTGCCCAGGAAGGTAGCAAGTTAAAACTTTGCAGGATTAAAGGCAGGTGGAAAACGAAGCCTAACTCCACCACCATCGGTAGGGTAATGGGCCAAAAACATTCCGGCGATCGCACGCTCATTTCTTGCAATTTTCCGCCAAAAATTAACCCGAATACGCGGGTAAAATTAAACGCGGTTAATGCGTT
>DNGG01000667.1:6033-15580 GCA_003486675.1 Cyanobacteria bacterium UBA11372
ACTAACCAAGGTTGGGTACTCCACAACCCATCGGCGATTTTCAACAATGCCCAAAAGCCACCGAAGGGGGGAAATGCAATTAACCCCAACGTCCCCACAATGAAGCATATCCCGGTAATCGGTCGGCGCGACCACAAGCCGCCGAGTTGGGTGACGTTTTGGGTGACGTTCATCCAAACCAGGGCACCAACCGCCATAACTAATAGTGCCATGGCGATCGCATTAGTCAACACCAACAACAAAGCGGCTTCGGCTTGTCCCGTCCCCACGGCGACGAACACCAACCCCATATAGGCGCTGACAGGATAAGATAAAGTGCGTTTGATATCGATTTGGGCGATCGCAATTAACGAAGCGCCGATTGCCGTTACACCCCCGATGATTACCGCCGCCGACATCGCCGCGGGCGAAAGTGCAATTACAGGTTGCAGCTTCACCAGCACCCAAGCACCCGTTGCTACTACTACAGTATTCCGCAAAATCGACCCCGGCATTGGCCCTTCCATTGCTTCATCCAGCCACAAATGCAGGGGAAACTGAGCGCATTTACCCATCGGTCCGGCGAGTAATGCTAAACCCAATAAAGTAGCGACTGTAGGATCTACATTGGCTGTTTTCGCCCATGCTGCTAATTCGGAAAAGTCCCAAGTTCCTGCTAAGGGATAAATTGCCAATACTCCCATCAGCAGCAGTAAGTCGCCCACCCGTTTGGTTAAGAAGGCATCTCTCGCACCCGTGACTACCAATGGCTGACAAAACCAAAGTCCAATCAGCAGGTAGGTTCCCAAGGTGAGAATTTCCAGAATAAAGTAGGCAAAGAATAACGAGTCGCACAGCACGAGTCCGCACATTCCCGCTTCAAACAATGCCAGCAGCGAATAAAAACGCGCCCATCCCCAGTCCATTTCCATATAACCCACGCCGTACATTTGGGCAAGCAGGTTTAAACCCGTCACCACGATAGTGGCGCCAATAGTCAAGGAAGAAAGCTCCACAGGGATGGTTAAATCCAAACCCGCTACATTCAACCACGGAATTAGGACTTGTTGCGGGGGTTGATTCCAGGTCGCTGGTAAAGCGAGGACGCCGTGCAACAATGCGATCGCCGTCATGATCTCATTTATATACCCGGCAGGGCGCGGCCCCGTCTTCCGAATCAGTCCGGGCGACCAAGGTATCGCCAATACCGCCCCGATTAAGGCGTAGCATGGTATCAACCATGCACTCTGAAGGAAAAACTGCGACATCTACATTACCTCGTGGCTTTTACTCAATACTCGAACCTCTATAAGAGGATGCAGCGATTGCTCCCCGATTGACTAAGATTATCCAGCTTAATGTAGATTAATCTTTTTTTAATCTTGATGAGATCTAAGTCTAATATTGCGCGATCGCTTTCCGCACAGGCGATCCATAAATTTACCCAATGGTAAACTGTAAGTTCCTTGTGTAGAACCCATAGATTGTCACACCTAGTTTTTAGGATTCTTATTATTTTTGACAATATTTATGATTGATTTCTCTTATAAAGTAAATCGCGCACCAATGTCAATCAAAAAATCTGCGATCGCCTAGCTTGTGCGTAACAGGTATCCCCTCCCGTGAATCATCTCCATTGATGCCAATCCAAAACAAAACCTTGACTAATAGCTTATCTTGTGGTACAAAATGACAGCGATCGCCTCACCTATTCATAGATAAAAACCTATGATAACGATATAAAAGATGATATATATAAAAAAAGTTATAAATGTTATTTAATTTTTCTTTAATAGTTTTATCTTTTAGATTAACCATTGTTCTGTTATAGGTGATAAATTGACATCACCTCGGATCTGTAAAAAATTTAACTGGCTAAAAACGGAACTGCGGTTCGTACAAAGTGGGGAGATCAGCTTCACCAACCTATTTATAGGTTGGTGGCAAGCTTATGGTCAGCATCAACGCCATAAACCTGTAACTTGCCTACAGGTTTGTGCGTCACGCGCTTACCTGGCGCGCTAAGTGTTTGAGGAAACCAGTCCAAATACATTGCCTGGAGAGAGACATAATGAATCAATTTTTCAAGCCAAATTATTTACCTCCGTAAGTTTTTAGGGCATTGCCTGCTAAAACCTAATTTCTGTTGAGTTCGGCCCCTCCCACCTCTTTTTTGTCAAAAATTTTTGCTTAATTATGCAACTCACAAACAAAATCCATTTCCGAAACCTACGCGGTGACGTGTTTGGTGGCGTCACCGCCGCGATTGTCTCCTTGCCCCTGGCGCTAGCATTCGGGGTCGCCTCTGGTGCAGGTCCAGTAGCAGGTCTTTACGGTGCTGCCTGCGTCGGGTTTTTTGCCGCACTGTTTGGTGGGACGCCGACCTTAATTTCCGAACCCACCGGCCCGATGACCGTGGTGATCACCACGATTATCGCATCTTTAACAGCCGCTAACCCGGATCAAGGCTTAGCAATGGCATTCACCGTGGTGATGCTGGCGGGGATATTTCAAATTATTTTCGGGGTATTTAAGCTGGGTAAATACATTACCCTGATGCCCTACAGCGTGATTTCCGGCTTCATGTCTGGGATTGGGGTAATTCTGATCGTACTTCAGATTGCGCCCTTTGTCGGACAGCCAAATCCCAAAGGCGGCGTATTGGGGATGGTGCAAAACATTCCTGTACTGCTATCCAAGGTGAATCCGGCGGAATTGACTTTGGGTTTAGTCACTCTGGCAATTCTATTCTTCATGCCAGCGAAACTAAAGCGGTTTGCGCCTCCCCAACTGGTGGCATTAATTTTTGGTACGGTGCTTTCTCTGATGGTTTTCGGAGATGCCGATATCAGACGCATTGGCGCCATCCCCACCGGATTGCCCACGTTGCAAATGCCCACCTTTACCGCTGCCCAATTCACGATCATGATCGTCGATGGCATCATGCTGGGGATGTTGGGATGTATCGACACCTTGCTGACTGCGGTAATTGCCGATAGCTTAACCCGCACCGAACACAAATCGGATAAAGAATTAATCGGTCAAGGGATTGGTAACTTAGTTTCTGGTTTGTGCGGTGGATTGCCCGGTGCCGGTGCAACGATGGGAACCGTCGTTAATATCCAAACAGGTGCTTCGACAGCAGTATCTGGTCTGACTCGTGCGATTATCTTGTTTGTGGTAGTTTTAGGTGCAGCCGGTCTGACTCAAAGCATTCCGATGTCAGTTTTAGCAGGGATTGCGCTGAAAGTCGGGGTTGATATTCTAGACTGGAGCTTCCTCAAGCGATCGCACAAAGTATCTGCCAGAGGCAGCATCATCATGTACGGGGTGCTGTTGCTCACCGTATTTGTTGACCTGATTGTTGCCGTAGGCGTTGGGGTGTTCATTGCCAATATCTTGACAATTGAACGTCTTTCTGACTTGCATTCTGAAGAAGTTAAAACCATCAGCGATGCAGATGATGACATTTTATTAAATGATGAAGAGAAGCAGCTGATCGAACAAGCGAATGGACGGGTGCTGCTGTTCTACTTAAGCGGGCCGATGATCTTCGGGGTATCGAAAGCGATCGCTCGCGAACACGCCGCCATGCGAGACGCAGATGTGCTAATTGTGGACTTGAGCGACGTACCGATGATGGGCGTCACGGCTTCTTTAGCAATTGAAAATGCAATCAAAGATGCCGTTGACCAAGATCGTCAAGTATTCATCGTCGGTGCGGCGGGCAAAGTCAAACGGCGGTTAGAAAAATTTGGCATCATGGATTTTGTCAGAGCAGATCGCTTTTTAGGCGATCGCACCGAAGCACTGCGCCAAGCCGTTGACTTGGTTAAGTACAACACAGTCCAAGCCAATGGTACCAGCTCCAAAGGATTCTCCACCGAACCCAGTGACGTTACAGTGGGTTCGTAGTTAGAAAATTTTCTGGTAAACATCAGGGTTTTTTCAATGCCAGAAACCCGGTTTCTTAGTAGAGGTTTCGTAAACCAGCCTACAATTGTGAGTAGAAACCGGGTTTTTCTTTGTAATATCAATTACCCTTGATGCTTGCTAGAGAGCAAAAGATAGGTAGGGACGGGGTTTAGCGATCGCGTCAGGGAAAAATAAACAATTTCTCTCAACCCGCCCCCAAGTGTTACCCATTCATGGGAAAACGATTTAAGTCATCAACTTCCCAAAATATCGATGGCAAGAGTTTCCACCAATTTCAATAGCGAGAATTATTCCTCATGAGCGAGTTGATTAATTCAATTTCTCCCTTATTAGCAACAGCAACTGAAGCTGAATACGCTCCCGTTGTTCTTACCGGAGTGCTGCTGAGTTTAGTGGCAATTTATGTTGCCAGTAAAGTCGGTGCCGAGCTATCCAGAATGCTGGACTTTCCGCCTGTTTTAGGTGAATTAGTGGCAGGTGTAGTTGTCGGTATATCTGCTCTGCATTTGGTTGTATTTCCCGAAAGCGGTGCCACTGCTTCGGACTCGGTCATCATGAGCGTTTTAAAATTTCTGGGTGACCTTGATACCGAAGCAGTTACGTCAATCTTTCAATCCCAAAGCGAGGTTGTCTCAGTTCTTGCCGAACTGGGCGTAATTATCCTCTTGTTTGAAATTGGTTTGGAATCAGATTTGCGAGAACTGCAAAAAGTTGGCTATCAAGCCACAATTGTGGCTTGTGTTGGCGTCGCAGTTCCTTTTGCCGCCGGTACAGCCGGACTGATGCTGCTGTTTCACGTAGCAGCGATTCCCGCAATTTTTGCCGGTGCAGCTTTGACGGCTACCAGTATCGGTATTACCTCCAAAGTTTTATCAGAAATTGGACAACTCAAATCAAGAGAAGGTCAGATTATTGTCGGTGCTGCCGTCATTGACGATATCTTGGGAATTATCGTTTTGGCAGTCGTTGCCAGCCTTGCTAAAACTGGTGAAATCGATGTTTGGAACGTTATCTATCTGATTGTCAGCGCGACTGTTTTTCTCATCGGTTCGATTCTGCTTGGCAAGTTCTTCAACAAATCCTTTAGCGCCGTTACCAAGCTATTAAAAACGCGCGGAAACCTCATCGTTCCAGCGATGATTTTTGCTTTCTTCATGGCTTTCATTGGCAGTGCCATTCATTTAGAAGCCATCTTGGGTTCGTTTGCAGCTGGTTTAGTCTTAGACGAAACCGATGAGCGCAACGAACTAGATGAACAAGTGAAGCCAATTGCTGATATTTTGGTGCCGATTTTCTTCGTCACCGTCGGTGCAAAAGCAGATCTGGGCGTTCTCAATCCGGTTGTGCCGGAAAACCGCGAAGGGTTAGTTATTGCCGTCTTCTTGCTCGTAGTAGCGATTTTAGGCAAAGTTGTCACAGGTTGGTCAGTTTTTGGTCAACCGGGAATTAACCGTCCAGCGATTGGAATCGGCATGATTCCACGGGGTGAAGTTGGATTGGTATTTGTTGGCATTGGATCGGCTAGCGGTACTCTTGATAAACCCTTGCAAGTGGCGATTATTATCATGGTGATTATGACCACCTTCTTAGCACCACCTTTATTGCGGTTGGTATTTAAAGAACCTGTGGAACCTAATCAACCAATCGAACCCGCTAAAGAACCCGCTAATGTTGGGTAATATCCTCTAGCTCGTTATCCTGGCTCCCGTCTGGTAACGCCTATCTAGCCTCCAGTCTCTCAAGAGATCTGGAGGCTTATTTGCATACCTCGTTACCAGGCTTTTGCCTTACCTCGTTACCTCGTTTACCTCGTTACCAGGCTTTTGCCTGGTAACGCAAATCTCCTGCCTCTTTTGAATTGGGGAGGCAGGAGCCTCCCGAACTGCATTTCCAGGCGCGAGCCTGGAAACGAGTTAAAAAATAACGTATATCACATAATCCATAAAATGTCAATTACATAACCGAAGAAAAAAATATTTCTCTAACTGTTAGCCAATTAAGCCATCTGGGTAACATCTACTATAACCGGCTAAATTGAATCAATCTTTTGAATTAGGCCACTAATCGTGGTTATAGGGAGTTTTTATGGTTTTTTTCGACAATTTACAGCCAAATAGCCAACAATCACCATTTTTCACCTCTAATTTAACTTTCGACACCGATCCCAACGAATTGCCATTTTTATCGTCAAATCGCCACGAAAGCGGGTTTTTCGGCAGAAACAAAGGTGATGGATTCGAGGAAGAAGCAGAGACTCGGTTTCTGCTAACAAACTCTGTTTCTGCGGAGTCTGCTAATTTTGACTCTTTGACAGGCGCACCCCAACAGACTTATCTAACAGAAGCAGACAAAGACACTAAAGCGCGGGTAGCAGAAGCTTACGGCAAAATTCCCTTGAGTTTTGAGCAGAATCAGGGACAATTTGCCCAAAATATTGATTTTATTTCCCGTGGTAGCGGTTATAGTTTATTTTTAACCCCAACCGAGGCGGTTTTGTCTTTGCAGGAAACCGATCCCCCCAACCCCCCTTCACAAGGGGGGCTAGAAAATTCAGAAACCTCCCTTAATCAGGGGGGGATCTCCACTGTAATTAAAATGCAAATTGTCGGGGCAAATCCTTTAGCGCCAGCAGCAGGATTGGCAATGCAGGAAAGTAAAACCAATTACTTCAAAGGCAACAATCCCGAAAACTGGCATACGGATATTGCCAATTACGGCAAAGTCAAATATTCCGGAGTTTATGAGGGAATTGACTTAGTTTATTACGGCACGAATCAGCGCCAATTACAATATGATTTTCTGGTAGCGGCGGGTGCAGATCCAAATTTGATTAATTTGAGATTTGATGGTGCAGAGAAACTAGAACTTGATGATGCCGGGGATTTGATTCTGCACGTGAATGGGAAACAGGTGGAATGGAAAAAGTCTTTTGTTTATCAGGAGATTGATGGGGAAAAGGTAGAGATTCCCAGTTGGTATATTCTCAAACAAGATAATCAGGTGGGATTTGGATTGGGCGAGTATGATGCTAGTAAACCGCTGATTATCGATCCAGTATTAACTTATTCTACTTTTTTGGGTGGTAGCGGCGGCGATCAAGGTAAGGGTATTGCCGTTGATAGCAGTGGAAACGTTTATATTACGGGAATTACAAGTTCGACTGACTTTCCCACTACAGCAGGTGCATTCGATAGCAGTTACAACGGTGGCAATTACGATATCTTCGTCAGCAAGCTAAACTCAACAGGCACCGCCCTGGTTTATTCTACCTATTTTGGCGGCAACAACTATGACTCTGGCGAGGGCATTGCCACAGACAATCTTGGTAATGCTTACATTACCGGATTTACTCAATCGGGCGACTTACCCACAACTGCTGGTGCTTACGATACAAGTTTAAACGGGATAAGGAACGCTTTCGTCACCAAACTTAATCCCAACGGCACTCTTTCCTACTCGACTTTCCTGGGGGGTAACTTTAGCGATTATGGTAGTGAAATTGCTGTAGATAGCAGTGGCAATGCTTACGTGACAGGAAATACTGCTTCATCCAATTTTCCCACCACTGCTGGCGCTTATGATACAAGTTATAACGGTGGCAATGCAGATGTTTTCCTCACTAAAATCAACCCTACTGGTACGGCGCTTGTCTACTCTACATTGTTAGGCGGTAGCGGTGCTGATTATGCCAGTGGCATTGCGGTTGATAGCAGTGGTAACGCTTACCTTACTGGTTATACTAATTCCAGCAATTTTGCTACAACTGCGGGTGCTTATGACACCAGTTATAACGGCGGTAACGATATTTTCGTGACTAAGATAAACGCGGCGGGTAGCGCCCTATCATACTCTACCTTCTTAGGGGGTAGCAGCGATGACTCTGGTTATGCGATCGCTACCGATAGTAATGGCAATGCTTATATTACCGGGAATACTAATTCTGCTAATTTTGCCACTACCCCCGGTGCTTACGATACCACTCATAACGGCGGTAACGATATTTTTGTTAGCAAGATAAACGCGGCGGGTAATGCCCTATCATACTCTACCTTCTTAGGGGGTAGCAGCGATGACTACGGTTATAGCATCGTCACAGATAGTAATGGCAATGCTTATATTACGGGGTATACTAACTCTGCTAATTTTGTCACGACGCCTGGTGCTTACGACACCACTCACAACGGCGGTAGCGATGCTTTCCTCAGCAAGCTAAACGCGACGGGTATGAGTTTGAGTTACTCTACTTTCATTGGTAGTAGTAACCTTGATACTGCTGCAAGCATTGCTTTGGATAGTAGCGGTAATGCTTACATCACGGGAGGTACTAATTCACCCGGTTTTCCGACTACTGCTGGTGTTCTCGATACCACTCACAATGGCGGAAATCTTGATGCTTTCGTCGCCAAATTCAGCTTTGTCAACGCTTCTCCTGCTATCAATCTTGCTGCTAGCGCTGCATCCTACACGGAAAATTTCTTACCCATAATCTTAGATAGCACCGCTACTGTTACCGACGATAGCATCGATTTTGGTACTCTGACTGTTCAATTTACCGCTAACGGCAGTAGCAGCGATCGCATCGCCATCCGTCACCAAGGTACTGGCACGAATCAAATCGGTGTTTCGGGCAATAATATCAGTTACGAAGGCACAACTATTGCCTCTTTTACTGGCGGCAATGGCACCACACCCCTAGTCATCACGTTTAACAGTAGCGATCGCGCAGCAGCAATCCAAGCTTTACTGCAAAATATCACATTCGAGAATATCTCGGATAACCCCTCTACTTCATCTCGTACAGTTAGTTTTATCCTCACCGACATCGAAGGTGCAACCAGCAACACCGCTACCAAGACTATCAATGTCACCGCTACCAACGATGCGCCGATACTGGATATTTCTGGCAATCCTACCTTAACTGCAATCGCACAAAATATTTCTAATTTGAATAACACTGGCACCTTAGTTTCCGCTATCATCGCCAACACTATCAGCGATGCAGATATTGGGGTAGCGGGAATTGCCGTTATCGCTGTCGATAATAGTAACGGTACTTGGCAGTTTTCCACGAATAACGGTAGCAGTTGGATTAACTTCGGTATAGTATCCAACTCGGCGGCGACAGTTTTAACTGCAACGCCAAACGATAAAATCCGTTTTGTCCCCAATCCTAATTTCAACGGTAACGCTACTATCACCTATCGCGCTTGGGATACTACCAACGGAGTTGTTAGCGGTACTAATAATATAGATGTATCAACTAATGGCGGTACATCTCCTTTCAGCAGCAATAGCGAAACTGCTACGATTGCTGTTTTGGCAGTACCAACGCCGGAAATTCAAGTTTTAGATGGGATAAGCGATATCGCTGATGGTACAACGACGGCAATCAATTTCGGCAATACCACCGTTGGCACTGCGGTTACCAAAACCTTCAATATCAGGAATATTGGTAATGCCGTCCTTAATCTTAGCGGATTGAGCTTACCCAGTGGATTCAGTTTGGTGGGAAGTTTACCCAGCAGCATCGCAGCTAATGGCAATGTAAACTTGCCAATCCAACTTCATGCCAATGCCGTCGGTAATGTGGGCGGAAGTTTGCAATTTACCACCAACGATAGCGATGAAAATC
>DNGG01000667.1:15799-16139 GCA_003486675.1 Cyanobacteria bacterium UBA11372
TTTGATTTTCCCATATTGGGAACGGTGACGCCAGCGCCTGCACCAGAAATTGAAGTGAGCGATGGTGCTACTAATATAGTAGACGGAACTACGGCAATCAATTTCGGCAATACCACCGTTGGCACTGCGGTTACCAAAACCTTCAATATCAGGAATATTGGCAATGCCGTCCTTAATCTTAGCGGATTGAGCTTACCCAGTGGATTCAGTTTGGTGGGAAGTTTACCCAGCAGCATTGCCGCTAATGGCAATGTAAGTTTGCCAATCCAACTGAATGCCAATGCCGTCGGTAATGTGGGCGGAAGTTTGCAATTTATCACCAACGATAGCGATGAAAATC
>DNGG01000667.1:16366-21282 GCA_003486675.1 Cyanobacteria bacterium UBA11372
TTTGATTTTCCCATATTGGGAACTGTTACCCCGACGGTAACGCCGACGGTGGTGCAAATCTTTGCCGATACCGCACCCAGAGAAGGTAATTCCACTCCTGGTAAATTTAATCTGATGCTGAATACGCCTGCACCAGCTAGCGGACTAACTGTAAATTATACTGTGGCTAGCGGTGGAAATGCGGCTACTCCCGTTACTGACTATACACCTTTGACGGGTAGCGTTACTTTTACTCCGGGTAGTACCACTGCGGCGATCGCTCTCAACCCAATCGATGATAATATTGCCGAAGCTGACGAAAGTATTACCCTGATTCTTAACCAGAGTTCCAACTACAATATCGGTAATTCCAATCGTGCCACTCTGACTATTTCCGATAACGATTCCCCTGGTATTACCATCGCACCCATCGCCGGATTAATTACTACCGAAACAGGCGGTACTGCTAACTTCAGCATCAAACTCAACAGTCAACCTACGGCAGATGTAAGAATTAATCTCTTTAGTACGAATCCCAGAGAGGGAAATCTTTCCACCTCATCGGTGAATTTCACTCCTGCCAATTGGAATATCCCCCAAACTGTAACGGTAATCGGACTCAACGATAATCGTGTAGATGGTAGCATTCCTTACAGGATCTTTACTGCACCAGCTATCAGTAACGATTCTGCTTATAATGGTTTGGATTCTCCCGATGTCCTCCTGACCAATCTTACTAGCGACTTTGGTATTTTCAAAGTCGGTAATACCGGAAGAGTCAGCATCGATTTCCTCTATGATGGTGGGTGGTTCCAAGGCGAAATGGCTATCTTTGATCTGCGGGGAATGGAAAACTTAATCCCTGGTTCTCCTGATTTTATTCGAGAAGCTGCTGGACGCGCTATCGCTTTTTCCAGGAATGGTAACGTGGTGATTTCTGACCCCTGGGAAGGTGCTAGGTTTAACGGTAATATGTGGGGGGATAACCACAATTCTGGTAGATATTTGGGAATCAAGAATTTCCCAATGTTACCCGGTGCAGAATTGGCGATTATGCTTGTCCCTCACGGTACGGTTATGGATGTTTTCAACAATCCTAATATAGATGGTAGTCGCCGTCCTTTCTTTTCGGTGCTGTCAGCAGGACAAATAGTAGATGTGACGGGAGAAGGTAATACTTTTGCTTGGGAAGATTTGCCGCTGAATGGAGGTTCAGATCGGGATTATAACGATATTATCTTTCAAATTAAAGGCGCTACTGTAAATTTGCCGCAGATGAAAGATTTGATTCAAATAGATTGGCGAAATTTACCATTGGGTCGGGAAATATTGGATTATGCTAGAAATGGTTCTGTTACCAACCCGCCGCCAATTTTTGGCAATAGTCGGCGTTTGATTCGAGGTGTCAATGGTTGGTATATTGACGGTTATATCGCTGGTGGTCAGGTTTTCTTCGATGGGAATAAGAATGGAATAAGGGATGGTAATGAACCTGGGACAATTAGCGATCGCAATGGTGCTTTTAAGTTAGATATTAGTCTGGCAGATTTCGATACCAATGGTAATGAAGAAATTGACGCAGCAGAAGGTAATCTGGTAGCTGTTGGCGGTACTGATACTGCAACTGGGTTACCTCAAGACATCCCATTAACTGCACCAGTTGATGCTGCTGTAATTACTTTGTTAACCAGTTTGGTGACAGATTTAATCGATAAAGGAATGAGTAGTTATGAGGCGGAAACTAAGGTGCAAAATGCGCTGCAAATACCGGAAGGCGTGGATATTACTAGCTTAGATCCGATTGCAGCGATCGCCAATAACCAAGTTGGCGGTGTGGAAACTCTCCGGGAAATGTCAAAAGTGCAGAACTTCATCACCCAAACGATGAATTTACTAGCAGGAAGTTTGCCAGAAGGAACAACCGCGTCAAATTATATCCTGGCGAAAACGATTGTGGGAACGATCGGCGATCGCATTCTCTCCAATCTTACCCTCGACATGAGCAATGCCGACCAAATAACTACCCTCCTCACCCAAGCTGTCGCCAACACCAAACAACTTTACCCCTCCCTTAACCCCGTCGTCGATGCTCAATTTATCGCCAAAGCTGCTAACATCATGGCTGAGGCAAATCAACGCATCGATATAGTAGCTGCTGCAACTCAGAATGATAAAATAGCCCAACAAATTGCCCGCATTCAAAAGATATCGCTCGGTGAAATTTCTCTCGATTTCAAATTAGCGGCATCTGGCACAAAATCAATCGATGCTGTACTCTCAGAAAATACAGGTAGCAACTTAGACTCGCAAATTGCCGCCATCCAAGTATCCAACAATCCTGGTTTGCCAATTATTAACCCCCTACCTAAGTTCGACTATACGAAACTATTTGACCCTGACTACTACCTGGAAGAGTATAGCGACGTAAAAGCAGCCGTAGACAACAAAGTTTTCAGCAGTGCTTTTGAACACTTCACTAAATACGGTTACGCAGAAGGTCGCAATCCGAATGGGTTGTTTGCTACCGACTACCTAAACCACAATCCCGATGTCAAAGATGCCGTCAGCAAAGGAGTATTCCGCAGCGGTTACGAACACTTCCGTCTATTCGGAATCAAAGAGGGAAGGTTATTTGCGCCTGAGTATAATGCTTTAGAAATACTATATCGCTCCCAGAATCAGGATGTAGACCAAGCGGTAAGGGATGGCAGATTTAGCAGCGGTATCGAACATCTGCTGAAATTTGGCTTCGCCGAAGGTCGCAACCCGATCCCCGAGTACAATGCGATCGCAGAAATCTTTGATTCTACCTACTATCTAGGGCAGAATATTGACGTTGCCAAAGCGGTTAATCGGGGTGAGCTTAGTAGTGCTTGGGAACACTTCGTCAAATATGGAATGTTTGAGCAGCGCGATCCGAGCTTGATGTTTAGTAACAGCATATATCTTGCCCAAAATCAAGATGTAGCAGCCGCTGTTTCTGGGGGAATCTTCCGAAGTGGGTTTGAACATTATCGGCAATTTGGGTTCAAAGAGCAACGCAAAATTAATCTTTTTTCCTTGTGAGGCGGCAAAGAAACAAAGGTGAGCGGAAAAATCCTGGGTTTGACTCTGAGAAATCGACTCAGAAACCGGGTTTCTGACTCGATTCATTGCTGGTGGCATCGTGACCATTACCGATTACCCTCGTTCCCCAGGCGATCGCCTCTTAACGCCATTACCAGGGTCTGATTTTTTCTATAAGCTAAACTTTTACCAAAGTCAAGTAGAAATTATGACTATTTAGGCAAATTAGGTAAGAATGCTCATTTATAAAAGGTTGGTAAATCGGTAATAATACTGAGCGAATCGGGTGAGAAGGCGGGCGATATGCCGACCGCACGCTGGAGCGCTGAAGCGCAACTACGTGCCTAACTACGTGCCTGCGCGATCGCAAAGGTTTAGCAGTAATGCTAAATCGCTAAATCCTTTGGCAATCAGCCCTGGAACCAGTCACGTTTGTCCCAACCCTTGAGATCAACCTATCTCTTTTGGTGGATGCGATCGCACATTAATTGTCAGCTGGTCGAGTGTACTTGGAGATCGAGTAGTAATGTCAAGCTAATTCTGCGTAAAAACATCGCTGACAATAGGGTCAAACTCTCGTTTGAATCGAAATATAGAGGCATCTGAGCTAAATATGGCTTTGCCAGCTGTTGCCTCTGGTGAGTGCCTATGGTTCATTCAAGCTAACCATAGATTAAAATCTATGCATATCATAAAACAAGTAGACGATAGTAAAAAATACTTATCGTAATCATTTAATTTTTATTTTATAATTTGGTTCAAGGATTGAACCACTACCCTCCTTTAGGTGCTAAATTTACATTTAACGAATACAGCCACTAAGGCTGTAACGGACTTCGCCAACCAAAAGCGGTTAATGCAATTGCATTAGCGATCGCAATTTCCAAATCATAGCCGCCAACCTATAACGTGGTTTGCGGCTGGCTCATACTAACCAAGCACTAAATACAGACCTTAGATGAGGTTTTTGTATTAACTTGGTTCGCCCGGATAGCAACTCGTAGTTGCAATTGGGAAGCTAACTACCTACAGATAGCGCTAAAGCTAATTCACGCCCTAAGCGTCTTTCCAGAAAAGAGGTTCTATAAATCGAGTTCCCCAATCAAAAGAGAGAAGAGGTAAGGAGAGGTTATGAGTCAAGTTTCTCGGCGTAAATTTCTTGTCACTGCTGGAGCATCGGCTGTAGGTTCTGTATTGCTCAAAGGCTGTTTGGGAAATCCTCCTACAGATAACGCAGGTACGGGTACGGTGCCAACAACGACCAGCCCCGCTGTTGTTCCTGCTGCCAATATTAATCCAGCAGATGCACCAGAAACCACCAAAGTCAAGTTGGGTTACATCCCGATTGTAGAATCAGCGCCTCTAATTATTGCTAAAGAAAAAGGCTTCTTTGCCAAATATGGCATGACCGAAGTAGACGTATCTAAGCAAGCAAACTGGGGTTCTGCTAGAGACAACGTGGAAATTGGCGCGGCTGGAGGAGGTATCGATGGCGGACAGTGGCAGATGCCGATGCCTTACCTAATTTCTGAAGGCAAGATTACCAAAGGAAACGCCAAAATACCCATGTATGTCTTGGCGCAGTTGAATACCCAAGGAAATGGGATAGCAGTTGCATCCAAACACAAAGGGAAAATTGGTCTGAAACTCGACGGCACCAAATCTCTCTTCGATCAGCTTAAATCCACCAACGCCCAATTCACAGCTGCCTATACATTCCCTGGATCTAACCAAGATTTCTGGATTCGCTACTGGTTCGCCGCCGGTGGAATTGACCCGGATGCGGATGTGAAATTGCTCACCGTACCGGCTGCCCAAACTGTGGCAAACATGAAGACGGGAACGATGGATGCCTTCAGTACCGGCGACCC
>DNGG01000667.1:21513-21894 GCA_003486675.1 Cyanobacteria bacterium UBA11372
TGGCCTTATCGTATCGTCAAAGACGGCATCGGCTACATGGCAGCTTTGACCGCAGAAATTTGGCCAGATCACCCGGAAGAATATTTAGCTATTCGTGCAGATTGGGTAGATAAACATCCCAAAGCTACCAAAGCAATCCTCAAAGGTTTAATGGAAGCCCAACAGTGGTGCGACGATTTTAATAACCGCGCAGAAATGGCACAAATTCTCGCCACTCGGAATTACTTCGGCGTGCCAGTAGAAGTGTTGCAAAATCCGTTCCAAGGCAAATACGACATGGGCGATGGTCGCACGATTGACGATAAAAACATGGCGACTTTCTACTGGAAAGACAACCGAGGCAGCGTGTCTTATCCCTACAAGAGTCACGACCTTTGGTTC
>DNGG01000667.1:22142-26702 GCA_003486675.1 Cyanobacteria bacterium UBA11372
ACTTTGACGAATGCTAAGGCAATCATCGATAAAGTCAACCGGGGAGATCTGTGGGTAGAAGCAGCGAAAGCAGCAGGAATTGCGGCTGCGGATATTCCTACCAGCGACTCTCGTGGTGTAGAGAAGTTTTTTGATGGTATCACTTTCGATCCAGCCGACCCCACGGCTTACCTCAAGAGCTTGAAAATCAAAAAAGTGCAAGTTTAGGTAATGGGTAATGGGTAATAGGTAATGCCAAAGAAAATTACCAATTACCAATTACCAATTACCAATCACCAATCACCAATTACCAATAAACCTGTTTAGAGGAGAACGCTCTCAATGACGACACTGCAAAGACGCCCTGCCAACCGGAATGACTTTGTATCGAAGCTGCAAAAACAGTTGCCCGATTTGATTCCCCCGGTTATAGCGATCGCTGCTTTTCTATTTGTCTGGCAGCTATTTGCTTGGCTTCCGGGTGCAACCTTACCTGGCCCGGTACAAATTTTCGCCGATAAAGATACGCGGGACTATATTTTCTATCCTTTCTTGGACAGAGGCGGTACAGATAAAGGGTTGTTTTGGCAGATTCTCGCCAGCTTACAACGGGTGGCAATTAGCTACACTTTAGCTGCCATTGTCGGTATTGGCTTGGGGATTTTGATTGGGACTAATAAAACGATGAACAAAGCTTTAGACCCAATCTTCCAGTTGCTGAGAACCGTACCCCCTCTAGCTTGGGTGCCGATCTCGCTGGCAGCTTTACGTCAAAACGAACCAGCCGCTCTGTTCGTAATTTTTATTACGGCAATCTGGCCTATCTTAATCAATACGGCAGTAGGCGTGAAGAACATTCCCCAAGACTACAACAACGTCGCCAAGGTTCTTCAACTGACTAAAAAAGAATACTTCTTCAACATTCTGATTCCCGCTGCACTGCCTTACATTTTCACCGGATTGAGAATTGCGATTGGGTTAGCTTGGTTGGCAATTATCGCGGCAGAAATCGTAATGTCGGGTATTGTTGGAATTGGCTTCTTCATCTGGAACGCTTACCAAAATAACGCAGTAACAGAGGTAATTCTGGCTCTGGTTTATATCGGCGGAGTTGGCTTGATACTAGACAAGTTCATGGTATGGCTGGAATCCAAGATTATCCAACAATAGAAATAGGTAATGGGTAATGGGTAATGGGTAATGGGTAATAGTTAATCGAATATGGAACGCCTAATACCCAATACCCAAAAAATACAAACCATCACCAATTACCAATTACCAATCACCAATTACCAATCACCAATTACCAATTACCAAAAGCCATGTCTGTTTTTGTAGCTGTAGACCAAATCGATAAAGTATTTGACCTATCCGGTGGAGGTCAGTACATCGCGCTCAAGGGAATTGACCTCCAGATTAGAAAGGGAGAATTTGTCTCCTTAATCGGTCACTCCGGTTGCGGAAAATCCACCTTATTAAACATGATTGCCGGTTTGGATTTGCCCAGCGAAGGCGTCGTCACCTTGGAAGGGCAAAGAATTACCAGACCGGGACCAGACCGGATGGTAGTATTCCAAAACTATTCGTTATTGCCTTGGCGCACGGTACGGGAAAACATCGCCCTCGCCGTGGATTCGGTGATGACTGGGCTGTCGGTTGACGAGCGTCGGGATATTGTAGAACGGCATATTGATATGGTGGGGTTGCGACCTCACGCCGATAAATCCCCGACGATGTTATCAGGGGGACAGAAACAACGGGTAGCGATCGCGCGCGCCCTAGCGATTCGCCCCAAACTCCTGCTACTGGACGAACCCTTCGGTGCTTTGGACGCCCTGACGCGGGGTAATCTGCAAGAGCAGCTGATGCAAATCTGCGAAGAAAACGAAGTTACCGGCGTTATGGTGACTCACGACGTGGACGAAGCGGTGCTGCTATCCGACAGAATTGTCATGCTGACCAACGGCCCAGGATCTAAAATTGGTCAAATTCTGGAAGTAGATATTCCCCGTCCCCGCAAGCGGATGGAAGTAGTAGAACACCCCAGCTACTACAGTTTGCGCAGCGAAATGATTTACTTCCTCAACCAACAAAAACGCATCAAAAAGATCCGGGCGCAAAAAACAGCGGTTGTGGCGCGTCACGGGTTAGAAAAAGTCAACCTGTCGATTGGTTTCGTTCCCCTGACGGCTTGCGCGCCCGTCGCCATTGCCAAAGAAAAAGGCTTCTTTGCCAAACACGGTTTAGATGAAGTCAGCCTGGTGCGGGAAACCAGCTGGCGCGGTATCGTAGACGGCATCTCGGGTGGATATTTAGATGGGGCACAAATGCCATCGGGAATGCCTCTTTGGCTAACCTTGGGCGGTAACGACAACCGTCCCACGCCAACGGTAACCTCCCTCACCATGTCGCGCAACGGCAACGGGATTACCTTGTGCAAGCGCTTCTACGACCAAGGGATATATTCGCTCAAAGAATTCAAGCGGATGCTGCTCGAGTTTCCCGCTAGCCAGCACAGAATGGGAGTCGTGCATCCCTCCTCGATGCACAACCTGTTGCTGCGCTACTGGCTCGCTACTGGCGGCATCGACCCCGACCGCGACGTGCAATTGAAAAATATCCCCCCCGCTCAGATGGTGGTGGACTTGCAAGGGGGAACGATTGACGGTTTCTGCGTCGGCGAACCTTGGAACACCCGCGCCGCAATGGATGGAGTTGGATTCACCGTCGCCACCGACTTGGAAATTTGGCCCGGACACCCAGGAAAAGTCCTCGGCGTGCGGGAAGAGTGGGCAGACGCTTATCCCAACACCCACGTTGCCTTAATCAAAGCCTTGTTGGAAGCTTGTCGCTATTGTGCCGATCCGGCACACGAACAAGAAGTGTGCAAGATTCTAGCCGAGCGGGAATATTTAAGTACGGATGTTTCCTACATCCACTTGGGTACCCCTGATAGTGATACCTGTAGCTTGGATATCCCCATGCGGGAATACGGACATCACCTGTTCTTTGGCGAAGGCGTTAACCGTCCCAGCCGTACTGAGCAACTTTGGCACATGACCCAGCTGGCACGTTGGGATCACACGCCATTCCCCAGGAACTGGGTGGAAATTCTAGAACGGGTTTCTCGCGTCCGCGCCTTTAGTATCGCAGCACGAGAATTGGGTCTAGTTGATATAAGTTATACTCAAGGCAAAATAAAACTCTTCGACGGCTCTACTTTTAACGTCGAAGACCCCATTGCCTATCTCAACAGTCTAGAGATCAAACGCGATTTCAGCATTGCAGAAATTGCGATCGATTTCCGACCTACTGCTGCTTAATTAGGAACTGGGGACTAAGGGATATGCTTCTTTAGTCCCTAGCCTCTAGCCCCTAATCACTCAGTGTAAATGTCAAATTTCAGATGAAAGGTTTAAAATAAAATCTAAAATCTAAAATCTGAAATCTGAAATCTGAAATCTGAAATTTCCAACACTCTGTCCATCTCACTAAATTAACTAGACCAATGGTTAACCGCCCTTTAAGCTATACCGATAGCAAAACCAGCTACACCACCCGTCGTTCAGGCACAGCTCCCAGCAGGCGCGAGGCATTCCTGTCGATTGAAAATGTCAGCAAAGTTTATCCAACTAAGAATGGCCCTTTCACGGTTCTCGATGGGGTTAACTTAAGGGTAGAAGAAGGCGAGTTTATCTGCGTCATCGGTCACTCTGGTTGTGGTAAATCCACGCTGTTGAACATGGTATCGGGTTTCGCTTTCCCGAGTTCAGGTGAAGTGCGACTGAAAGGTCAGCAGATTACGCAACCGGGACCAGATCGGATGGTAGTATTCCAAAACTATGCCCTGTTGCCTTGGCGTACTGCTTTTGAAAATATTTATTTAGCGGTTAATGCGGTTCATCCGACTAAGTCGGAAGCCGAAAAAAGAGACATTGTGCGGAAAAATCTCAAAATGGTGGGATTGGAAGATGCGGCTGAGAAAAAGCCGCCGCAAATGTCTGGGGGTATGAGACAGCGGGTAAGTATTGCTCGTGCTTTGTCAATTCGCCCTCAAGTGTTGATTCTAGACGAACCTTTTGGTGCGTTAGACGCGATTACTAAAGAAGAATTGCAGGAAGAATTGCTCAAAATCTGGGCAGATCAAAAATGCACCGTGTTGATGATTACCCACGACATCGACGAGGCGCTATTCTTGGCAGATAAGTTGGTGATGATGACCAACGGCCCTGCGGCTAAAATTGGGGAAATTATGGAGATTCCCTTCTCGCGTCCGCGCGATCGCGCCCGGATCATGGAAGATCCAACCTACTACAAACTCCGCAACCACGCCTTAGACTTCCTCTACCACCGTTTCGCCCACAGCGACGACTAAGGGAATTTGAGATTTTAGATTGCTGATTGCAGATTTAATAATTTGAGATTGCAGATTTATGATTTTTAAATCTGCAATTTTCCATTTTAATTTGAGCCAGAATGGCATCGGCATTGCGCGGGGGGCGGGTTTATCAACATAATGCATTTGGTATTACAGCAGATTGCACTCTTTGTGAGGTACAGCCTTTTGGCGCAAGTTTGTGT
>DNGG01000667.1:26959-28827 GCA_003486675.1 Cyanobacteria bacterium UBA11372
CATGCGCGTGCAAACCGCTATAAAGGTAGCTGGTAAAACCCGCCCCTACAACACCATTAACCGTACTGATACAAAGGGATTCGATATCAAATCAAATCTCAAATCTAAAATCTCAAATCTCAAATCAATTAATATGTCACATAAAATCATTGCCGAATTATTCAGCAACCGCGTGGGTATCCTGGCGACGATGCACCAAAAAGAACGGGTGATGGCGCCGATTTTGTCGCGGGAATTAGGTATTCAAGTTTTAGTACCAGAAAATTTTGATACTGATAGATTTGGGACGTTTACTAGAGACATAAAACGCGCGGGAAGTCAATTAGAAGCGGCGAGATTTAAAGCTATGGCGGCAATGGAAGTGACGGGGGAAGCGATCGCATTCGCCAGTGAGGGCACTTTTGGCCCCCATCCCTTCGTTCCCGGACTGGCTTTAAATCGCGAAATTGTCATTTTTATCGATCAAAAGCACGATATAGAAATTATCGGTCATTCAGCTTGTTTAGAAACTAATTTTAATAGTAAAACTGTCAAGAATGTTGATGAAGCTTATGCGTTTGCAAAACTTGTAGGCTTTCCAGAACATGGATTGGTTGTGATGGTTAATAAATCGTCTGAAAATCAACCTCAAATTATTAAAGGAATTGTCAGCGAAGAACAGTTAATTGAGGTTGTAACCTTGGCGTTGAGTCAGTCGAAAGATGGTAAGGTGCATATTGAAACAGATATGCGCGCTCATTACAATCCAACTAGAATGAAAAATATCGAAAAAGCTACTCTAGATTTAATTGGGAAAGTTAATCAAATTTGTCCTGATTGTTCTTGGCCTGGTTTTGATTTAGTTGACAGGAAAATTGGATTGCCTTGTGGGGTTTGTGGTTTTCCTACGGAAATGACGCTGGCTGTTGTTTATCAATGCAAAAAATGTGGGTTTGCAGAAGAAAAGTTATTTCCGGATGGGATAGAAATGGCAGATCCTTCCCGGTGTTATTATTGCAATCCTTAAAGAGAATGAACCGCAAAGACGCGATAGTGTTTTAGGAAGAGAAAAGAAGAGGCAGATAATTGTAGCGATCGCAACAACTAACCAGCATGAAGAAAATCCAACTTGGGAGAGGTTGAGGGATGATGCAAATTACCTAATATGAAGGCGAAAATCAGCGCCGGAATGGAAATTAGGGTGACGCAAGAGAAAGGCAATTTTGGGGAACAGACAGTCAATAAAATAATTGAGATATTATTGGCGAGGCTGTTAGATGCTGAACGTATTCAAGTCCGAATCAAAGCCAAGCTGAAGCAATTGGCACGTGGCGAAATCGATGCGATCGCAATTGAAATGTCGGGTTTTCTGGTGCAACGCCACCTGCGAGTTGCACAATTCGAGTTGCATATCGGTGCTGTTGCTGTCAATATCCAAAAAGCCATCCGGCGGCAAATTGAAATGCTGCATCCTTCAGAAGGTTGGTTGCGAATGGTGGTGACTCAAGAACAGTTGACGAATTCGCTAATTGCTGAATTATCACCTTCCCAACAGATTGAGTGCGAGTTAAGGGGAGATGGTGCGATCGCATTGTATTTCAGTACTGGAAAAGAGCGGGTAGCTAGTTATACCACTAAACCCAGAATTGAATCAGATGGGAATGGGGTGGTGCTGGAAAGATCGGGCGTCGAGGGGAAGGAAGCGCGGGATGCGATCGCGCATGTAGCGCACATTTTAAGTTTGGGCGATCTTGCCAATCGCGGCACCAAGTTTTACATTCAAAAGATTGATATTGCAGCAGGTAAGGCTACAGTGCAAGCTACCGCCCGCATCGAACAATTTCCATCGGCGTGATACCAATTTCCCTTGAAAATGCCACACATATGTA
>DNGG01000148.1:0-315 GCA_003486675.1 Cyanobacteria bacterium UBA11372
TCGTTCTGAATTACCGCTTGCCAATGTAAAAGTTCATGTTGAATTAGGAGTAGAACAAATTATGGCTAAAAAACCAGACAAAACTTCGCCACAATCTAGCGAAACAGAAGCAACCAAAGCACCTCTCGCTGAAAAACCAGCAGAAACCATTAAAGTTTCTAGTTTGTCAACTGGACTGGAAGATTACGGTTTTTGGTGCGAGCAAGTGAAGAAAGAGCGTGCTGCCAGAACTGAGCCAGATCCACCATTTCGTCGGGGTCGGATTTGGACTTAGTTGCAGTTGTAGTTGCTTCACTTTCTCAGGTTATCGTTCAG
>DNGG01000148.1:615-736 GCA_003486675.1 Cyanobacteria bacterium UBA11372
GCTCCCAACTTCGCTGAACGCCTTGGTTGTAGTTCAAATAAAGTTTCCCATCCACAATTTTCCAGGCAT
Organism: Cyanobacteria bacterium UBA11372; assembly: GCA_003486675.1. GTDB lineage: Bacteria > Cyanobacteriota > Cyanobacteriia > Cyanobacteriales > Aerosakkonemataceae > Microseira. The sequence continues at coordinate 685 of DNGG01000148.1, forward strand.
CCGGGTCAATCGGAGCCGTGTAGCCCCGGCTCACAGCCCAAGCACAAAAACC
>DNGG01000148.1:1065-3171 GCA_003486675.1 Cyanobacteria bacterium UBA11372
AATTGGCTGTTACCCTTAACTGACTTTCCTTCCTGGAAATAAGCCACCGGATCTGCACCTCTAATTGCCACTCCATTATCTGTATAAAATTTAACTGTAGGCGATTTAACTTGACTGACCTTAGCGGCAGTTTTTGCTTCCGGTTTACCAGCAGCAGGCGTACTCGTGGACTTTGTTGCGGCAGTTTCAACACTGGCTACTTCCGTCTTGGGTTGACTCGAACAACCCACCGCAAGTCCCATCAACAGCAAAACAGAAGCAATTGTGACCCGGTTGTCTTTCATCACCGCCTCCTCCAGTTGTAACACTGCCCTATTGTTGATTTACTTTAATATAAAAGCGAGTAGGTTGGGTACACAAGCGCGTTACCCAACCTACAAAAATAAAAAAAGCGGTTAATGGCTAATGGCTAATGGCTAATGGCTAATGGAAGGATATTAACTCAAGTTGCTAGTTATCTTAAACTTGGCTCTGGTGGCTAATGGCTGGTGTTAGGAAAAATGCTGTATTAGCAATTAGCCATTAGCAATTAGCAACTTGCGTTATTAACTTCAAAAACTAACCTTGGCGTTCCTTCCAGATCATCTGGGCGACTTCGGGCGGAAATTCTTCCAATTCAGCCGTTCCCGATGCGACACCGATCGGGGAATTAAAAGTATAGTTGGGGTCGCATTGTCCAGTGTCGTAGACTTGAATGAACCATTTATCAGGCAATCCTTCTACGCCAATTTCTACAACGTACCAACTATCTTTAACCCAACGACAGTTAAGAACTGAGAACCACTCTCGATCTGCTTGGGCGATTTCCCATTCTGTCATCAGGAAATCGAAGGCTAGTTCTTGTGCCTCAGTGGATTCCATAACTTTTCGCTTACGCCGAGGTCGTTGACAATTCGGGATATAATCCCAATTGCTTAGCTAATTCGCGGGCTACGTGGAGTAAAAATTTAGCTCCATCCTGGTTATCTTGGTGTGCCATATACGTTGCCAGCTGTACCATTGTTTCTACCAAACCAGCATCGATTAAATCTAAGTGAGCATCTAAAACTTCTGGTTCCTCACCGCTGGGACACTTGAACAATTCATCGATCAGGCTCATGTAAAGCTCTTGCCGCGTTGCTGTCATATTTTAGCTCCCTGAAACCTTCAGAGGGGTTCCATTTATTTAGACGAAAAATCATTATTCTGAAATCAAACTATAGTTCAATCCAAAAAAACGTATAAGTTGATACCATAATTTTCGCTCAAGTTTCTGGGGAGGTTGCACTGTCTAACTGAGAGCTTATTTATAAATAAATTGTTAAAAATATTTTGACTTTTTATTGTAATACGTGAATCAAACCTGGATCATCTTTTGTGTCAAAACTTTATTTTTTTTATTATTTCTTAAGGATTGTCAAATTTTATAGAAGCACTGAAGCTATCTTGAAGATTGCTTTTAAACAAACTGATATAAATCAGTATTACCGATAGATTGACTGTCAGAGAAATTCTGAAAATAAGGATAACCTTCTTTGTAATAGTGATGAGAGACTTGTAAAATGTCCCATCTAAAGTTCAGTTTAATTTTTAATTCATCCATCTGTTCAACAATTTGTTCTGAGAAATTATCGTAGTTTAAGTTGCTTATCGGATCTTCTACGCAGCAGGGAATACATCTTTTGTGTATCTTTTGCCATAACTTATATACAGAAACGCTGTCTCCGTCATCATCGGAAATATTTGCTAACTCTACTGGCAGGTTGACGAATACTTCATAATAGTTTTTATGGCCTGAAATTGTATTAGCAGTAACCTGCTCAAGCGTTACTAAAATCTCTTCTTCAATCTCGTATTCATCGCAGGTAGCGAAGTCTGGGTCAAAATGAACTAAGCAGTAACGAGACGTTATTGCTAAATCGTCAAAAACCTTGTCTAAAGCTTCAGCCAGAAAGTCTGCATAAGCTTTTTTGGCAATTTCTAAACCTAAATTTTCGGCTTCTTCTCTAGAATTCGCTCCCAGTAACATCGAAATTTCGATATCCATATCATTATCCCCTAAAAAGCTAAAAATCCCGCGCTTTTGCTGATTTTAGCGGGGGTCTATCTTAATAGATTTAAGATTTA
>DNGG01000148.1:3383-3664 GCA_003486675.1 Cyanobacteria bacterium UBA11372
ATAGATTTAAGATTTAAGATTGCGGATTGCAGATTTAATAAATAATATCATCTCCGGTCGATTACCCATAATCGGCAGCCCTTGCACGGCATTATTAACGTTATCTGTTTGTCCTAGATATTTTTGATGCCGTGTCCCTACGCAACGACGGGGTAAGGTTTTTTTATTATGGGCAATTCAACGGACATCATATAAATCTGCAATCTAAAATCTAAAAAAGCTAAAAATCCCGCGCTTTTGCTGATTTTAGCGGGGGATTATCTTAATAGATTTAAGATTTA
>DNGG01000148.1:3863-7009 GCA_003486675.1 Cyanobacteria bacterium UBA11372
AGATTTAAGATTTAAGATTGCAGATTGCAGATTTAATAAATAAATCTGCAATCTAAAATCTCAAATCTAAAATTCCCTTGTCCTAATCTAGATATCCCATCAACGTGTTGCTGTCGTCGATTTCGTTGGATGCAATCGGGCGCAGTCCAGCGGACATAATCATTTGGGAAATTTGCAGGGTGCTTAATGCTACTGGACGTACTCCCATCAAGGCGATGCTATCGGACATTTTGATCTCGCTGGCGGCGATGGGACGAATTCCGGCAATGTTCACCGTTTCGGTAACGCGCAGATTGCTGGCGCTAATCGGGCGCATTCCGGATACATTGACTGTACTTGCGATCGCTAACTCAGAAGACATAATCGGACGAATCCCTGATGCATTGAGGGTTTCCCGCACTATCAGGTTGCTTGATTCCACAGGGCGGTTAGCAAATACCAGACTCGACTTATCGTACCGCACTACCTTGGTGGAATCTGCGGGTGCTTCTTCTTTGACTGTTTCAACGCTTTCTGCTTTAGCTTGGGCGTTTTCTTGGCTTTCAGCGTTGTTTTCGCTATTTTCGGCGCTGGTTGTGCTATTTTTCTTAGTTTTGCTCGTGCTAGCTGCCATGATTTTGACTCCTGTAGACTCTTAAGTAACCTTTATGCCGGAAAACCCAGACGCTTAAACGGATAGACTCAGTTTACCTTTAAATAACCTGATATAGGTATAAATATCTTAACGAACTCAACATAAAAAAGATATACTGTTACAATAATTAAAAATGATTGAGCGATCGCATCACCACCCAGATCGGGGATGAAACCCGCACAGGCAAAGTAAAAGCGGGTTAGTTAGGATGGTTTGGAGTGACACAAGAGTTTTTGAACTTAGCCGTTAGGTAGGCAAACGGTAGGCGCTAAAGCGCCTACTACAAACGACGCGATCGCGCCACTCGTCGCCTAGCTCGATCCCGTACAGGTTTCCACAAGGTGTACAAGCTTCGCGGTGCTACGCGATATGCACACCCGACGCTACGCGATCGCTCTTGGTCGAGGTTGTCTAGCATAGTGAATAGCCACAGATTTTCATCATATTCATTTCCGATGAAACAACTCAAAATTATTGTTGAAAAGCATTCCGATGGTTATGTAGCTTATCCTCTCGGCATCCAAGGTGCTGTAGTCGGTCAAGGTAACACTTACGAGGAAGCTTTAGCGGATGTCAAGTCAGCGATTCGCTGTTATATTGAGATATTTGGATCGCAGATGCTAGAAGAAGATTCACCAGTAATCGAAGTCTTTGTGGCAGAAGCAGAGGTGGCGATCTAATGCCCAAGTTTCCTGTCGATGCTCCGAAAAAAAGAGTCATCAAAGCATTTGAATTGTTAGGATTTCGCATCATACGAGAACGCGAGCATATTGTCATGGTACGAGAAAACGATGATGGAACAGCGACACCATTGGTAATGCCTAACCAATCGCAAATTAAATCGGGAACATTGAGAGCAATCTGTACTCAGGTAGGTATCTCTCGCGAGTAATTCTTAACTGCATCCCTTGCAAACTTAAAAGAAGCTGTTACAGATATATATGATGCAATTTGACCTGCAAGCGCCCTTTCAACCAACCGGCGATCAACCACAAGCGATCGCATCCCTCACCAGCAGCATCCAAGCAAACAATCGCTTCCAAACTCTGCTGGGTGCGACAGGCACGGGAAAAACATACACCGTCGCCAAAGTAATCGAGCAAGTAGGGAAACCTACCCTCGTCCTCGCCCACAATAAAACCTTAGCCGCCCAACTGTGTAATGAATTGCGGCAATTCTTCCCAGAAAATGCGGTTGAATACTTCATCAGCTACTACGATTACTATCAACCGGAAGCGTATATACCAGTCACCGATACTTATATCGAGAAAACCGCTGCGATTAACGACGAAATCGATATGCTGCGACATTCGGCGACGCGATCGCTGTTTGAACGCAAGGATGTAATTGTAGTTGCTTCGATTAGCTGTATCTACGGTTTAGGGATTGCCTCCGAATATCTCAACGCTGCGATTCCCCTGCAAGTTGGAAAGGAAGTCAACCAACGACAAATATTGCGCGATTTAGCATCCGTTCAGTACAGTCGCAACGATACAGAATTAAGTCGGGGACGCTTCCGAGTTCGCGGCGATGTATTAGAAATTGGCCCTGCTTACGAAGACCGAATTATCCGCGTAGAATTCTTCGGCGATGAAATCGACGCGATTCGTTATGTTGACCCCGTAACCGGAGAAATTCTCCAAAGTGTCGAGGCTTTAAATATCTATCCCGCCCGTCACTTTGTCACCCCAGAAGACCAATTAGAAGCAGCAGTAGAAGCGATTGGGCAAGAATTAAAAGAGCGAGTTCTAGAATTAGAAAAAGCTGGGAAATTATTAGAAGCCCAGCGACTCGATCAGCGCACTCGCTACGATTTAGAAATGTTGCGGGAAGTCGGATATTGTAACGGCGTCGAAAATTATTCTCGCCACCTGGCAGGGCGTCTGCCGGGGCAACCGCCAGAATGTTTAATCGATTATTTTCCCAAAGATTGGTTGCTAGTAATAGATGAATCCCACGTGACAGTGCCGCAAATTCGCGGGATGTATAACGGCGATCGCTCGCGCAAGCAAGTCCTAATCGAACATGGATTTCGCCTCCCCAGCGCCGCAGATAATCGACCTTTAAAAGCAGAGGAATTCTGGTCAAAAGTCAACCAGTGTATTTTTGTTTCGGCAACGCCGGGAAACTGGGAAATCGAAGTATCTGAAGCTCGAGTGATAGAACAAGTAATTCGACCAACGGGCGTCGTCGATCCAGAAATTTTTGTCCGTCCCACAGCCGGACAAGTTGACGATTTGTTGGGAGAAATTAAAGACAGAGTTTCCCGTCAAGAACGGGTGTTAGTAACGACGTTAACCAAGCGAATGGCGGAGGATTTAACCGAGTATTTGCAAGAGCGAGGGATAAGAGTCCGCTATCTGCATTCCGAGATTAATTCAATCGAGCGGATCGAAATTTTGCAGGAATTAAGAGAAGGAAAATTCGACGTTCTGATTGGAGTAAACTTGCTGCGGGAAGGATTAGACTTGCCCGAAGTTTCGTTAGTGGCGATTTTGGATGCAGATAAAGA
>DNGG01000469.1 GCA_003486675.1 Cyanobacteria bacterium UBA11372
AACCCGCCCCTACATGACTAATATCAAATCCAAAACGACAACCCCTATAATCTTCTTTTTCTTCTTGGCGTTCTTGGCGTCTACCCTACGGGAAGCCGCTGCGCGTCTATGGCGGTTCATTTAAAAAGGGGTCATGGCAGCGGATTTGGTATAACAACTAACAACAATCTAAAACCCCAAACCTCCTTTCCCTAGTTCGAGAAATTGCCTAACAATGTTTACTTCTAGTTTAGCTAAAGCGGAGCGGGTAACCTTCTCGCGTTCATTCAGGACGCGAAACTGCTTTTCCACGGTTTCCTGCAACAAACCGAGGTCAGAACTCTGCACCGCATGTCTAGTCGAAACCAGCACTTCTGCGGAGCTTTTGACTAAAATACCTTCATCAACCGCCAGAAACTTTTCCTCACCCCGAACAGAAACAAAAATTAATATTCCCGGCACTAAAGCGGTGACAAAATCGATGTGACGGGGCAGGAGGCAAAAGCTACCATTTGCAGCTTCAGCAGTTATTTTACTCACCTCTTCCTCCAACAAAATTTTAGTTGGCAGCAAGACTTTAAGTTTCATGACTTTTTGGCTTCATCGATCTTGCCGATGGTATAAAGTGCCTTTTCGGGGTAGTCGGAGAACTCGTCATTGAGAATGCGATCGCATCCCTCCAGGGCATCCTCCAATTCCACCAATTTCCCCGCCAATCCGGTAAACTGTTCCGTCGAGAAAAACGGTTGAGTGAAAAACCTTTCTAACCGTCGCGCCCTATTGACAATGCGCCGGTCTGTTTGCGACAGTTCTTCTAATCCCAACATAGCAATAATATCCTTCAATTCTTCGTAATTTGCCAGAGTTTGTCGCACTTGTTGAGCAATGCGATAGTGGCGCTCTCCTACAATATGAGGCATCAACATCTTCGAGCCGGATTGTAGCAAATCCACCGCCGGATAAAATCCCTCGCTAGCGCGTTTTCGGGACAATACAATTGAAGCCGACAAATGAGAAAATGTATGCACCGCCGCCGGATCGGTAAAATCATCGGCAGGGACGTAAACTGCTTGAATTGAAGTAATCGCCCCCGTTGCCGTATTGCAAATTCTTTCTTCTAATGCAGCTAATTCTGTTGCTAAAGTGGGTTGATAACCCACCCGCGAAGGAAGTTGTCCCATTAACCCAGAAACTTCCGCTCCCGCCTGGATAAACCGGAAAATATTATCAATCAGCAGCAATACATCTTGCTTTGCATCGTCGCGGAAATACTCCGCCATCGTTAGCGCCGCATGTCCGATGCGAAACCTCGCGCCGGGGGGTTCGTTCATCTGCCCGAATACCATCACGGTATTATGCAATACACCCGCTGTCTGCATTTCTCGGTAGAGATCCTCTGCCTCGCGACAGCGTTCCCCAATGCCGCAGAAGATGCTCACGCCTTCGTGCTGACTCACCATATTGTGAATCATTTCGGTAATTAATACCGTTTTCCCAACCCCTGCACCGCCCAAGAGTCCAGCTTTTCCGCCTCGTTCTAGGGGTGCGAGGACATCAATTGCTTTAATTCCGGTTTTGAGGATTTCCGAACTCGTCGCCCGCTGCGCCAGGGAAACCGGAGCAGCGTGTATCGATCGCCACTCACCACCACGTAGGTTAGCCTCGCCGTCGATGGTTTCCCCGAAAATGTTAAACATCCTGCCTTTGAGGCGCTCTCCTACGGGGACTTGCAAAGGGTGTCCCGTATCGGCGACGACGGTACCGCGCGCTAATCCTGAAGTCGGCGTGAGGGCGATTCCGCGCACTACGTGGGAAGTAAGATGGGAAACGACTTCGATGGCGACGTTACCATTTTCCCCGGCTTGCAATTGGCTGTAAAGCTCCGGCAATTGGTGGGGGAAATAAGCATCGATGACGCTTCCTCGGACGGAAACTACTGTACCTTGGTTAGAGTGGTCAATCATGGGAGCGATTCCACCGGCAAAATATTCAGTAGGGGCACGGCGTTCAACAATCTTCGCTTTTCTGCAACAGCTTCTCTTGTTCCCTACAATTGAGCGTTTATATATATCTTCGCTCCGACTGCGATCGCCGGGGCACGGCGTTCAAATTTCTTCGCTTTATGGCAATAATTACTGATGCCGTGCCCCTACATTTTCTGATTTATATATATCTTCGCTACAAATGCGATCGCCGAGACAAGGCGTTCAAAAATCTTCGCTTTACTAACCTCTCTTCTCTTCCTTCGTGTCCTTCGCGTCTTCGCGGTTCATTTCCAGCAATTTGACACTGGCGTAGATGGCGTTGATATAGGGAGTCGGGATTCCCGTCAACCTACCTAATTCTGCTACCGCACCCACAATTGCATCAACTTCTGTGGGACGATTTGCTTCAATATCTTGCAGCATTGAAGTTTTGTGCGCGCCAACTTTTTCGGCGCCGTTGATTCTTTGCTCTAAAGTTATACCAAAATCAATTCCCAGTTTTTGGGCGATCGCTTGCGCTTCCCCCATCATTTCTCTTGCCAATTTGCGTGTCAAATGATACTGGCAAATTGTATCTAGAGTGGCGCGAGTTAGGGCGCTGATGGGGTTGAATGCAACGTTTCCCCATAGTTTTACCCAGATATCTGTGCGAATTTGATTGCGTATGGGGGCTTTAAAACCTGCTTGTTTTAATACCTGGGCTAATGTTTGGATGCGATCGCTTTTTGACCCATCAATTTCGCCTAGTGTAAAGCGATCGCCTTCAATATGTTTGATGACACCCGGTTCGACAATCTCTGCCGCTGGATAGATGACGCATCCAATCGCTCGCTCTGCGCCGATGTTCGCTTCGACAATGCCATCGGGATCGACGGCATGAATGCGAGTGCCTTCATATTCGCCGCCGTGCTGGCGGAAATACCACCAAGGTATGCCATTTTGGGCGGTTACAACGATTGTTTCAGGATGATAGAGCGCGGGGAGGGAGGGAGCGATCGCTGGTAAGCTCTGAGCTTTCACGGTCAAAATTACCACATCTTGCGCGCCTGCTTCTTCTAAATTATTGGTTGCTAGTTTTGGCATCGCTACCATGCTCGAACCATCTGCCATTATTAGCTTTAATCCTTGGGCGCGAATTGCTTCCAGATGCGCGCCGCGGGCAATTAACGTTACTTCTGCTCCTGAAGACGCTAGTTTTGCTCCTAGATATCCACCAATCGCACCCGCACCAACAATGCAAATTTTCATGGGATTTAAATTAAGTTTGATTATGTACGCATCGCACGGGGGGGCGGGTTTAAGGAAATATTTCGTGCTGTCACAGATTGGTTGGTAAAACCCGCCCCTACAACATCATTAAACTCCTTCCAGCTTCAGTAATTTCGCCATACTCAAACGTTGCAATTTACCTGTGGCACCACGAGGTAGTTCGTCTAAAATGTGAATTTGTTTGGGGACTTTGAAATCTGCCAAAACATCGGCGCAATAAGCTTTGAGTTCGGTTTCAGTTGTGGCACCTTTAAGGACAACTGCTGCATGGATATCTTCGCCGAGAGATTTATGGGGAACGGCAAATGCCAGCGCTTCGGCGACGGCGGGATGGCGCAACAGGATGTTATCTACTTCTAGGGGAGAAATCTTTTCGCCGCCACGGTTGATTAGTTCTTTGATTCTGCCGGTGAGATGGAGATAGCCGTCTTCATCCAGTTTGCCTTGATCGCCTGTGCGAAACCAGCCGTTGATAAAGGCTTTGGCGTTGGCTTCGGGATTGTTTTCGTAACCGGCGATCGCATTGGCTCCTTTGATCGCGACTTCGCCTAAACTACCTTGGGGCAGTAAATTGCCTTCCTCGTCCAAAATCGCGACTTCGACGCCGAAACCGTAACCGACGCTGCCCGGTTTGCGTAAATTTGGCGGTAGGGGATTGGTGGTCATCATGTGAGCGGCTTCTGTCATGCTGTATGATTCCAGCACGGGAGCGTTTAGCGTTGCCTCTATTTGCTCGATGACGACGAGGGGAAGGGGGGCACTGCTAGAGCGAATGAAACGGAAAGGATTCGCTTTGACAATCTCTTGATTGCGGCTCGCGCGTGCCAAAATCATCTGGTGCATTGTCGGTGCTGCCGAGTACCAAGTGGGTTTAAAGGTTTCGACTAGCTGCCAAAATTCTAGGGCGTTAAAACCATTGGGACAAACTACAGTACCGCCAGATGCCAAGGTGGACAAGAGACATCCTACCAGTCCATGAATGTGGAACAAGGGCATGAGACAGAGGGTGGTATCTTCCCTTGTGAGGTTGTAGGCGCTGATGATGTTTTTGGCAGAGGCGATTAGATTGCGGTGGCGCAGGGGTACGCGCTTCGGGCGACTCGTGGTGCCGCTGGTGTGTAAGATCATGGCGATGCTGTCGGCATCGGGTGGGGAAGATTGAGTTGATAAATTGCGATCGCCCCCAATCAGTTCAAAATCCAGAGTGCCATCGCTTTCCAAGTTGGCGTGGATTAACTTCATCGTGGGAGTAATGGCAGACTTCGCTTCTGCTACGGTTCCCGGTAATACAATCAATGCTTGGGCTTGCGTGTCTTCGTAGTAAAAGGCAAATTCTTCTTGCTTGTATTTGGGATTTAAGGGACATGCCGTGGCGCAGAGGGCAGATGCGAGGAAAGCGATCGCCATTGGAGTACCATTGGGCATAGCGATCGCAATTCGATCCCCCTCTCCTAAACCAAAGCTGTGGAGTTGAGAAATTAACCGAGCAATATTCTCGCGCAGTTGCTTGTAAGATAGGGGCGGTTGATCAAGAGCAACTAGCGCCGGATGAGAATCATCTGCAAACAAGTCAAGTATGTTCATTTGGAGTTTTTACTAGCAGTTTTATCGCGCAAAGAAACCGGGTTTCATCTGAAAAATAGTCTCCGAATAAACCCGGTTTCTGATACTCCTACACTCGCTGTGAAACCTGGTGAGATTTCAGATTTTGAATGGAAAAATTCAAAATCTGAAATCTCAAATCTACAATCTAAAATTATCCTTGAGTTTCACTTCGGGGCAGAAACTTCCAAAGTTCGATTCCCAGGTTCTACATTGGTTGATTTAGATAACGTTTCCGTTTCAGGTTGTTCTTGGTTGTATGCCGCATACAAACTCTCGGCGATACTCTTAATACAACCAGCAATTGGCACGGCAATTAACAGACCCAGCAATCCTCCCACTTTGGCACCTAGCAACAAAGAAACTAAAACCCAAACGGGATTTAGACCGATAATTTCTCCTAAAATTCGGGGAGCAATAATATTGCCAATCGCCTGGTCAATTAGACTGGCGACGATTAGAACCTTAATCCCCAGCCAAAAGTTTTGGAACGCCATGAGTAAACTGACGGTGCTAATACCAGTGGCGCCACCAAAAGGAATCAACGTCATCAATCCCACTCCCAAACCAAAAAGTAAACCAAAGGGAACTTTCAGGATGGAAAATGCCACGGTCAAAGAAACGCCCATCAGGGTGGCTAATGTGGCTTGACCGATAAAATAGTTGTGAAAATTCTGCCGCAATGATTGTCGTATTGAGGAACCGACGCTGGAGGGAAACCACTGAAAAATACCGTCCCAGAGTCGCTCCCCGTGCAACAACAGGTAGAAAGTCAAGACAATGGTCAAGATGACGTTGACGACGCTACCCAGGGTATCGAGAACCAATTTGATGCTTTGCCCCGTCAGGGACTGCAATTGACTGGACACGCGCCCAATCGTTTGGCTAGCCAACTCAAGCAGATTTATCGGCAGGTTTCGTTCCGCCGCCCAATCGCGAAAGGTTTGGAGTTGCTGGGTGCCAGAAGCAATCCAACTGGGAAGGCGCACGATTAGTCCGTTAAGCTGATCGATGAGCAGGGGCGCCAAGGTGAGGGCAAAAGCACCCAAAATTAATAAAGTGAACAGGACAACCAACAAAACGGCGCGGTTTCGTTCCATTCCTCGCTGCCGGAGAAACCCGACTGGATAGTCCAACAGGAAAGATAAAATGGTGGCGATGACCAAGATGCCGATGATGGATTGGAAATAATGGAACACCAACAGCCCTAGCCAGCCGTTGAGAACGATTAAGGGAAACGCCAGCCCCACCAATATCCATCGAGGCAGTTTACTTGCTGATTTGAGCATAATGACTTAAGCGTGGCAGGGTACCGATACCCAGCAGAAGCTGGAAATTCCACAAAACTGCGACACCTCTGTAACAAGCATGTCATATTAAGTTCTTATCTTTAAAAGTGTGAGGTTTCACCTATCGGACTGAGTATTCTCAGGCAGGTAAACCCCTATCAGGCGCTACTACTCAATTACTATCCTTAGACAGCCAGAGTTTTCCTTTCCTTATAAAAGGTGTTAAAAATGCAAAACTTACACCCAGTCAAATCTTCCGACCTCAAGCCCTCTAGCCCCAAAGCTTTTTCTTTGGCAACGCCAATCAAATATCTATCCCTGATGCTGCTGGGAGCCGGTGTGACTTTCGCTGGCAGCTATTTTACTTCGATGCGAAGTCCTGGGGATCTATCCGGTTCTCAACTCGCTCAAGCCCCGCTTCCTTCCCCGGTTAACTCCTCGCCCATCAGACTTCCAGGCGCGGCAAATACCAATTTCATCACCAATGTAGTTGACAAAGTTGGGCCAGCCGTGGTAACAATTAACTCCTCCCGCACGGTGAGCAATCCAATGGATGAGGAATTTGAGGAAGACCCTTTCTTCCGGCAGTTCTTTGGCTCCCAAATGCCACAAAGACCCAGACGCCAGGTTGAAAGCGGTACGGGGTCGGGT
>DNGG01000470.1 GCA_003486675.1 Cyanobacteria bacterium UBA11372
GGTAGTTCGGCGATCGCACTCTCTATTCCTGCTTTCACTTCATCTAATGCCGCATCCCGTTGAGTTTTATCGAACTCGAACTGGGACAGGATTTTTTTGATCGGTTCGTTGCCGCGATCGCGGATAAAATTCTCTAAGGTTGGGTCTACTTCCGGCGGCGCTTCTTGCACCAATTCAATCCCCAATTCTTTGAGCAATTCTTCCTGCGCCGCAATTAAGTCGCGTACCGCTTCATACCCAAAGTCAATCGCTTCGATAATATCCGCTTCTGGCAATTGGTTCGCCCCGGCTTCCACCATCACCACGCCTTCAGGAGAACCCGCAACCACTAAATCTAGGTCGCCGTCTTCGATTTCCTTATAGGTGGGATTGATAATGAAATCATCTCCAACTAACCCTACCCGCACGGCTGCCATCGGCCCGTTAAAGGGTATCTTGGCTAGTAACGTGGCAATCGAAGCCCCGGTAACCGCTAGCACATCGGGGGGAACTTGCTCGTCCATCGATAAGGTTGTGGCGACGATTTGAATATCATCCCGCAACCAGCTGGGAAATAACGGGCGCAAAGGACGATCGATCAAACGACTGGTGAGAATGACTTTTTCTGGCGGACGCCCTTCCCGCCGCAAGAAACCGCCCGGAATGCGTCCAGCGGCGTAAAGTCTTTCTTCGTAATCTACCAATAAAGGTAAAAAATCGATGCCCTCTCTGGCACCGGAACGGGTTGCCGTCACCAAAACGGCTGTATCCCCCGACTGAATTAAGACGGAACCTCCTGCTTGTGGTGCGAGTAAGCCAACCTTCAGTCTAATATCCCTTCCGTCAAAGGATATTGATTTGTCAATCTCAACCATTCGTTCTTGCTCTATCACAATTCTTTATCTGTCGCAATCGTAGCACTCTTATACGGAAGCTGTTTGCCAGGGCTTCCTTTTGTTGAGGTGTGGATCTGTGGGTATTGTTATCTTACAAGACAGACAAAGGCATTTGAGTATGGGTGAAGCGATCGCATCTCCCGCGTGGTTGGCATCAGAATACCACGATCGATACTGACAACAGCCTTGTTATTTAAGTTACACTCAATTGCCGGACAGATATATGAGCGATCTTCAGTGGACGCGAAGCGGCAGCACTCCTCAGCCAATTCGATGTGATGCAGACGGGCTAATCCTGGCGCTGACCAAAGCGTCTCAGCCTTGGGAAAAGCTAGACATAAATGTTAATTAGCAGAAAATATGTAGAAAATTGGTACAAAGCAAAGCAAAGTACGGCAATTTACTTTGTCTTTGAGACCAAAACAGATAGGTCAAAATTATCAGAAGCTCAAGCGCAATTTTCCTGTAGGATCAAGCTAAGTTCATTTATATCTAGAAACCAGAAGTATGAGGATCGCAGCTAACTAGGTAAGGACTTGATAGAGGCTGCTAAGAACAACAGAGCGATCTATATCGCATATCATTTGGATACGAATTCGGGAAAAGTGACGGCGCGACAAATACAATAAGCATGGTAGATCGCAGCGCGTCATGCTACTAGCCTACACCTACAAGCTGAATCCGTCGCCGTCTCAGATCGCTATTATGGAACGGTGGCTGCACTTGCTGCGCCTACAGTACAACTTTCGACTGCGGGAACGGATAGAGGCTTACGAGCAAGCTAGAGCGCCTAAATTAGGGAATTACTGTAACCTTGATTCTCAAGCCGAATGCTGTCCCCTAGCCTGCTCGGTGAGTAAAAATGCCTTGTATGGCAATCCTTGGGCGATCGCAGGCAAAAAACGCAGTGCTTGGGCGCAGCAAGACGCCGATTTGACTAATCTGAGAAAAGACCGCCCCTGGTATGCAGAAATCAACCGCAGCGTCATGAATCAGATGTTGCGTCAGTTGGAAGCTGCTTTTAAGGGATTCTTCACACAGGGTCGAGGTTATCCTAAACTCAAGCGTAGAGGAAGGTTTCGGTCTTTCACCTACCCGCCTGGACTGGTTGGTTTTCAAGGCTCGCGCATCAGATTACCCGGTATTGGCTCGATGACCTTCTTTCTGTCCCGACCTTTCCCTGATGGGTTCTCTATCCGTTGTGTTACGATTCGCAAAAAAGTAGATGGCTGGTACACATCGGTCAGGCTTGAGGATAATACAGTTCCAGAGCCAGCATCACCCAGCGCTGCTCAAGCCGCAGTAGGTGTAGACTTAGGGATTAGTAAGCTTATTGCTCTGAGCAATGGCGAGACTGTGGCTAACCCCCGCTTCTACAAGCAAAAGGAACGCCGCAGGCAAATTCTTGCTCGTCGGGCTAGTCGTAAGGTTTTAGGTTCTAAAAAAAGAGCCAAAGCATATCAGAAAATAGCACGACTGGAACACAAAATAGCAAGACAACGTGAGGATTATCAATGGAAGACAGCACATAAACTTGTTGGTCGATTTGACTTTATTGTGTTTGAAGACCTGAACATCATCGGCATGAAAAAGCGCTGCCAACCTAAACAGGATGATATAACTAGCGAGTACCTGCACAATGGGCAATCTGCAAAATCTGCCCTGAATCAAGCTATCAGCGATGCAGGCTGGGGTAAATTAAAGCAGAAAGTCAAAGTTTTGGCTGCAAGGTCTGGCATTCTGGTTCGCGAAGTCAACCCCTGTAAGTCATCCCAAGAATGTAGCGTTTGCCATTATGTCAGTCCTGAAAACCGAGATGGAGAGAAATTCATCTGTGAAAACTGCGGTTATCATGCCGATGCAGATGTCGATGCTGCAATAGTAATTTTGCAGCGGGGTTTAAAAGATTTGGGTATTAGTTTTCCCAAACTACCGGGAGTCCCTCGGAAAGTTACGCCCACGGAGACATCAACAGTCTTGCCTGTTGAGCCTGGGAACCCTCGGAAAAACGAGGAAATTCAGTCAAAAGGCTCCGATTGCTTTTTGAATGTTGAAACTCAACTTTTTCGAGTGGAGGAGAGCTTAAGCGATTAGGTTCTCTCCCATCCACCTCAAAGTTGAATTGATGAGGGGGAAAGGATGTCAAAATGAATCCAGCGTTGCAAATATGGCCTGAGAAACCAAAACAGTTAGGCTTCAGATATAAAGCACCTAACACTTCTGCTGGTGGTGATGCAATTTAGGCAGGGAAAACATTCAAAATATAGATATTGGCTAACTTGATTGTCTTTGACATAACAAGGTGTCGAGCCAAATTTTGGATTAAATAACGACTAATTTTAATAAATCTAGCATGGCAATTCTACACGGAAACTGGATACCTCAACATCAGGGTGGCTATTTATTTATTTGGGGAGAAACTTGGCGTCCTCAAACATCTTTGGTAGAAGCGGGGAAAAAAGATGGGATACTATCTCATCCGTTGGCGATGGGGCAGGGGGAATTAGTTTCTTTCTTGCGATCGCACAAACTAGACTTAGAAGCATCTGCCTCTGCTAGTAAGGGGAAAGGGAAGGGCGCGACTAGGTGGATTCGTCATGCGATCGCATCCCCCACACCCATTGTTGCAGACAAACCCACCTACCCGATGTATTCCCCCAAGGTAGCGGGAGAAACAAGCGAACTATATCTCTATCCTTGGGCAGTTGAAGGATTGTGTTTAAATGCTACCGAGGCCATCAAATTTTTACAAGCATTACCTCTAAGCTCATTTAAAGCATCAGATGCTTACTTAGGGGGAGAATTGCGATTTTGGGCGCAGGTTTGTCGCTGGAGTTTAGATTTACTATCTAGGGGTAAATTTTTACCTGGACTATACCGAAAAACCGATGGTTCTGTTGTCGCTTGCTGGCAACCCTTGTTAGATAGTGCCGTAGATCGGGAGCGTTTGGCAAAGTTTGCTCAACAAATGCCTGGTGCTTGTCGCACTTATCAAGATGGCACATCAGAATTGCCCAATTATCCACGTTTGGACTTGCCAGTTGCACCAGAAAAATTATTACTAGAATTCTTAAGCAGTACAATCGATGCCCAGGTGCGTGCTTGGGGAAATTCTACCCCACCCACAGCAGCAACTCCAGTGCGCGAGTGGTTACAAGCACTTTCCAAAGTATCCGATAACTTAGTCCAAGCAACGGGTGAAGCGGTGGGGCGTCTGGAAACTGCACTGCAAACTTGGACAGCTGCCGTACAAGATTATATAGTTGTCTCGCCGTCGCAAGGATTGGGGCAGAATTTGTATCGCACCTGCTTTGCCATTTATCCACCTACAGCGGGGGAAAATAACTGGAGGTTGGAATATTTCTTACAAGCAGCAGACGATGCCGAATTTTTGATTAGTGCTTCCAGAATATGGAATCATACTGCTGCTGAATTAGTCCACCAAGGTCGGAAAATTAACCATCCCCAGGAAACTTTTTTGCAAGGTTTGGGTTTAGCAGCCAGGTTATTTGCACCAATTGAACCCAGTTTAAGGGAAAGGCGTCCGCAATCTTGCCTTTTGACGCCGTTACAAGCGTATGAGTTTATCAAGTCGGCAGCATGGCGACTGAAAGATAGCGGACTCGGTGCAATTTTACCGCCATCTTTGGCAAGTCACGAAGGATGGGCAAACCGCTTAGGATTAAAAATTCAAGCTCAAACACCTTCTACCAAGAAAAATGAAAGGTTAGGCTTGCAAAGCTTGTTGAATTTTAAATGGGAATTGTCTATTGGTGGACAAACTTTATCCAAAGCTGAATTTGATCGATTGGTAGCGCAAAACACACCGCTGGTAGAAATTAACGGCGAGTGGGTGGAATTGCGCGCCCAAGATGTGCGCGCCGCACAAACATTCTTCGCCTCGCGCAAAGAACAAATGGCTTTATCTTTAGAAGATGCTTTGCGCTTAAGTACGGGCGATACTCAAACGATCGAAAAATTGCCTGTAGTTAGTTTTGAAGCATCAGGAACGCTTGAGGAATTGCTGTCTAATTTGACAAATAATCGGGCAATTGAACCGATTGTACCTAAAAGTTTTAAGGGAACATTACGACCATATCAAGAGCGAGGAGTTGGTTGGTTATCTTTCTTAGAAAAATGGGGTTTAGGCGCTTGTTTGGCGGACGATATGGGGCTGGGAAAAGCGATTCAGTTCATTGCTTTTGTTTTATACCTTCAAGAGGAACAAGCATTAGAAGCACCTATATTGCTACTGTCTCCTACTTCAGTTTTAGGTAACTGGGAGCGCGAAGTCAAGAAATTCGGCCCCTCAATTAAAACTTTAGTGCATCACGGAGATAAACGCGCGAAAGGAAAAGCATTAGCTAAGGCGGTTAAAGATAAGCATTTAGTCATTACTAGCTATCCGCTGGTATTTCGGGATGCGAAAGACCTCCAGAGTATTAATTGGCAAGGAGTGGTGTTAGATGAAGCACAAAATATTAAAAATCCAGACGCGAAGCAGTCAAAAGCGGTAAGGGAATTGCAGACACAATTTCGGATTGCACTGACAGGGACGCCGGTAGAGAATCGCTTATCCGAACTTTGGTCAATTATGGATTTTCTCAATCCTGGATATTTGGGGCAGCGGCAATTCTTCCAACGGCGATTTGGAATTCCGATTGAGAAATATGGGGATGGAGAATCGTTGAAAACATTGCGATCGCTTGTCCAACCCTTCATCCTCCGCCGCCTCAAAACCGATAAGGAAATCATTCAAGATTTACCAGAAAAACAGGAGATGACTGTCTTCTGTCCCCTGGCGGTAGAACAAGCGAGTCTTTATCAAAAAATGGTCGAGGAATCTTTGGCTGAAATCGAATCTGCCGATGGCATTAAACGGAAGGGAATGATTTTAGCCTTGATAACTAAACTTAAACAAATCTGCAATCATCCGAGTTTATTTAAGGAGAAAAGCGAAACGGAAAAATCCGCAATCAGTTCGCAACAATCGGGAAAACTCCAGCGATTGGATGAGATGTTAGAAGAATTGGTTGCAGAAGGCGATCGCGCGTTAATCTTCACCCAATTTGCCGAGTGGGGTAAACTGCTAAAACCCCATTTGGAAAAGCAACTAGAACAAGAGGTACTATTCTTATATGGCAGCACCGCCAAAAAACAACGGGAAGAAATGATCGACCGCTTCCAAAACGACCCCGAAGCGCCAAAAATCTTTATTTTATCCCTCAAAGCGGGTGGAGTTGGCCTTAATTTAACCCGCGCTACGCACGTTTTCCACTTTGACCGATGGTGGAATCCAGCAGTAGAAAATCAAGCCACAGATAGGGTATTTCGGATTGGTCAAACTCGCAACGTTCAAGTGCATAAATTTGTCTGCACCGGCACTTTAGAAGAAAAAATACACGATTTAATCGAAAGTAAAAAAGCCCTAGCAGAACAAGTAGTAGGTGCGGGAGAAAATTGGCTAACCGAACTAGACACAGACCAATTGCGTAACTTGTTACTATTAGACCGCAGTTCAGTAATAGATGATGAAGCTAATAGCTAATGGCTAATAGTAAAACAGCCATTACCAATTACCAATTACCAATTACCAATTACCAATTACCCAATTTAATAAACTGCCTGCCAAATCCGAATTGTGCC
>DNGG01000547.1:0-2015 GCA_003486675.1 Cyanobacteria bacterium UBA11372
ACATTATCTAACCCAGGTTGTATCGGCGTTCCCAGTAAATGCGTCGCCACTGTAAAATTAGCCGGTAATAAAATACCGCTAACCTTTCCCCCACCCCACCCAATTCCTTTTAAAGCTTCTAACTGGTGTTTTTCTACCCAATTAAATAAGCGTTGCAACGACCAATCTGGCTCCAGAGCAATTGTAGTCATTAATGGCCCATGCACGCCGGAAATTCCCCTTTGATAAAGACTCCAAAGCAATCCCGTCACATCTGAAAAACCAATTAACCATTTGGGTAATTGGTAATTGGTAATTGGTAATTGGTAATCCAATCTTTCTTCTCCCCATATCCCCGCTTCCCCGCGTCTCCCCATCTCCCCATCTCCCCGCGTCTCCCCATCTCCCCAATCCCAATCTTCCAATAAACGGGTGCTGCCGTAACCGCCTCTGGCACACAAAATTCCCTTGACATTTGGGTCAATCCATGATTCTAAAAGTTGCTCGCGACGAATTTCATCCGTCCCTGCCAGATAGCCCCAACGCTTGTCGATACTGGTGCTAATTTCTACTTTATAGCCGCGACTTTGCCAAATCTCCACCCCTTGGTGAAATGCCTCAAATTCTCGCATCGCACCGCAAGGCGCAACGACTCGCAACAAATCTCCTGGTTTTAACGGTGGTGGTAGTTGGCACAAATTCATCTTCAGATTACCCAAATATTGGTAGGGGTGGGTTTCACCGATAATATCTGATCGCCACAATCCCAATAAAGGGGAAAGGGGGAAAGGGGGAAAAGGGGAAACGGGGAAACGGGGAAAACGATGGCAACAGGGATTTGGGAAGACAAAGGGAAACAGAGCACAAAAGAGTCGCTGCTGCAAAGAGGGGCAAAGAATGCTTTTCCCTTTCCCTTTTTCCCTTTTTTCCCCCTTTCCCCAGCCCTAAAATTGTTTATCTTAAAAAGAAACCCCATGTATCGTATCATCATCACCGCTCAAGCAGACGATAACTCTTTAGACGTTAACCTAGCCAATATTTTGCACTTACTCGAACCCCTGGCTTCAAATTCCCAATGGGATATTTCTGACTTAGATTGTTCTGGTACTGGGGCGGATGAATTGCAACAGCTAGCGGATGCCAAAGTTAAAATAACCGGAACAGACTTGTTGCGTTTAACTGCTAAATTAACCCAAATACTTGATGGTTTATTTTCCGGTTATTTTGAAGGAAAAAATATACCTTGGATCTCAATCCGTGCCGCCGATAACGTCGGTTATGAAGTCCAAACTGCAAATGAAGCAGTGCTAGGGCGGATGCGTCAAAAATTCAAGAATGTTAGCGATATGAATTATTTGACTCCCGAACAAATGATGGTACAATACTTAAAAGAATGGGCGCAGTCACAAATCGATCAAACGGCTCAACCCGAAGTTAGACCCGATATTGGGATGATAGTTTTGCAGTTAATCGATAAATTTGAGGTTCTTAAAAATCGGGTGAAGGAATTAGAGGAAATTTGATAAAGGGCGGGCAAGATGCCCACCCCACAAGAAAGTTAATTTTTTTGTGGGGTAGGCATCCTGCCTGCCTCGCGGACAATATCTTGAAACCAGGCATCGAAGCGATCGCCCAACGCTTCCAAAGAATACTCGATCTCAGCTAAGGCACGACAATTCTTGCGGTTAATGGTATCTAATTTGGCGATCGCTTCAATTAACCCATCTACACTATCAGGTTCGACCAAAAAACCCGTTTCCCCATCCCGAACAATTTCTGTCGGCCCTCCCCGACGATAAGATATTACCGGAACGCCACAAGCGAGCGCTTCAATCGCTACATTGCCAAACGCTTCCACCCAACGCGGCGTCATTAAAAGCGCCCGACACTGGCGCAACTGCTGCTGCAACTCATGGGTAGAAAGAAACCCCAAATATTCTATCGGCGCTGATGGAAAAGCCTCGCAAATCTGCTTCCAGTAAGCTTTATCGTGCATCGCGCCCATAACCTTTAAACGCAACCCCGTGCGATTGGCA
>DNGG01000547.1:2264-8373 GCA_003486675.1 Cyanobacteria bacterium UBA11372
CCCTTCTCCGGGGAAATTCGTCCCACCCATGCCAAACTTGATTGTGGTTCGTCGCAGAAATCGTACAGCGAGACATCGATACCATTACCCAAACAGCGACAAGATTGAGCAAAAGGAAACGTCGCCGCCTGTGCCAAACTGTGAACGCCAATAGTACCGGGAAACTGCATCGCCACCCGTCCAATAATTCGATCCATCTCCTCGGAGAGGGAACCCATACTAACCAAATGAGCAACTGGACGCTGAAAAAACGGTGTCAGGTAAAAAGGCAACCAATCGTAAGCAAAATTAACCATCAAATCCCAATCGTTCTGTACTTCCCGTGCGTAATCCCACAGATTCGTCAACGCGGGATTTTGTGGCATAATAATCGCAGCATCTCGCGCTTGAGTTTGAGCCGTTAACTGATATTTTCCCGCAATTTGAACCATGGGTAGCGTTCCCAAAACCGATCCAAAAGGCGCAACAATTTGGAGAGTATGACCGCGCCGCAGCATTGCTTGGGCAATATTTTTCAGGGTTAATTCTACACCACCCCCTAACCCGGTTCCCAGCGGGCCAACAGGAGTAGAGATGAATAACAATTTAGACATTTGAGATGGCAGATAACAGACTTGCAGATTTATTTTATATTGCCGATTGTAGATTGCATATTTCAAATCTAAAATCTCCAATCAAAAATTTAAAATTCCTTGGGAGTATTTTTGGAATTAGACCGATTTTCCATACCTGGTAAAGTGCGAATTCGGCTTAACTGAGTTAAAGCCCAACGGGCAGTTTCTTGCACTTCTTTATCGGGATCTTCAACGGCGTGGCGTAACAGTTGGCTCAGTTGCGCCAATGATTCGTACATGCGGGTTAGATCTCGGATCGCATTCTTCCGCACTTCTGCATTATCATCTTGCAGGGAAACAGCTAAAGCGCGGTTCATCGGTTTGAGGGTGCGAGTGCCAATTTGGGACAGTGCTTCTAAAATTAAACTGCGTTGCTGGGAATCTGCATCCATCAATAAATCTAACAAAGGCTGCATGGCTCGCGAATCTCCCCGCTGTGCCAGTTCCCAGATCGCTTTACGCCGCTTTCTGGGATCGGGATTGTGCAAATCTCGGATTAATTGCTCGACTATATTAATTCTGGCGATGCGAGTTGTTTCTTGTACTGGCAGATTCTCTTCCTCGGATTTTGGCGGTGATTGTTCTGGTTGAGATTCCGGCTGGGAATTTTCTGGATCTGATGCCTTTGATGCTTCTAAATAGTGAGGGGTATTGTAGCCGTTCTTGCCCGATTCTATTTCATGGCTGTCAAAGTTGGCCTCAAACGGATCGGTATCTACTACATCGGGGGGGGCTGAATCTGGTAGGGGTTTTTGCTCTTTTGGTTCGGGTTGGTTATCATAAAGTCGCTGCAAGTAGTATAGTCCGCCAGCGATCGCAAAAAACACCACAGCCGCGCCGATCCACATCAACGACCATTTGCTGTTGAGAAACCCGAAAGCCCCAGTTTGTTTAGGGGCAGGTTTTGGTCGATTCAGGTTTGGTAGCGTATCCGTTGGACTGGGAGAAGGCTTAGGGGTAGCCTGCGCCACTATTAAAGACACTGGCGAAGCTGAAACTAAATTTTTAGTGCCTCTCTCAACGTCTGGGTTGCGTTGGGATGCCTCACGCTCTTGCGTCGCCGTTGTGCCGACTGAACTGGGGGCAAAGCCGAGGCAAGTGATACAAGTTATTACAAGCAAAACAAAGCGTGGGGGCATCATAAACCAACTCACGGCTATAACAGGCAGCCAAGTTATCTCCTGGGTAGATAACTTGGGCTAGTTCAATCCTAAACTGGCATCTACCCAGAAACTATCAAAATACGCTTTGTAGTTTACAGTGAAGTACCTACGCTGATACTTCGTATACAGTGTAGGCTTCGCGTCTCACTCGCCGTTGCCACGTTAGGGATTCCTATTTCTAGGAGTTCGGGGTTGAACCCGACGATCGTCTTACACAGCGTCTCTCTGGCAAAGCCGTTTATCTGCTCAAGGGAGATCCCGCGCAGTCGCCCACCTCGGGCAGGCAGTTTAATTGTTTTACGTACAACATCCCTTGGATTTACTGCAATGCAAAAATTGCTCCTAGCGCCAAATTTCCGCTTCCGATTCTACTGGCACGGTAACCTCGCGCGATCGCAACACAGACGAATCCAATTGGCTGGTATTTGCTTGGAGGGTTTCAGGCATCTTGCTAAGGTTTGGCTTGGGTTTGAGGCGAGTTTCCAGTATATGGCGCTGATTTACTAGGTATATACTTACCAGAGTTAAGCCGACACCGCTCCACTGGAGTGAATTGAGCATTTCCGACAAAAACAGGTTGCCAAACAACAGCGCGAACACTGGCGTCAGGAAGGTGAGGGAACTCAAACTCGTCAAACTGCCCCTAGATGCGAAGTAGAAAAATAAACCATATGCGATCGCGCTGCCAAATACTGTCGAATAGCTCAACGCCATCCAACCCGATAGATCTATATTCGCCCACTGCTGGGTTTCCGTCGCTGCCGAAAGCGCGAATAACGGCAACCCGCCCAAAATCATATGCCATCCCGTAGCAACTACTGGATCGACATACCGACACAGGTAACGGGCGATAATCGTTCCCACTGCCATCGAAAGTGCTGCCACCAGCATCAACCATTGTCCATAATGCGTCGTCATGGTTGCAGCTTCAGTACCGACTAAGGCTGGAGAATTGTTAACAACAACCAGTCCCGATGCCCCAACTTGGTGCAGCCAGTCCAAAATCCACTCCTTTGGCAACCCGATTAAACTAATTCCCAATACGCCCAAACCGAGTCCCAGCCAACCTAAGAGTCCAATGCGTTCCCTAAATAACCACAGGGATAATAACGCCACCACTAGGGGTTGGGAGTCAATCATCACCGATCCCAAACCGGCATCGGTGCGAACCAATCCTGCTGCTAAAAACCCTTGAAAAAACGCGCCATCGATTAAAGCAAACAAGCCGATCCACAGCCAAGCTAACCAGGTGTTAGGCTGGCGCCTTCCCGTTATGGCGGCAAACAACAACACCAATACCCCCGCTGGCACTAAGCGCACCCCAGCCATAAACATTGGTGTTGTATGGGGAATCACCCCTTTCATCGCCACCATTGCCGTCCCCCAGAGGAAAAATGGCGCAATCAACAGCAGGGAAGCCCCAGCTGCCGTGGTTGTGGTCACCCTGAATCGGCGGGCAATTTTGTTAAATCGAGTTAGTAGTAACCAGTGCATGAAATAGCTCCAAGACTTTTAGAGCCTGGACTCGCTGATATTGCATCTTATTGTAGAGTATCGTGAATTTCTGTTAAGAATCCCACACCTAGAGAAATATCTGTTAAATCAGGTAGGGTTGGGCTTGAAGGCAAGGCTTAGGGCTTAAGATAACCTAGCGAGCCGGTTCTACTGGTGAGGGAATAAGGCAAACTAGAAGTGCTGCACTCTTGTTTGAGCGTGGGTCATGGGTGTTGGAAATACTCACTCTTGCTCGCTTGCTCACCCGCTTAAGACGCTGCTTAGATACACTACCGCTAACGAAAAACTGCCTATCATGTGGCCTTTTAAGCCTAGATTTCGCAAACAAATTGCTCGGATTGAAATTACCGGCGCGATCGCAGGAGCCACCCGCAAGCGTGTCCTCGAAGCCCTCAAAACCATTGAGGAAAAACGTTTTCCTGCTTTATTACTGCGGATAGATAGCCCTGGAGGTACAGTAGGAGATTCCCAAGAAATTTACAGCGCCTTGAAGCGCCTGCAACAAAAGGTCAAAATCGTCGCCAGCTTCGGCAATATCTCGGCATCTGGCGGCGTTTACATCGGCATGGGCGCGACTCATATTATGGCGAACCCAGGTACGATTACCGGCAGTATCGGAGTAATTCTACGGGGTAATAATTTGGAACGCCTGTTAGAAAAAATCGGTGTTTCTTTTAAAACAATTAAATCAGGGCCGTATAAAGATATACTGGCATTTGACCGAGAACTAACTGATGCGGAAAAAAATATACTGCAAGAATTAATCGACATCAGCTATTCCCAGTTTGTCCAAACCGTTGCCGAGTCGCGCAAGCTGGCACTAGAAACGGTGAGGAGTTTTGCCGACGGGCGCATTTTTACCGGAGAACAAGCATTACAACTGGGTATAGTAGACCGACTCGGCACCGAGGAAGATGCCCGACGTTGGGCAGCTCAACTGGTGGGACTCGACCCGGAAAAAACCCGATGCTATAACTTTGAAGAACGCAAACCGGCAATCAACCGCTTGCTGTCTGGGAAAACTCAAGCAAGTTCTGGTTTGGTAGCGGGGATCAACTGGTTAGAATTCGAGCTGACGAACAGCGGCTTGCCGTTGTGGCTGTATCGACCTTGATGGGAAAGGCTCTTGACTCTTTACCAATTACCAATTACCAATTACCAATTACCAATAACAAAAGGAGGATTTTAGCGTGGAGTGGCAAGTTCGCGCAATTCGCGGGGCAACAACTGTATCAGAAAATTCGGTTGAGGCAATTAGAGAAGCAGTGATGGAACTGCTAGAGCAATTAGAACAGGGGAATCATTTAGACCCCAACGATATTATTAGTGCAATTTTTTCTGCCACCCGCGATCTGGATGCGATTTATCCAGCAGCGATCGCGCGCTCTCGTCCCCACTGGGATAACGTGGCGCTGTTAGATGTCCAACAGATGCACGTCGAGGGCAGTTTAGAGCGCTGCATTCGCTGTCTGCTCCACGTTAACGTCCCCAAACCTAACGCGGTCATCTACCATCCCTACCTGCGTCAAGCCAAAAACCTCAGACCCGACTGGAGTATATTGAGCGATCGCAGTCATACCGTCGCACCTGTCGCTGGTAGCTAATTCGGGCAGGTGGGCAGAGGGGCAGGTGAGCAGAGGAGCAGGTGGGCAGAGGGGCAGGTGGGCAGAGGGGAATTTGAATGTATATTCTCACCCGCTCACCCGCTCACCCGCTCACCTGCTCACCTGCTCCCTCAGTTGCCTTATGTCTGCGAATTAAGTTAAATTTAGTTAAGATTTGTTATCAGTTCTAATTTTCATGGTGTAGCGATCGCTTTGTAGTCCAGTTGGCGCGAAGCGTTAGATTAACCATCAAAAAATTAGTTGGATCTGAATTTAGAGGCAACCATATGAAATTCTCCTGGAAAGTTGTCCTGTTGTGGACGTTGCCTGCCTTGGTGATCGGATTTTTCCTGTGGCAAGGTGCATTTGCCCCCGCGCCCGCAGATATGGGCAGGAACGCTGCTAGCACTCGCATGACCTACGGGCGCTTTTTGGAATACCTGGATGCGGGTAGAGTCATCGGTGTCGATCTTTACGATAGCGGTAGGACGGCAATTGTCGAGGCGATAGATCCGGAACTAGACAACCAACCCCAACGGTTGCGCGTGGACTTACCCGCCAGCGCGCCGGAACTAATTGCTAAACTGCGCGATAACAAAATTAGTTTTGATGTCCACCCCATCCGCAATGACGGGGCTATTTGGGGATTATTGGGCAATTTAGTATTCCCAATTTTGCTAATAGCTGGGTTGTTTTTCCTGTTCCGTCGTTCTAACAACATTCCCGGCGGTCCCGGACAAGCGATGAGTTTTGGCAAATCTCGCGCCCGCTTTCAAATGGAAGCGAAAACCGGGGTGAAATTTGACGATGTGGCGGGAATTGAAGAAGCAAAAGAAGAATTGCAAGAAATCGTCACATTCCTCAAACAACCGGAGAAATTCAGCGCTGTGGGAGCGCGGATTCCTAAAGGCGTGTTGTTGATTGGGCCTCCGGGAACTGGTAAAACTTTACTCGCTAAAGCGATCGCTGGAGAAGCAGGGGTTCCTTTCTTCAGTATTTCCGGTAGCGAATTTGTCGAAATGTTCGTCGGTGTGGGCGCTTCCCGCGTGCGCGATTTATTCAAAAAAGCCAAAGAAAACGCCCCCTGCTTGGTATTCATCGATGAAATTGATGCGGTAGGTCGTCAGCGCGGCGCTGGTATTGGCGGCGGTAACGACGAACGGGAACAAACCCTAAACCAGTTATTAACCGAAATGGACGGGTTTGAAGGCAA
>DNGG01000547.1:8586-13237 GCA_003486675.1 Cyanobacteria bacterium UBA11372
AATGGACGGGTTTGAAGGCAATACCGGCATTATTATCATCGCCGCTACCAACCGCCCCGATGTATTAGATGCTGCCTTGTTGCGTCCCGGACGCTTCGACCGGCAAATTTTAGTCGATGCTCCCGATATTAAGGGACGCCTGGAAGTTCTCAACGTCCACGCGCGGAACAAAAAACTGTCTCCGGAAGTATCGTTAGAAGGTATCGCCCGTCGCACACCTGGTTTTACAGGCGCAGATTTGGCGAACTTGCTCAACGAAGCTGCTATTTTAACCGCCCGTCGCCGTAAAGAAGCGATTACGATGGCGGAAATTAACGATGCTGTTGACCGCGTCGTCGCCGGGATGGAAGGTACGCCCCTGGTAGATAGCAAGAGCAAGCGGCTAATTGCTTATCATGAAATTGGTCATGCGATCGTTGGCACGCTGCTGAAACACCACGATCCAGTTCAGAAGGTAACGTTAATTCCACGGGGACAAGCACGGGGTTTGACTTGGTTTACACCGAATGAAGACCAAGGATTAATTTCTCGCGCCCAGTTGCTAGCGCGCATTACCGGCGCTTTAGGCGGGCGCGCTGCGGAAGAAATTATCTTCGGCGATGCGGAAGTAACCACTGGTGCTGGTGGCGACTTGCAACAAGTATCCGGTTTGGCGCGACAAATGGTCACCCGCTTCGGTATGTCCGATTTGGGGCCGTTGTCTTTAGAAAGTCAAACCGGCGAAGTATTTTTAGGTCGCGACTTTATGACTCGCGCCGAGTACTCGGAAGAAATTGCCGCCCGCATTGATGCCCAAGTGCGAACGATTACAGATGAGTGCTACAAACAAGCCAAGCAAATTATCAGCGATAATCGCACGGTCATCGATCGCTTGGTAGATCTGTTGGTGGAAAAAGAAACAATTGACGGTGAAGAATTCCGGCAAATTGTGGCTGAGTACACCGTCGTTCCGGAGAAAGAACAGTACGTTCCTCAACTGTAATTTTAGATTTTGGATTGAAGAGATTCTGAAATCTAATATCAGCTAATAGATAGGGATGCTGAATATCATCCCTTTTTTTTGTGTCTTCTGATTGCCGACCTGTTCTTTAGATTTATAGCGGATTGCAGGCGGATGAGTTACAGCGAAAGTTTGTGTAGCGGCAGCCTTAAGACTGCCGCTACACAAACGAAGCCTTTTGGCTGTCCTGACTCGAAAAGCAATCTGCTGTATCCTGTAGGCTCTCCTACCCTAGCGACGGCACAATCTAGCAATCTAAACTAGATTTTTTATCTCTAAATTTATAATTATTTATATATTTAGATAGATCAGATTGCTATTAAATTTATATGTTTAGGGGATCTCCCGTACTTATGGTGATAAATTTATCTAATCATTCGTAGGTTGGGTTGAGCAAT
This sequence comes from Cyanobacteria bacterium UBA11372, assembly GCA_003486675.1. GTDB lineage: Bacteria > Cyanobacteriota > Cyanobacteriia > Cyanobacteriales > Aerosakkonemataceae > Microseira. The sequence goes on from DNGG01000547.1 coordinate 9,985, forward strand.
AGCGTTACCCAACGTTTTAGGCGTCGGAGTTGGGTTTCGTTCCTCAACCCAACCTACAACCTTTATGCACAAAGCTTTTCACATTATTTATCAGGTTTTATTATCACCTCAACTACGGGAGAGCCTGTTTAGGTAGATTTAATTTGATTGATTTTGAGTATAGCGTTAAGGAATGGTTTTTAGGAAGAGGAACCCTGGCTCATACAGCCTATAAATAAATGTTTCGCGCTGGTTGACTTTTTTTCAGGACTTACGCAAAGAAACCGGGTTTCTACGAAGAAACCCGGTTTATGACCGCGTGGCCCGTCAGTTTTATTTTTGATGAAAATTACACAGAAATACTTGTCATTGGTGACAGGGTTAGATAATATTTTTATTAAAGAAATACCTTGAAAGTCCTGATGGCAAATTCTGAAATATGATCAAATTAAAGGCACTGGGTCAATACTCTCTATCTATCGTCTCAATCCTGCTCGGTGTAGGATTTGGAATGCCAGCGATCGCTGCCTCTCCTTTTGAAGTCTGGCTAGTCGATCAGTCGAACTCACCAGGACTTAATTATGGCGGGAACATAACAATTTACGATGGGGGCGATCTAACTCTAGGTAGTTCCCCTCTTTCAGGAATTACGCCCCAAAAAACGATTGATTTAAGCGGATTAGGCGGACAAACTGGTCTGTGTTCGACAACCACAGGAGCCAATCCAGTCCGTCCCCATATGCTCTTGTTTAATTCAACCTACACCCACGCTGTTCTTTCTTTTGTAGCGAGTGGTCATGTGGCAATTTTTGACACAGCAACCTACGACCCAGTTGCTTGTCTCAGAACAGCTCCAGGGGTAGGAGGTGTCCGTCAAGCTCATGCAGCTTTTCCCGCTTTAGATGATAGCTATATCTTAGTAGCCAATCAAAATGGCAAACTTTTGGAGCGAATTGATACTAACTATCAAAACAATCTTTTTACCCTCAATCCAGCGGCAACTCTCAACTTAGCAACCTGCACTACCCCAAACGGAAATGCTTGCGAACAGACACAAGTCCGTCCTGATAACGCGCCGATTTGTCCAATGATTGATTCATCAAGTAATTTAGGATTTATTACCTTGCGGGGTGGCGGGTTATTTGTCGTCGATCCTAAATCTAACCCGATGAAAATTCTGGCAGAGTACGATCGAACCACCGTTCATGGTAATGGCTGTGGTGGTATAGAGACAGGAGGGAGCATGTATATCAACTCTGGGGCGGGAAGCCAATCAGAAAACCCTTCTGAGTTTGATGTCTATCAGTTTCCTTTGAGTGGTTACAGTCCATCCAATCTCCCCAATCAGCCAGGAATTACCACGATTTTCTCAGACGACAAGACACCAATGCGGGATTCTCATGGCATGATTGCTGTTGGGGACTACCTGTGGGTAGCGGATCGGGGTTTGAATCTGATCGAGGTGTTTGATATTACTTCAAATAATCGAGTTAATACTATCGATCTCATAGGCGAGACTCCCGATTTGATCGATATTTCTCCTGATGGTAATCAAGTCTATATCTCTCTGAGAGGGCCTAATCCCCTCAGCGGATCTGCCCATGTTGCTGCTGGGACTACTCCTGGACTGATGGTGATTGATGTCCTACAAGGGGGTAAAACAGGACAGATAAAAGGAGTCATCCCTATTAGCAACATAGATCGAGGTATTGAACGAGCAGATGCACATGGAATCCGTGTCCGGCAGATTCAGCCTGTTCCCGAACCCAGTTCCACCTTCAGCTTCCTAGCCCTCGGCACTCTAGGCGCAGGTTCAGTTTTGCAGCGCCAACAGAAGCAGAAATCAGCTATCAGCGTTACGGACAAACTTTAGACGCAAGTTGCCCCTTTAGATCCTATTCCCGTGGCTGATAATAGGGACAACCTTGGCATGGCCCATCGGGGTTAACCGCGCAGCGCAGGTAGGCGGAACGGGCATTAAATTGACAGGTAATATCGCCGATTAGCTCACCTACGCCTTCGACGTATTGTACCTCTGGTGGCAAATGAGGCATTCGCAATGGCATCATGCTTGCTCGTTCCATCGCCAATCTTAGTTGTTCTCGCGCCCGTGTTTCTGCTTGACGCATGAACCACACGGACAACACTGGTGGGATTAAGCCAATGGTAAAAACAACGATCGTTTCTAACACTTTGCTTGATTGGGTAATGAGTAATTGGTAATTGGTAATTGGTAATGGGTAATTTTTATTTAAGTGGGTTCAAACTCATTCTGTCATCATCCTTTATTTATAATTTTCTGCGTAATTACAAGGTTGAAGTATTGATTCAATATCTGCATATAGATAGATAGACGATTTCAAAAATATGTGCTATGTATGTGCTACTTTTTTGGCAGGATCGGCGCAATTGAGAAACAGCGAAGAAACGTTTCGCAGTTGCGTTGAGATATTCTGGATGTGTTGGCGATCGCATCACAGAGGAGCGATTGTTTAGCCAAGATTATAGACTTGCAAATCGATGATGTCAATGCTGAGTCTGGCAAAACTCAGTGGGGACAAGGTACGCTCGATACTGTGGATTTTTTTCAGCTATTTGAATTGCCTTGTGCCTACGCCTCTATGAAACGGCGCTCAAGCGCCTACTACGAACGGAATGATGCGATCGCTTTTTCTCCCAGATCTCACGCACCCTACTATTTTAAACCGATTAGCTATTAGACTTCTCCAAAAACTCTTGTGGGGTAGGCATCCTGCCTGCCCTTGAGGTTGTTTGCTGGAGAAGTCTAATAGCCATTAGCCATTAGCGACTAGGACTTAGGTTTATATGTCGATGCTACGTGCAATTCTTTCATTTGTTTTGCATCGACGCCTGAAGGTGCATTTGTTAACAAACACCTGGCTTGCTGCGTCTTCGGAAATGCAATTACATCCCGAATCGATTCTTCTCCAGCTAATAACATTACCAGTCGGTCTAAGCCGTAGGCAATGCCGCCGTGAGGTGGGGTGCCGTATTCAAATGCTTCTAATAAAAAGCCGAATTTGCTGTAAGCTTGCTCTTGGGATAATCCAATCGCTTCAAAGACTTGCTCTTGAATTTCTCGCTGGTAAATCCGCAAGCTTCCTCCGCCGACTTCCGTGCCGTTATAAACTAAATCGTAAGCTTGCGCTCTTGCAGTTTTAAGGTCGTTGATATCTGAGGGATTGGGTGCGGTAAAGGGGTGGTGCAAGGCTTCGAGGCGCTTTTCTTCGGCGTTCCACTCGAACATGGGAAA
>DNGG01000275.1:0-686 GCA_003486675.1 Cyanobacteria bacterium UBA11372
TGGGCAACCCGCCATAACGGTCGCTCTGGCAGAACGGCACGACAATTTGTTGATTTTCTCAAAGCCGAGTTGGCACTTGCTGAGCGGTAATTTGTGGGAATTGCTAAAATAAAAAATAATAGGCTAAATATCCGGAATTGGGCAGTGCAAAGACGAAGCATAATATAGAGTCTAAATCAATCAAGACTCCTTCTGAATCATACTACTGGGCAAGGCTATTTTGATCGCTTAGACAATTTATTTGATTTGCCTGTAAAAAATTGCCGCCCCTGAGTTGGTTAGAGAGAAAATCAGGAGGTTAGCAATATGAAATTAACAATTTTATCCCTGACCGCGCTGCTTTCATTCGGCATAGCTGGTTCGGCAATGGCTCAAATTCCAAACAGTTCCTTGAATTCATTCCAAAGGCATCAGCCAGATTTTTTTGAGCAAGGAGGGCAGCAGTTTGAGCGAGAAATTCAAATTCAGATTCAGCCACAACCTATTGCTTCCGAGGACATCTTAGTCATCCGCGACATAGCGCCGATGCCAAGGGATTTCAATCCTTTTGTTGCAGAAGATCCCAGCACCTCACCGAATCAAACTGCCAGGACAGATCGAGAGCAAGTGCCTGCAAATATTGAGCCAAATATAGTGGATTGCAAATGATTCGGTTACAGCCACTAGGCTTTGTTTGTGTAGCGGCA
>DNGG01000275.1:905-2449 GCA_003486675.1 Cyanobacteria bacterium UBA11372
GGGTGCCGCTACACAAACAAAGCTTTAGCTTTAAGGTAATATTGAAAAGATTCATCCGAAAAAAGGAAACTACAATGGGCTTGTTCGATAAAATCAGCGGGGGTCGTAGGTCAAATGAAACAACCCTAGGACCTGCCGAAGCATTTGCTGCGATCGCATTGATTGCCGTAGCCGCAGACGGTTACATGACCGATTCAGAAACGCAGGTTATTAGCACCAGTTTATCTCGAATGCAACTGTTCAGGAGCTACCCCGGCGACGTCATGCGAAAGATGATCGACCGACTCTTGAGTATTCTGCAACGGGATGGTGTTGATGTGCTATTTAATGCCGCAATAGCTACACTTCCAGACGATTTAAAAGAAACAGCATTTGCCGTAGCAACTGATATCATTTTATCTGACGGCGAAGTGACCGATGAGGAAGAAAATCTTTTGAACGACTTACATCACCTTTTAGAAATCCCAGAAGAAACAGCAATCAAAATTATCGATGTGATGCTGATAAAAAACAAAGGTTAGAAGTTTTCTGTTTCAGCAATTACTTAGGGTGGGCAATGCCCACCTTGCGCCCGACCAAACCGCAAGCAACCTGAGCATTTTCTCAGAGAATGTGCTATCATTAAAAAATTAATAATATTTTTATAATTATTGATGCTGAATCCGTGTTAGTTAACTTTAATCTCATGTAAAATTAATTTTGTCAAATATCTAACAATTACCAACTCACTAGCTTGTTGCGTTATCTTAACATTATCATCAGAACCAACAACCTAGTCAGTTAAAACCGAGCCAGTCCATCCAGCGCTGCTACTCGCTTGGGAGTGCCTCGTTAGTAATTTGGGCGTAGTTAGCTACACAGTTCAAGAAGCTCTCTTTGTCCTTTCCATCTAACAAGTACTTTCTCGTCATTCTTATTCACTATGGATTTACAGCGCTGTGTTGGTGTCGGTAAAACCGATGCTGGTAAAAAATCGTTAGTTTTGGTAGTTGATAGCAATATTGACAATTTGTTGCTGGTAGAAGAATTACTGAATCCCTGTTGCTGTTCGGTGATGGCTGCTACAGATGGCGAACAAGCTTTATGCATGATAGAAAAATATCAGCCAGACTTAATTTTGATTGAGGTGATGCTGCCTAAAATCGATGGCATAAACGTTGTGCAGCATTTGAGGCAGAAGGGAAATACTACTCCTATTATAGCATTGACATCTTTAGTATTTACTAAAGATTTAAAACGAGCTTTACGAGCAGGTTGTAATGGTTACGTTAAAAAACCATATGAAATTAACGAGCTAGAAGCTACTGTTTATCATTACCTGCATCAGCAAGCTTCTCCTTTTTGACTTTAGGAATAGATTCCGGATCGCGGATTTCAGGGATATCGCTTAAAACCGCAATAAATCCAGCGATTTTTTTGTTTAAGTCCGAATCGCTCAGCATCGCCACTACTTCTACTCCAGTAACATCGGCAATGATTTCTTGAAGTAGTGGCTTGATTGCTGCATCTAATTGGGAGCGCAATTCTTTAGCAAATTCTTGCCG
>DNGG01000275.1:2813-2980 GCA_003486675.1 Cyanobacteria bacterium UBA11372
TGAATAATAGTTCGCTCTATTTTACCTCGTGTTGGATTTGATTTTCGGGGGGGGGGGTAGAAAATTCACTCATTTGCCCATTTTTTGAGTTGGTTTGCTGACAGTAAATCTCGGCGATCGCGCGTTATATTGTTGATAACTTTTCCATGCATTCACTCTCCTAAAAA
>DNGG01000275.1:3179-3323 GCA_003486675.1 Cyanobacteria bacterium UBA11372
TGCATTCACTCTCCTAAAAACCCTGATTACAAGTTGGCAATCTGCTGGGAAAACCACCTCTAGCAAACGTTTGGGGGAAAGCTAGTGTGACAGATCTCTCGATATCTGTAGAAGTTGAAGTAGTCATAGCCATAATGCCGATAC
>DNGG01000275.1:3607-8030 GCA_003486675.1 Cyanobacteria bacterium UBA11372
CTATTCGCGCACAATTCGCTTTCAAGATACCGATGCGGCTGGTGTGGTTTACTTTGCTAACGTGCTAGCCATGTGTCACGAAGCTTATGAAGCATCCCTCGCTGCATCGGGGATTAATCTTAAATTGTTTTTCAGCAATCTTGAAGTTGCTATTCCGATCGTTCACGCTAGTGTAGATTTTTTCCATCCTATGTTTTGCGGCGACCAGATAAATATTTACTTAATTTCAAATCAATTAACAAGGGAGAAATTTGAAATTGCTTATCAAATTGTTATGGCAGCGTCAGAGCAGTTAGTTGCCAAAGCAATTTCCAGGCACGTTTGTATCGATCCTATTAACAGAATTAAAAAACAAATACCGACAGAAATGATGCAATGGTTGCACCAATGGGGGGAAACAGAGGGAGAGGGTTGAGAGGGTGTTTGAAAAGTATTAGATCCCCCAAGCGCCAGCTTACAGCAGATTGCATGGCAAGTTTGTGTAGCGCGTAGCAAAAATGGCAGCGCGCTTGACAAACTCAGGTGTATCTCATACAGGTGCAATCCGCTATAAAAAGGGGCATTTAGGGGGAGCGAAACAGCAAGTAATGTAATATAAACTACTTTTTATCCAAGCTCTGTTATTGAATTTTTGTATTAAATAATACAGCTTAGTTATAAATCCCATGATCTGTCTGATATTGTCTATAACTGAAATTAAAAATATATCTTTAGACAGATACAGAAAACCTAAAATTATCTAAATTTTTGAAGATTAATTGTTACCAAAAATTGAGTAGCGATCGCGGAGGTCGTGGCAGGTAAATGGGTTATATGATAGATACCTAGAGCGGGAGAAAATATTGCTCGTGTCCGCTTAAATTGGCAATTTAGGCGAGGAAAATGTCAACGCAAACCATCAATTGGAGGAGCGTTAAACAATGGATTTATTTGTGAATATTTTCCTATTACTAATCGCCCTTGGAATTGGAGTTCCGATTGCGGTTCTTTTGATCGAATGCAGTGCAGCATTGTTGCCCGATGAAAGTGAAAAAAGGGATGTGGGCGGGGATCGTCCTCGTGTTGCTGTATTGATTCCAGCTCACAATGAAGCAGAAGAGATTCGTGCAACGCTATTAACAATACTGCCACAGCTAACAGAGCAAGATCGGGTGGTAGCGATCGCGGATAATTGCACTGATGAAACAGCAGCGATCGCGCGTGAATCTGGTGCGACGGTAATCGAAAGAATTAATGGCGATTTGAGGGGAAAAGGGTACGCTCTAGATTATGCTTTGCGCTGGCTCAAATTAGATCCACCCGATGTAGTTGTAGTAATCGATGCCGACTGTATCGTTCATCCTGGTACAATCGATCGGATTGTTAGACAAGCAATGGCTTTAAAACGCCCTGTCCAAGCAACCTATTTGATGAAACAAAAAGACAATCCGGGATTGAAAGATTCGATCTCGATGTTAGCAATCAAGGTGAAGAATTTAGTCCGTTTTCGGGGTTTACAGCGACTGGGATGCCCGGTATTGTTAACAGGATCGGGTATGGCTTTTCCCTGGGCGGCGATTTCCAAAGTCTGTTTAGCTGGTAGTAAAACTGCTGATGATATGCAGTTAGCTGTGGATTTAAGTATTGCTGGATATCCCCCAGCGTTTGCCCAGGAAGCTGAAATAACCGGGCGTCTGATGAAACAGCAAGCCGCCAAAAGTCAAAGGACGCGATGGGAACACGGTCATTTAGAGATTATACTCACACAAGTTCCGTTGTTGCTAAAAGAATCTCTGCGCCAGAGACGTTTTGATTTGTTAGCGATCGCACTAGATTTGTGCATACCCCCACTTTCCCTGTTAGTCGTAATCTGGATGGCTGCTATAGGGGGAGCATTATTAGCAGGGGTATTAGGAGCATCATGGATTCCAACTACTTTTTTAGCCATCGAAGGTGTTCTGATTGTTATTTCCATTGTCGGGAGTTGGGCTAAGTTCGGGTACGACGAATTACCAGCACTAACGCTTTTAGCTGTACCTTTTTACATTCTTTGGAAGATTCCACTTTATCTAGCTTTTCTGATGCAGCGTCAGACAAACTGGAGTCGAACCGAGCGAGATATCGTTGATCCTCCAGAAATTGGGAGCGACGAACTTTTAACCAGTGTAATTCAAAGGTGACTTATTAGCTAACGCAAGTTGCTAATTGCGAGCTTGCTAATTGCTAATTGCGAGAGCTACAAGCCATTAGCCATTGAGATAATTAGGAACTTGCGTTAGCTATTAGTCCCAGCGACAGTTTTTTTAGTTTTTCCCGGTTCACCTTTCCTTGTGCATTGCGGGGCAAACTTTCAACTGGAAACCAATATTTAGGTCGCTTGAATTTGCACAATTTATGCTCAATCGCCGTTTTTAAAATATCCGTTGAAAGTTTTGGATCTTTGGGAATGTAAATCGCTGTTACCACTTGACCCCAATAGCGATCTGGTAAGCCAATTACGCAAACATCGCTCACTAAATTAGTCGATTGAATCGCTGCTTCTACTTCAGATGGAAATACATTTTCACCGCCGGTAACGATCTTGTTACTGTTGCGTCCGATAATATGTAAATAACCATTTTCATCAAAATATCCTAAGTCATCTGGGTGAAAGGTTGTTTCTATTTGGTTTTTTTCTCGATAATAACCGAGAAATAAAGACTTAGATTGAATTGTAATAATTCCGGTATTTTTTGTTGCTAATATTTCGCCCTTGCGACTGCGAATTGTTACGTTTACATGGGGCAAAACTTGTCCGCAGCTATGATTACCCTTGAGAAAATCATCGGGTTTTAGCGTCACAATTTGCGAGGCGGTTTCTGTCATGCCGTAGGTAGGTGCTAACCGAATGCGGTAGTTTCTTGCGGTTTCCAGAAGTTCCGCCCAAGCGGGTGCGCCTCCTAATAATACTGTTTCAAATTTCGATAACCATTTAGATTCTTTTTGCAGCAGGCGTTGCAGTTGGGTGGGAACTAGGGAAATAAAATATTCTGCTGGGTTGATATCGGTTTTATCGCCTAATTCTAGCGCTTTAAATGGTAAAATAACTAAAAGCCCGCCTGTGGTGAAGGAGCGGATAAATTGCATTAAACCGCTGACGTGATAAAGCGGCAAGACGCAAAAAGAATTGACTTGTTTTAGAGCAAAATATTGCTTAAACCCGCTGACGGATGCGATTAAAGTTTCCCAGGTGTGAATGGCAAATCGAATCTTGCCCGATGAGCCTCCGGTGGGAATCACGATCGGGGAATGGGTAATTGGTAATTGGTAATTGGTAATCGGTGTAGGGGCGGGTTTTACCAACGATTCTGTGTTGCCAGCAAATCTTTCGTTTAACTTGCCCCTAGAATTGAATAATTTGCTCATATTTTCTGCTTCTTGTCCTAAAATTAGGTCTGGTTGGACTAATTCAAAGACTTGTTGCCATTCGGCTTCTACCCAATCGGGGTTACAGAGAAATACGGGACAATTGGCAGCAACGGCGGCGATGAATCCGGCTATAAATTTGATCGGGTTGCGTTCGGCTAAAATAATTTTGGGCGGTGTGTTGAGATGGGATTTCTGTTTTAAGTGCAAATATAATTCAACAGCCCGTCGGGTAAATTCCCGGCTGTCATAACCGAGCAGCCAATCTTCATCACCACGCTGTTTTAAATCAATTAAGAGTTGTTCCATAGTTGCCAGAGCCAAGTTGCTTCATCTTCGGCAAAGAAGTGGTTGACGCCAAAACCAATTGCCCGATGGGGGTGAGAAAGTTCGGCGGCAAGTTTTAATGCTGCTTGTCTGCCAATTGCAGTTTCAAATACAGAAGAGAATACCGCATCGATATTGTATTTTTGGCAAAACTGACGCAAGCGAGAAGGGGAACCTGCAATGCCAGGTTTGATCGCAAAGATTCCCCGCCACCCCAATCGATAACAAGCTTGCATTTGGTCGATTGTGGCTACGGATTCATCTAAAGCGATCGCACTACAATACCGAGTACTTAAATCCAGCATGGCGCTGACTTGGTTATCCGGCAAAGGTTGTTCTAAAAATTCGATTTGCCCGATGCGATCGCACTCTCGTAACCATTCATTTGCTTGCTGCCAATTTAACCCCCCATTGGCATCTAATCGCAGTTTGGTCGATTTTGGTAATGCCCCAACCAGTTGCTGAAAAATATTCAATTCCTCTTCAATTGGAGCAACACCAATTTTCCATTTAAACGTGCGATATCCCTGATTCCAGAGAATTTCCCATTGCTGTAACGCCGCTTCCCCAGCTGGTAATAAGCCACTGTAGGCGATTTGAGAGTTTAGATTAGGGATTTTAGATGGAAAATCGGCATCTTTTTCTGGGGCAGGCGAGACGCCTACCCCACAAGAAGCCTGCCCCACAAGCCATCTGCTACAGATTGTGGGGT
>DNGG01000275.1:8306-13508 GCA_003486675.1 Cyanobacteria bacterium UBA11372
GGGGTGGGCATCCTGCCCGCCCCGATCAAAAATAGCTGCCAAAGCAGATTCAAAGCCAAACTGACAGGCGGGTAAACTATCTGGGATGGAAAAAATTGTTTCTGCTGTAATTTCCCCTGGTAATTGGCGACAAAACTCCAAAGCTGCTTCTAAAGTTTCCGATCCAAACCAGGGAATGGGGGCAATTTCACCCCAGCCAATTTTCCCCGTATCGTCACTCAGGCGAAGGATAATACCTTCGCGGGTATCCCAGATGCCGTGATTGGTGGTAAGACTGCGGGCAAACTTGCGCCGATAAGGACGAAACTGGAACTGATAAGCCATTACATGCCTGCAAGTACAAACCCCAAACCCAACATTAACCCACTCCAGAAATGCACCGCGACGGCGATAAATTTGCAGTTGCTGACTTTTTCCGGTTGATCGTGATATTGGTTGACGTGGCGCACTAGCTGGATGGTAAAGGGTAAGCTGACGAATACCAGTAGCGTCGAGATGGGGAACATTCCCAACGCTACAAATAAGGCAGTTAAAAGATAAATGCTGCCGCCAAACCATAGTAAGACTTGGGCACCCCTGGCGGTGCCGAGTCGAACGATGGGGGAAAGCTTCCCTGCCGCTAAGTCATCCTCGACTTGGTGGAAATGGGAGCAAAACAATATTAAGCTTGTGGCGATGCCCACGATAACCGCAGCTGGTAAACTCGTGATTGACCAGGTTTGCGCTTGACTATAGTAAGCTGCCCCTACCCCCAAAGGACCAAAGGCAATCAAGCAAATAATTTCCCCCAAACCCTGGTAACCTAAACGAAAGGGTGGCCCTTGGTAGCTGTATCCTAAAGCACAGCACAAGAGTATCAACCAGATTACTGTTAAGTCTTGTTGCAAGTAGGCGATCGCTACTATCCCCAAGATAGCGATCGCTAAAAATAAATTCGCCAACCAAAAAATTAAAGATTTGTTTCCTGTCAAATTCACCAGGGAATGGGCTTTATTTTGATCGATGCCGGTTTCCGAATCAAATACATCGTTGCTGAGATTCAGCCATGCAATAATTAAAATTGCCGAGAACAGAAAGATAGAAAATATCCCTCGATGAAGCATCTTTGTCTCGGCGATCGCAACCGCAGTCCCCACCCAAATGGGGATAATCGCAACGCTGTACATGGGTGGCTTAATTGCTGCCATCCACAACTTACTGTTGTCTTGAGCAATTACCTTGGTAGTCATCAGACTTTATTAATTTGATTTGTAGAATCTCAATTATTTTACGATCGCCAGCGAGCAACGATACACTCGATCTGGAGAATTCTCCCCGATGCCCGCTTTACTATCCCATCGGCGGCAGATCTTGGTTGACAAGAGCCTTGCCAATCCAGCTAGGATAGTTTAGTTGCGATTCGGTGCGATCGCAGGTAGCAGCGGCGGTATCGCCAAAAATCCTAGCATAAAATTGCGATCGCGCGTGGATCTAAGTTGCATAAATATGCTAACTCTATACTTACCACGCGCTTAACATCCAAGAGCGCTTCGCTCCCAACCTTTAAAAATTTGCTATATTCTCTTCCATGACAGTTACACCCATTCATGCTAATCTGTTTCAGGAACGCCATGAACTGTACCAGTTTCTCTTACATTGTAAAGAAACGTTAAGAGAAAAAGAGCGCTCAAAAATAGTAAGTATTTCGGTAAAAAGTCAACCAGTCGATCCGCTGGTAGTCTTGGAGAAAATAGGCGAACCAAACAAACTGCATTTTTACATAGAAAGACCTCACCAAGGGGAAGCGATCGCCGCCATCGATGCGGCGATAAAATTAAGATTAAAAGGAAGCGATCGCTTTTTACAAGCTCAAGCATTTATTAATTCGTGTCTGGCAAATACAACTGCTACGGGAGATTTACACTTACCATTTTCGGGGCCGCATTTTTTCTGTAGCTTTACTTTTTTTGAAGATAGCCTAGCGACAAATTCTCCTTTTCCCGCTGCCACGGTTTTTTTACCGCGCTGGCAAGTTGCTTGTCGCCAAGATTGCTCGGTTATTGTCGCTAATATTGTCATCGATCTGGATGTCAATCTAGAAAGGTTAATCGCTGAAATCGGTCACCAGTATAAATTAATCAAAGCTTCAGTTACTCAACCCATTATACAGAAAACCAAAAAAGAACGGAATTTTCAACAGATTGCTAATCGAGATTATTTTAAAGCTTCAGTTCGCTCGGCTTTAGAATCAATTCGAGCCAATCAAATTAGTAAAATTGTGCTTGCCAGCACGATAGAAGTTAGTGCAACCGCTCCATTTCAACAAATAGAAACATTAAATAATTTGCGGCAATTCCATCCAGATTGCTATATTTTTTCCACGAGTAACGGACAGGGTAAGAATTTTATTGGTGCGAGTCCAGAGCGATTAATCAAAATTCACAACAAAGAATTAGAAACCGATGCTTTAGCCGGCTCGGCACCGCGGGGCAAAACTGCTGCGGAAGATGCCTATTTTGCCGATGGGTTATTGAGCAGTGAAAAAGAAAGGCACGAGCATCAAGTTGTGAGTAACTTCATTGTTAATGGCTTATCTAACTTGGGTTTAAACCCCCAGCGATTGCCCCTGCCATGCCTGCTGCAACTCTCAAATATACAACATTTATGGACGCCGATCCGCGCCAAAGTTACTGGTAAAGTACATCCATTAGAAATAGTCGCCGAACTGCATCCGACTCCAGCCGTCGCCGGGGTTCCCAGAAATATTGCCCTGGAGCAAATTCGCCGCTACGAAAACTTTGACCGCTGTCTTTATGCCGCGCCTCTGGGTTGGATAGATCATCGAGGTAATAGCGAATTTATAGTCGGAATTCGTTCGGCATTGATCGATGGATGTAGCGCCAGATTATATGCAGGGGCTGGAATTGTAGCGGGTTCCGATCCGGATAAAGAATTAGCTGAAATTCAATTAAAATTTCAGCCATTGCTTAAAGCACTGATTTAAAGAATGGCAGATTTTAGATTACAGATTTTAGATTAAATCTACAATCTAAAATTATATCATGTCTGTTCCGGTCGATTATCCATAATTAGCAGCCGGGACACGGCATTATTAAAGTTATCTGTTTGTCCGAGATATCGTCAGATGCCGTGTCCCTACGCAAGAACTGGGTGAGGTTTTTTGATTACGGGCAATTCAACGGACACGATCTAAAATCTGCAATCTGCAATCTAAACTTTCCTTGCCTGAATTACCTGCAAGCTTCCGCCCGCGTATAACTTAGGTTCTTTCACCTCAAAACCGATTTCTTTGAGTAACCCAACTAAATCTGTATCTAACAACTGCCATGCGGTTTCCGTTTCAAACAATAACAAGAATACCGCTACCCCAGGCCAAAATATCGGGTTTGTCGGGCGGTGAAAATCTACCAAAGTGAAGATGCCCCCCGGTTTGAGTACCCGGTATACTTCCTGAACAATCTGCCGTAACTGTTTTGGCCTCATCTCGTGCATCGCAACGCTGGTGTGTACGAGGTCAAATAAATTATCCGGAAACGGCATTTCTTCCGCTAATGCTTCCACATACTGTGCTTGAGGAACATTTTTTTTCGCTCGCTCTAGGGATAGTGGAGAAGCATCCAATCCGGTAACATCTTGAGAGCGCTGCACTAGGACAGAGGTCGCTTGACCGCTGCCGCAACACAGATCTAGCACTTTTGTATCTGAACGAATTATTAAATCTTGTAAAGAAAGTTTACGAAATCTGGCTTCACCGCCCACACTCAGGGCAGCGATCGCGGAAATACCGTCGTAAAGCCACTGATATTGGTAACTCCAGGTTCTTAAAATCGTTCCCACAACCTGATTCCTCCAAAAAATTTGTCTGATTTGCTGTTACCCTTACCCACTATTAAGCTAATATTGTTAAAATCGGTAACGAAAATGAAATTTTTCTTTGGGAAGTTGTCACCGCTATGGCGCGTACTGGGGTTTTACTGCTGAACTTGGGCGGGCCGGATCAGCTCGATGATGTCCGACCCTTTCTGTTTAACCTGTTTTCCGATCCAGAGATTATTCGGCTGCCCTTTCCGTGGTTGCAGAAACCTCTAGCATGGCTGATTTCGACATCGCGGGCGAAAAAGTCCCAAGAAAACTACCGCTCGATTGGCGGTGGTTCGCCGCTGCGTCGGATTACAGAAGAACAGGCGCAGGCGTTGCAAGAGAGTTTAGAGCAAAAAGGGGAAGAGGCAGGGATTTACATCGGGATGCGGTACTGGCATCCATTTACAGAGGAAGCGATCGCCAAAATCAAACGCGATCGCATCGACCGCCTAGTAATTCTACCCCTGTATCCCCAATTTTCCATCAGCACCAGCGGTTCCAGCTTCCGCCTTTTAGAAAAAATTTGGCAAGAAGACCCCTACCTGCGCCCGATTAATTACACCGTCATTCGTTCTTGGTACGAACAACCGGGTTACCTACAAGCAATGGCGCAGTTAATCGCCACCGAACTCGACCAATTTGAACATCCCGACAACGTTCACATTTTCTTTAGCGCCCACGGCGTCCCAGTCAGCTACGTTGAAGAAGCGGGTGACCCCTACCAAAAAGAAATCGAGGCATGTACGTCCTTGATTATGGAGACGCTAAACCGTCCCAATCCCTACACCCTGGCGTATCAAAGTCGCGTCGGCCCAGTGGAATGGCTCAAACCCTATACTGAAGAAGCCATTGTCCAACTCGGCAAAGACGGAGTGAAGGATATGGTCGTCGTGCCGATTAGCTTTGTGAGCGAGCATATCGAAACTTTAGAAGAAATCGATATCGAGTATCGGGAAGTCGCCGAAGAATCCGGCATCCACAACTTCCGCCGCGTCCCCGCCCTCAATACCCATCCCGTATTTATAGATGCCCTCGCCGATTTGGTGGTGGATGCGCTCAACTCGCCCAAAGTTGAGTTATCCCAAGTAACACAAATGAAGAAAAAAGTCAAGATGTATCCCCAAGAAAATTGGGAATGGGGCTTGACTCCTTCGGCGGAAGTGTGGAACGGAAGGGTAGCGATGATCGTGTTAATTGCCTTGTTTATAGAGTTAATGACAGGTCAAGGCCCGCTGCACTTTGTCGGGTTGCTTTAAAGGCGTTAGGCATCCCACGGAGGGGGCGGGTTTAACGAAATATCTCGTGGTTCCAGAGAGTAGTCATGGTGCGTTACGCGATCGC
>DNGG01000275.1:13793-20959 GCA_003486675.1 Cyanobacteria bacterium UBA11372
GCTAATTGCTAATTGCTAATTTCAAGAAAAGCCCCTATGCTGAGTAATTCCGATGCAACGGTCAACGATATCAAACCTGCGGCTAATGGCTAATTGAAGGATATTAAGAACCTCTCTAGCAATTAGCAATTAGCAATTAGCAATTAGCAATTAGCCATTAGCATTGATTGCTAAATCCAAAGCTGCCAATAATTCCTTTGCCGTGTAGGGCTTTTGTAAAAATACTTGCACGCCAGCGCCAGTTGCTGCGGTTAGCTTATCGTTGGAGACGAGTCCGCTGGTAGCGATAATCTTGACCTGGGGGTTGATTTTTTGCAGGGTGCGGATCGCGGTTAATCCATCCATATTGGGCATCATGATATCCATTAACACGACGCTAATTTCATTTTGGTACTGGGCGAAAAGCGCGATCGCTTCCAGTCCATCCCTGGCGATGAGAACCCGGTAATTGTGGGCTTCTAATGAGGCTGTGGTAATCTCCTGAATTGATGCTTCATCATCCACGACGAGAATCAATTCCCCTTGTCCTCGCGGCAGGTTCAAGTCTTCTGTTTCCTGCGTTACCGTTGCTTCCACTGCTGGTAAGTACACTTGAAATTGGCTACCAAGTCCCACCTCGCTGGTGACATTCACAAAACCGCCGTGGCTTTTGACAATGCCCAGGACGGTAGAAAGTCCTAATCCAGTGCCTTTGCCCACTTCTTTAGTAGTGAAAAAGGGGTCAAAAATTCGCTCTAATACTTCGCCAGAAATACCAACTCCCGTATCCGAGATGGTGATAACCACATAGGAACCAACTTGGGCATTTAGATTCATGCGGGCATAGTTTTCATCAATCAATATATTTTCCGCAGACAGATCCAGAGTACCGCCATCGGGCATGGCATCACCAGCATTAACGCAGAGATTCATCAACACCTGATGCAGTTGGGTGGCATCGCCGCTAACCGTCCAAAGTTCCGTCGTTAGTATATTTGTGCGGACTGCGATTGATTTGGAAAATGTTCTTTTAATAATTTGCTCGATTTCTAACAGTAAGTGTCCCAGTTCTAGGGGAACGCGCTTGCCTTCTACGCCCCGTGCAAAGGATAAAACTTGTTTGACCATATCGGCACCGCGTTTGGCATTGTTTTCGATCAGATTAAACAGTTTCTGAGATTGGGCGTCCCTGAGTCTGTCTTTCAACAATTGCGCCGATAGCAGAATTGGTGTCAGCATATTGTTGAGGTCGTGGGCAATGCCGCCTGCTAGAGTGCCTAAACTTTCTAGGCGTTGGGCGCGGAGAAACTGTTGCTCTAGTTGTTTTTTTTCGGTAATGTCGGTGTCAACAATTAGGATTGATTTGGGTTGTCCGGCTTCGTCGCTTACGAGAGTCCAGCGACTTTCCACTAGAACATTTTTCCCTGATTTGGTTACTTTCTGCAATTCACCTTGCCACGAGCCTTGAGCGATAATTTTTGTCAGCGCTTCTTCGATTTGGGGTAAAATTTGCTTGTATAAAAACCGATTGGCATTTTTTCCCATCGCTTCCGCTCTTTGCCAGCCGTACAAATCCTCGGCACCTTTGTTCCAATATAAGATTTTGCCTGCCATATCTCGCACAAAAATAGCATTTGTGGCAACATCAAGCAGCGCTGCTTGTTCGCGGATTTTCTGTTCTGCTCGTTGGCGTTCGGCAAGTTCGATTTGTGTCTGCTGGAGCAGGGTAGATTGTTGAATTGCAATGCCTACCTGTGTTGCCAATTGTTTGAGTAAATCGATTTCCCAAGGCTGCCACTGGCGAGGTTCTGAACAGTGATGGGCAATTAATAGCCCCCACAATTGGGGATTTTGGATGGGAGAATTCTCTTGGGTTTCTACTTCGCGGTTTTCTATTAAGATGGGAACGACTAGATTTGCCCTGACTTGAAACTGAGCCAGCAATTCAACGTAACAAGTTTCGATTTCGGCGGCGTAAATATCGGAGTGCATGGAAATCGCATCTTGCCGATAGGGTTCGATATATTTTTCGGTAAAGCAAGGATCGTAGATCGGCGTTGACAGAATGCTAAGTGCTTCAGAAGCAACAGATTCTACAATTACCCTGCCATTCCAGTCTGGCTCAAAGCGGAAAATAATCGCGCGATCGCATCCCAAAAATTGCCGCACTTCTTCTACAGTTGTCTGGAGAATTTCATCCAAGTTGAGGGATTGACGAATGCGTAAAGCCATCTGCGTCACCAGTCGCTGCTGCTGGTATTGCTGTTGCAGCAGGGTATTGGCTTCGGACAATTGGGCAGTTCTTTCTTCTACTCGGATTTCTAATCGATCCCGTGCCTCCTGCAACTGCTGCTCCATTTTTTTGGGAATGGTGATGTCCCGGATTAACCAGCGCAAACCGATTTGTTCGTCCTGTAAATCCTTGATACTGCTGACAGCAAGCATAGCAGGAAAAGGGTCACCATCCCGTGGCTGGAGTTGAATTTCCCAGTCTTGCACCTGCTGCAATCCCATCAAGCGCATCCGAAAGCTTTTGCGTTCTTTCTGGGTAATAAAAACGCTTAGTGGTTTGCCAATTAAACGCTTTTGGTTTACGCCTAACAATAAGGTAGCTGCGCGGTTAGCTTCTTGAATATTTCCCTTGACATCTGTGACTAAATACCCATCTGGAGCGAACTCGAATAAATCCTGGTAACGCTGGCGTTGCAACTCGATTTCTTGCTGACTTTTGAGCAGTTCTTCGTTCTGCTGGCGCAGTTCTTCTTCGGCAACTTGCATTTCTTCCAGCATTGTTTGCAATTCTTCGTTTGCTTGCTGAAGTTCATCGCTTTGTTGTGCTACTCGTGTTTCTAACTTTTCACGGGCTTGTTGTAGTAAATCTTGTGCTTGAGCGCGATCGCTAATATCTTGCAGCCCTAAGATCAAATAATTTGGATCGCCATTGGGTTTGCGGGTGAGGGAAACATTCACATCCACCAAAACGCAAGTACCGTTTTTGCGAATGCAGCGCCAATCAAAAGAGTAATTTTCGATTTCACCCGCCAATAGGCGAGACAAGTCATTTATATCCGCATCCACGTCATTGGGGTGGGTAATTTCTTGCCAGCTTCGCCCTAGCAATTCTGCCCGACTATACCCGACAATCTCGCAAAGCTTTTGGTTTACCTGCAACCATTTTCTATCGAGTCCGACGCGAGCCATCCCTACAGCAGCTTGCTCGAATGTAGCCTGAAAGCGGGCTTCGTTCGCTTCTAGCTGCTGTTGCAACTGAGTTTGTTCTATAGCATTGCCAATGGCAATCCGAAGATTTGCAGGCGTTATTTTGTCTTTAACTAAATATTCCTTAGCGCCACTTTTGATTGCCTGCACTGCGATCGCTTCATTACCCTGACCTGTTAGCATCAACACAGGCAAGTTCGTTTGCCCTAGCTGCGTTCTCAATTCTGCCAAAAACTCCAGCCCATCCATATCTGGCAGCAAAAAGTCCAGTAAAATGGCATCTGGCTGCACCTCTTGGCATAAAGCCAGCCCAGTTTCCCCGTCCTCTGCCTCGAAAATCCTGTGTGTAGATTGCTCATCCCCCAGCAGGTAGCGGCGAATTGTTTCCCTGTCTTCGAGCGAATCATCCACAATCGCGATCTTCTTTTGTTTTTCTCTCATGAGATTCTCCCTGCTGGCTGCAATTTGGCGATTGACAGGCTTAGGTATATTATCAAGCAGGGCTGTGGCTTTCAGATCTATTGAGCTAGAGATGAATCGTATCTTAACACCTCTCCAACAATTTTTACTCACTTGGCTGCTCGTTTTAATCACGGGTTGGTTGACGCTGGTAGCGCTTAGTTACGTGGGCGAAACGATTAGTATTTTGCTCACAGCAGCGCTGATTGCTTTTTTACTTAACTACGCCGTGGCAGCGCTGCAACGGTTTTTACCTCGAACTGTGGCGGCGCTTCTCGTTTATTTATTTGCCGCAATTGTTGTAACGCTGATTGGCCTCACCGTAGTACCACCTGTATTTAATCAAGGGCGACAATTGGTGAATAATTTCCCTTCGTTGTTAGAGTCGGCGCGGCAGCAATTATCCGAATTTCAAACTTGGAGTACAGAGCATAATTTACCTTTTGATGTCAAAGGATTGGCGTTTCAGGTATTAGAACAAATCCAGGCTAGGGCGCAAGCGATCGCTTCCAGAGGTTTCGGTTTAGTCTTGGGCACGTTTAACTGGTTTTTAGACTTAATTTTGATTCTGGTAATCTCGTTTTACATGCTCGTCGATGGCGAGCGCTTGTGGGAGGGAATTACCAGTATCTTTTCCCCGCGCATTCAAACGGGTTTAACCGAATCCTTGCAACGCAATCTGCAACAGTTTGTTTCCGGACAATTGTTGTTAGGTTTATTTATGGCAGCAACTTTAACCCTGGTATTTTTAGCGTTGCGAGTGCCTTTTTTCTTGCTATTTTCCGTATTTATCGGTATAATGGAAGTGATTCCCTTTATTGGCGCCACGTTAGGAATTGCTACGGTTGTAATAGTGGTGGCGTTTATCGATTGGTGGTTGGCATTGCAGGTTTTAGCAGTAGCGATCGCATTACAACAAATCAAAGATAATCTAGTCGCCCCTCGCATCATGGGCAATCTCACAGGATTATCCCCGGTGGTGATATTTGTGTCGTTACTAATCGGCGCCAGAATCGGTGGATTGTTAGGCGTAATTCTGGCAATTCCCCTTACTGGTGCGCTCAAAAGTGTAGCTGAAATTGTTTTAGATCCGACGCTACCACCCCAAACCGGAAAATTTTTCCAAAACCCCTTTCATCAGGATATTTCCGATTAAACAGTGGACAGTGGACAGTGGACAGTTGACAGTGGACAGTTGACAGTTGACAGTTGACAGTGGACAGTTACCTTTTGCTAGAAACCGGGTTTCTTTGCGTCATACAGCAGCTTGCAGCCGCGTGAGGTACAGCGCTTTCGCTTCGTTTGTGTAGCGGCACCCTTAAGGGTGCCGCTACACAAACCTTCGGTGTACCTCACTCAGCAAGCAATTTGCTATATCAAGCCCGATGGCATCCGAATTATGGCAGTAGGGGCACGGCATCGACGAACTTTGTGCTGGCAACAAAGCTTACTTTAGCCTTAGCCCCTACCAATGATTTACATGATGTCCGTTGAATCGCCCATAATAAAAAAACATTACTTTGTCGTTGCGTAGGGACACGGCATCTGACGATATCTAGGACAAACAGATAATGTTAATAATGCCGTGTCCCGGCTTTTGATTATGAGTATTCGACCGGACATGATATCAGATGCTTTCCTGATTTTTGCTCGTTGCTTGTTGCTCGTTCCCAGGTTCCACCTGGGAACGCTGTGCGGGTGGGCTGCTGCCTCCGGTAGGCGCAGGAGGCAGAGCCTCCAGATTGGCGTTACCAGGCCGGAGCCTGGTAACGAGGAGAAAGCCTGTTGACGTACTCCCCGTCCTAAACGAGCGGGGATTCTAAGAATCACTTCTTAGATTTTCTCTTTCTTTGAGTTCCCTTACTTTTATCTGTTTCCAGAACCAAGCAGAGGGGAATCTCTCGGGAGACTTGACATTCGGTGCGCCCCACCGTAGTTGACCATTCTTTTAAGGCCGATTTCAGGATGTTGATGGCTGCATTTTCGTCTCGATCTGCAATATAGCCACAGTGCGGACATTTATGAGTTCTGGTACTTAAAGTTTTAACTACTTTTTGACCACAGTTAGAGCAATTTTGAGAAGTGTAGCTAGGGTTAACAGCGATTACTGGAACACCATACACAACACCAAAATACTCTAACCACTCTCGAAAACGATACCATGCAGCATCAGATATTGATTTGGCTAAACAATGGTTTTTCACCAGATTACGCACTTTTAGGTTCTCAATCGCAACCAAGTCGTTAGACTGTATGACGCGCTGGGCTAACTTACATACCCAATCGTTACGTCTGCGCGATACCTTAAGATGCGCTCTACCTAACTTATTTCTAGCTTTGGCTCTATTCTTACTTCCTTTCTTTGTTTTAGACAGACGACGCTGTAGTCGTTTGATTTTACGCTCGTCTTTTCTGAAGAACCTGGGGTTGTCTACTTTGTTCCCAAAGCTATCAGTCAAGAAATGGTTTAAACCAACATCTAGTCCGATTTGGGAGCCGGTTAGCTCTTTGTTTTCCTCCCGTTTATAGTCGATTAAAAACTGTGCATAATAGCCGTCGTGTCTTCTCACAACTCGCACTCTTTTGATTTGGTTGAGTTGGTAGTAGTGAAGATTGCGACTACCCCAAAGTTTAAAATTCCCAGCTTTAAACCCATCAGTGAAGCTTAAATATCTTCTATCTTCTGATAGCTGCCAGCCGCTAGTTTTGTACTCTACTGAGTCTCTAACTTGGTACTTTTTAAATTTGGGGAATCCTTTTTTTTCAGGGATTTTGGCTTGGCAATTACGATAGAATCGTTCAATAGCTGCCCAAGCTCTTTCGGCATGAGCTTGCCTAGCCATTGAATTTAATTGTTTAGCCCAAGGGAATTCGGGATTATCGGCTAAAACTTTGCAGTATTTATAAGCATCATTCCGACTGTTGATTTGACCATCTATCCAAGCCCTAATCATAGAATTACGCACAAAACGACCAGTACGAATCGCCGCATCAAGCTGTCCGTACTGGGACTGCGTTCCTTCTAATTTGCTTTCGTAGACAATCATCTTATCGTTTTGCCTGACGATAGGATTATAGCATAAATCGCGCAAAAGTCGCCCTTAAAGGGCGAGGCTTTAGACCCATTGTTTTCGGTAACGAGGCGAATGGTATCAGAAGTAACAGAAAAGGTGTATAGTGTAAAAGCACCCAAAATCTCTCAAATTGGAGTGCATTTAATTGAGAATAATTTTACATAAGGTAGGCGATTGAGTACTCAAATACCCGCACCCCTACCCATAAATACTCGTACCTATATTAAAAAATACTAGCCCCCCAACCCCAAAGAAAATTTGCAACGCTGATGTTATTGGGTTTAGGGGGGTTGAGTACAAGCTTAATAAGTTTAATAAATCCTAATGCGATCGCGCCGAAAAAGTCGATTCGGAAGCATCTGGTATAAGCGAAGTAATAGGACACGCCGAAAGCAAGCTCTACTGCTGTAGGCGATATGCCTCCGGCACGCTGCG
>DNGG01000274.1:0-5341 GCA_003486675.1 Cyanobacteria bacterium UBA11372
GCGCCTCTAGCGTCGCGGTTTTCGATTGTTTTCGCTTCGGCTATTTTTATCGTTACCCTCAGCGGCATTCAAACGGCGGTAATTGTCGCAGCTAGTGCGATGCTTGGTGTGGGATTGCCAGATCCAGTTGGTTTGGGTTTGATGGCGCTGATTGTTTTGTTGCTGGTTGTAGGGGTAACTGCTTTAAGTTTGGGGTTGGCTTTTGCGCTTCCTGGTCACATTGAATTGCTGGCAGTAATTTTTGTCACTAACTTGCCTTTGTTGTTTGCTAGTACTGCGCTTGCTCCGCTTTCTTTTATGCCCAATTGGTTGCAAACAATTGCTTCTCTCAATCCATTAACTTACGCAATTGAGCCGATTCGTTACGTCTATCTGCATAACAGTTGGGCATTTAGCAGTGTAGTAATGCAGGCTCCTTGGGGTACTGTTTCTTTCGGCGCGTCGCTGTTAATATTGTTGCTGCTGGATGTCGTAGCTTTGGTGAGCATTCAGCCTTTGTTGCGTCGCTCTTTTGCTTAAATTACTACCAGCACGCCAATAATTAGGGTCACGACGTTGTAGGGGCGGATTTAAGCAAATAGGCATTGCGCGCGGGGCGGGTTTATTAACATCATTCGCTTGTGGTTAAACGATACTGGTAAAACCCGCCCCTACAACACCATTAACCAGACGAGTTCGATAGATATTAATGGTTGGTAAAACCTGCCCCTACTTTTGATTTCTACCCAAAGATTCTCCAATGTTCCCTAAGCTTGAAATAAATTTCAAGGCTTTTGGTGCGAGATGTACACTTAACCTAAGCCTTCTCTATTTGTGAGGAGTCAAACATAATGAATGTAAAAGTTTTTACCAAGTTAGCTCTGGGGTGTTTGGCGGGAAGCGCGATCGCATCCCTTCTCCTATTCCCTCAACCAACTTCGGCACAATTCACCGATTCCCAACCCCTGCAAGACTGGCAGCAAAGCCCAGAAACTAACCGCGATCCTTTTTCTGGCAAAGGAGACGGCGGTGAAGGGCCTTTCGACGTGTTCAATATGATACATCGGGCTAATCTCGGCCCTACGCGCAGTCTGGGTGAATTTAGTGAAGAACAAGAGGAAAGCCTGGATGCAGCGGCAGCAGAATTTCGCAAACAACAACAACAACGGCTTCAGCTACCGAATGGGGTAGTCCCTGTCACCCCAGGAAATTCACCAGCACCACCCCAATCGGGTAACTGACGCCCAGATGGGAGGACGCTCTCTTAGATGCAAAGGCAAAGAAACCCGGTTTCTACGCAAAATCCTTGGGAGAGGAAACTCAAGATCGACGAAGCAACCGGGTTTCTAGCAACGCCCTTGCGTAATATCATTGACCGTTGCTAAGGAATTACGACCTGTAGGGGCAATTAGCAATTAGCAATTAGCAATTAGCAATTACCAAGAAAGGCCAATCATTCCGATGCCTAAGGATTTGATATAAGTCCTGGATCGCTTAGCCGAAAATGAAGTTGCTCGGATCGTTGAACTGAGCTACACTCACCCCCAGAACGGTTAAGAAGGACACACCGCTATTGTTACCGCTAAAGCCATTGCGATCGATGATTAAGATCGTGTCTAAACCGCTCGCCTCAAAGCGGACGTGCCCTGAAGCAATCGGATTGGTTCCCCGGTAGCGAATATCGTCAAGTACGTTAGTTAGGTCAATTTTGTCGCTACCAACAACAAAATCAGTAATGGTGTCGCCTTTGTCGGCAAGGCGTCTGTAACGAAACACGTCATTGCCAAACCCACCCGTGAGGATATCCCGACCTTGAGAGCCAATGAAAGTGTCGCTACCATCGGTTCCCACCAGGGTTTCCCGACCGGGTCTTCCCTGGATAATTCTACCCGGACGAGTGACACCGATGTTGTCGAACGCAATACCGTCGGTCGTTTCTAACGAATTCGAGAACTGCTGGAACTTAATTCGCACATCAGAACTTAAGGTCAAACCCTTTGAATGGGCGAACTCGCTGAGGTTGAAGGTGTAGGGTTGAAACTTGTTCGTGGCGTTGTTTCCAGTTAAGCTGACCAGACGGTACCAGTTAACGCCATCGACGCTGAGGGCAACCCCATCCGCATTCACCGAACCCTTGAAGGTTTCCGGCATGGGATTATCGGTATCGCTGTTTGTCTGCTTAACGACAAAGCTGAGTTCTACCTTATTGGCGCTTGTGCCATCAATGTGCAGGATGGCTTCGTTGAGGGAATTTCGCTGCTCATCTAACAAGTAATCGTAGACAGTCTGAGAGATGCCATTGCCCGCACTGTCTAGCCGCAACTGGCGCGTACCAATGGGATTATTCTCCGTCGTCACCTGAATCCGTCCGGCTCCGGTAGAATTGGTTTCAAAGGCACGGGGCAAGTCGCCATCTTCAAAGTTTTCGATGAAATTGAGTTTGGCGGGGACGGGAGGGCCGAATACGGCTCGGTAAGCGTCGATCAGTCCGTATCCGGTGAGGTTGTCATAACCCGGTGCGCCGATATCTTTTGCCGTTGAGGTCAGGCGGTCATAAATTTGCTGCGGGGTGAAATTGGGGTTGGCTTGTTTCACCAAAGCGGCAATGGCAGCCGCATGAGGGGCAGACGCGGAAGTGCCGGAGAAGTTGGGGAAGCCATCGCCCTCCGGATCGCGGGTGATGGGATCTAAATCCCCAAAGAAGCTAGTGTTGGTGCGTTGCACGGCAGCGGCTGTGGGTTTCTGGCGGATTTCTGGCGTTGCCTTGCGGGTGCCATCCGGGTTAAACAGAATCTCCACTGGACCAGCAGAGGTGAACAACGCGGGTTCGTCTTGAGCGAAATAGTCCGTGGCTCCTACCGTAAAGCTATTGACTGCAGCTGGATGCCCCCAGATGGTGGGACTGTTGGTGGCATATTCCTGCACTACCTTTTCACCGGGTGGAAGACCGGCAAACGGCAGATATTTGATCCGTCCCGGTGCTTGGGTACCGGGGCGTAACGCGATCAGCAGATCGTACTCTGCTGTCTCCCCTGTCGGGTTAAAGTTAAATAAAGAGGTAAATGGAGATTGGGACGAGGTACTGTCATCAATATTCAAGCTTTCTAAAGAACCTGTAGCAGTGTTAAACAGAAAAACGTCTAAATCTGTATCGACTCCATTGGTCGTGAAGAAGGGGTCGTCCCATTGCAACCAAAGCGACGAGGAACCAGCAGGTAGCTTGATTCGCTGGAGAACGTCTACACCCGAACCGGGATCGAAGTCATAAAACTGGGGCAGCTGATTGTTGTAGACTAATTCACCCAACAATTCCCTGAAGAATGACAAGAAAATATCAAAATCTTGGTTGCCAGTGGTTGGGGTGGAGACAAAGTTAATCTCCTTGGAGTCGTAAGCGGTATTACCGAAATTCGTCGCTGCCGAAAAGTAAGCCACCCCCTTCTGAGTCACCACCTCATTTACCGCAGCGGCGACGACGCCATCTTGAAAAAACGGCTCGTTCAAGTGAAAAATATCATCCACAATTATGTCTGCCCCAGCATTCGCCAGTGCGCGAATGTTATCAGCCATGAGGCTAGGACCGAACTCGCCTGTGGTTCTGGATTGGCTTCCTGTGGCAAAGGCAAGGGAAGCACCCGGAGCCAGGTCGTGGATCAGTTGCATCATGGCGCGACCTTCATCCGGCAGTGCAGCATTAAAGGTAAACCCAGGGTCAATCACCTCAATGTTGGCGGGCAGTTCGCCATTGGCAATATCCTGCTGGAGTGTTGCAAAACCTGTTAATCCAAACGCATCTACAACGTCATGGCTATCGCTGACGACACCAATCTTTACCCCAGTGCCGTCATAGCCTTTGGGTAAGGCAGTCCGGACGCGATCGCTTTGGTGAATAAAATCTGCTTGGCTGAGGACAGGACCGGCACTACCCATAGGACGGGGAACAGAAAGCACCCCCATTAGCCCTTGTCCCACTAGGGAATCGATCTGGGACTGCAACCCTGAAATATTGGCAATCGGTAACCAGCCTTCCACAAAATGGCGGTTTTGATCAACTGTCGATACTTGGAAGCCCAAGGGTGTCAGACTGGGCAGCAAACCGTTAGGATCGTTAGCCGTGATTCTGACAGCGACTCTTTGCTGATTCTGATCGACCACCAGAAAATCGTTCAAAGCTGACGCACTTTGAGCGGGGGCGGCTGTTCTTAAGCCGGGATTTGGGGTACTCGATTCCGCCAATTTCAGCAAGTTGGAATCGATCCGGTTGGAAATTAATAAATTCATGATTGGTTTGCTTAAACTTACTTAAAAAACTGGGTATCCTGAGAAACCCGGTTTCTTAGATAAACCGGGTTTCAAGCTTGCGTATTTACGCCTAATATCCTGGGAAATAAGCTCGTAATTTCACTCAAATAATAAAGCTAACTTTATATTCAATGCTAGTGTTTACACGCAGACTTTATGGAAATTACACACACTCTTCATCGAAACTTTATTTTTTATCCCTATATAATTATTTTTTTATATTCAGCCCATAAAAACCTACTTTTCCTACTTTTCATATCTGGATTTTCAACCATGACTATTGTCAGGCAAATAATCCAACGGTCAAATCAAGTAAATTTTTTGACCAAAGTCCCCAGAATTAATCAAATCAGGACTTATATCATGTCCGGTTGCATCGGCATCGCAGGGGGGGCGGGTTTATTAAGACAATTCGCTTGGTATCAAAGGTTTCTCGTAAAACCCACACCGTAAACACTATTAAATATGCTCCTCCGATGCAAACGGACATCATATTGGGCCAAAAACAAAGGTGATGCGTCAATGTCGCGACTGTCAAGCAACGATTTTTCGGATCGCCCTTTGTTTTTTTTGCCTAAGTCCTGCAAATTTTATCGCCGCTACTACGGAAGGAAGTAAGTATAAAAAAACACTAATATATCGGCGATATTGATACTTTAAGTTAGGTAATCAACCACGAGTTATATCATCTCTGCTGGCATCGGCATCGCGCAGGGGTCGGGTTTATCAATATAATTCGCTTGCAATCAAAGGTATTTGCTAAAACCTCGCCCCTACAACACCATTAACTATACGAGTCCGATACGAAGGGACTCCTAAGAAAGCATCAGCTTTCTTTGTGGGCTTAATGGGGGAAAGCCAATTCAAGGCTTGATATTATATTGTCTCTGCTGGCATTGCGACCCAGAGGGATTTGATATTAAAACAAAAGACAACACGCCTTGCTGGTGGCAAACGGCGTGTTGTCTGAAAGAAAGTACAGTTGTGTTTGTGCGATCGCGCTATCTTAGCTCACTTATGCGCCCACGGCTGCCAACACATCCTGAGCGTGGGTATCGGT
>DNGG01000274.1:5546-5860 GCA_003486675.1 Cyanobacteria bacterium UBA11372
ACATCCTGAGCGTGGGTATCGGTTTTAACGGTGTCAAATACGTGAGCAATCTTGCCGCTACCGTCGATGATGAAGGTGACGCGCTTGGCATAGCCGCCGCCATCTACATCGTAGGCTTTGGCGATCGCACCGTCGATATCGGCTACCAGCTGAAAGGGTAAACCGTACTTTTCGGTAAATTTCTTGTGGGAGGCTTCGTCGTCCATGCTAACGCCCAACACCACCATGTCTTTACCTTGAAATTCTGGGTAAGAATCCCGGAAGCTTTGGGCTTGTTTGGTGCAGCCTGGTGTATCGTCCTTGGGATAGAAATA
>DNGG01000274.1:6174-8141 GCA_003486675.1 Cyanobacteria bacterium UBA11372
TACCAACCGATAAAGCCATAGTTGAGGTTGTCCTGTTAGCTTTACATTTTCTTTACATTTTATCCTAGTTCTGGTTTGTCATCTGCTGCTGGGCGGAGTTGGTTACTGTCTCTAGCGGCAAAAAATGCTTAATAATAGGAGCAAAGAAGCTCTAATATTTCAGGCTGAACGGGCGAACAAAAGCTGATGACTGTAACCAAACCACAAGACGCTAAATCCCTCACTTATCCCAAAAAAACCATAGAACGCGCCACCAGAGCGCTGCGCTGTTCTCCGTTTCAAATGCCTTTATTTGCCACCATGCGGCGGCAAAGTGTGAATATGGGGACAATCTCATCCACGACGGGTGCTAATCTTGAATACACGCGCCGCCCCCTATCCGAGTTGGCAGCTGAAAATGCTTTGATGTGGTTGATCTCTGTAGGCGTCCTGCGGCGGGAAGTTGATGGGCAGGGACTTACAGATAGTTTTCGCCTCACGCCTCTGGGACATCAGATAATAGAACAATGGCAGGCGCAAGGGCAAGTCGTGCCGCCCCCGACATGGCGCGATCGCATCTACAATGCCTTAAGTCGATGGCTGCGGATATTCTGAATTGGTAATTGGTAATGGGTAATTGGTAATGGGTAATGGGTAATTATCAAGCAGCCCCTGTCCCTCTTCGCATTTTGAAGATCGTTACAAATGAATTTCTTATGAAAGCAATTATGGTCGTGGGGACTACTTCCCACGCTGGAAAATCACTCCTGACTACTGCAATTTGCCGCATTTTGGTAAGGCGTGGCTGGCGCGTCGCCCCGTTTAAAGGGCAAAACATGGCTCTGAATGCTTACGTCACCGCCAGCGGCGGGGAAATTGGTCACGCCCAGGCGGTGCAAGCTTGGGCATCTGGAGTCGCCCCCAGTGTGGAAATGAACCCGATTTTACTCAAGCCCCAAGGCGACATGACTTCCCTAGTGATTATGAAGGGCAAACCAGTGACCAGAGCCAGCGCCTTAGAATACTACGAGCAATATGTCGAGGTAGGCTGGCTGGCGATTACCGAATCGCTGCAAGTATTGGGGGCAGAATTCGACCTGATCGTCTGCGAAGGGGCGGGAAGTCCGGCAGAAATTAACTTAAAACACCGCGATTTGAGCAATATGCGGGTAGCGCGCCACCTCAATGCCCCTACGATCTTGGTAGTCGATATTGACCGAGGCGGGGCGTTCGCTCACGTCATCGGCACTTTAGAATTGTTGGAACCCCAAGAACGGGAATTAATTAAAGGTATCGTTATCAATAAGTTTCGCGGGCATAAAAGTCTGCTCGATCCGGGTATCCGCTGGTTAGAAGAACGCACCGGCATTCCAGTAATTGGCGTTATTCCCTGGATTGACCAAATCTTCCCCGCCGAAGACTCGCTGGATTTATTTGAACGGCGCGATCGCAATCCCTCTGGTGACGTTAACATTGCTGTCATCCGCCTACCAAGGATTTCCAACTTTACCGATTTTGACCCCTTGGAAGCAGAACCCAGTATTAATCTGAAATACGTCAGCCCTAAACAATCTTTAGGCTATCCAGATGCGGTGATTATCCCCGGTTCCAAAACCACCATCGCTGACTTGATGGTGCTGCACCAAACAGGAATGGCAGATAGCCTTAAAGACTATGTCGCCGCAGGCGGTACCGTTCTAGGTATCTGCGGTGGCTTCCAAATGCTGGGTAAATTGGTGGCAGATCCAGAGGGAATTGAAGGTCAAGAAGGACGCTGCGACGGGCTAGGATTATTACCTACGAAAACCGTGATGACACCCCAGCGCGTTGCACGTCAGCGTCAAGTAACTTCTAACTATCCCCAACCAGGGCTACCCGTCACCGGATATGAAATTCATCAAGGTCGAACCCGAATGATCGAACCTGATGACACTTTACCTTTGTTCGACGATCCGACTTTAGGTGTAGTTGACTCCGGTCAATTTGTT
>DNGG01000271.1:0-1950 GCA_003486675.1 Cyanobacteria bacterium UBA11372
TGAACTAGAACGTTGAGTTCTTCTTGCATGGCCATCGACCTACTATCGACCGACTAGAAACGTTGCAGACATTTACACACTCCGCTTAAATCCACATGCTATAACGTACTAGCGTTACTTGCACTAACCTTAAGCAGGATATTTTTTACCTGACCAAGGAACAAGGAATTAATTCTTCCTCGCCTTCTTGTGCGGTTCCAGAGCTTACAGGCACTTTGTCAACTGGGAGCGATTCCTCCGGCAGCACACCTGGTTGCTTTTTGAGCGATACCAGTTCTCCTTCCCTCATTACCACCGCACCCGTACATTCCGGACAGTGATAAACCCGATGAGTTTGACCGTTGGTTGCTTCCTCTACCTCTTCTACCACTTCTGGATGAGCTAGGTAGAATACGAGCGCTTTTTGAGCGATCGCTGACATCGGCTCTGAGTCAATTGCTGCTCGGATTTTGAGTTGACGATGCAGCTCTGGTGAAAGATACAACGTAACTTTTTGTTTATCTTGCATATGACTCATTAATGTTCTACCCGGGTATGCATATCAGATTATCGATTCCCAACCATGCTGTCAAGACATTAAGCTGGTTTGATGGCAATATTGTTACATTACTTAACAATACGCGGTGAAAAAGCTGATAGATGCCCGGTATATAAGGTTTGGGGGGTAGCGATCAGATCAAGTTGGTGGATATTTTAAACAACGAATAAAATCTGGTATACTAAAAACTCTGAGAAGATGGCGGCATAGCCAAGTGGTAAGGCAGCGGTCTGCAAAACCGCGATTCCCCAGTTCAAATCTGGGTGCCGCCTTTCTGAAATCGCCTTTGTGAAATAGCAATACTTTCAGGGTATGAAAGGTTGTAAAAACCTCAAATACAGCGTATTTGAGGTTTTAATTTGATGAGTAAGCTGTTTTTATTCTGGGATTCCCAGCAGACCGCCAGAGCCAGCGATCGCTTCACCAATAGCATAGGCCGCTATGTCTTGGGATTCAAACCAGCGGATTGTTTGCTCAGCTTGCTCTGGTGGCACTAGCAACACAAAGCCAATCCCCATATTGAAAGTCTCAAACATGGCTTTTGGAGCAACATCACCAGCAGCAGCGAGCCACTGAAAAATCGGTGGCACTGACCACGACTTGGTATTAATTTGCACAGATTGGTTTTCACCTAGACAGCGGGGTAAATTTTCTGGCAACCCTCCACCCGTAATGTGAGCCATGCCGTGAATACCAACACCCTCAGAACGGGCGGCGAGAACTGGTTTTACGTAAATCCGCGTAGGCGTAAGCAAAACTTCGCCTAAAGTTTTACCTGCTAGTTGTTCTGGAGCATCGCCCCAGTTAAAATTGCCGCTTTCGACAATTTTCCGTACCAAACTGAAGCCATTGCTGTGAACGCCAGAAGAAGCCAAACCAATGGCAATATCGCCCACTTCGACTTGAGAACCATCCAGCATCTGGCTTTTTTCCACAATTCCGACGCAAAACCCCGCCAAGTCATAAACTCCTGGCGGATAAAATCCGGGCATTTCTGCCGTTTCTCCTCCCAGCAAGGCGCAGCCAGAAAGCTCGCACCCAGAGGAAATACCGGCAACCACTTGAGTTAGCTGGTCTTGATCCAACTTCCCGGTGGCTAAATAATCCAGAAAAAATAGAGGTTCTGCCCCACAGGTGAGGACATCGTTGACACACATGGCGACCAAGTCAATCCCAACCGTATCGTGGCGGTTGAGTTCGCAAGCGAGCTTTAGTTTCGTACCCACACCATCCGTGCCTGAAACTAAAACGGGTTCGGTGTAACCGCTTGGCAAATGGAAGCAACCGCTGAAGCCACCCAAACCACCAATAACTTCTGGTCTATAGGTGCGATGCACCAGGTTGCGGATTTTATCCACAAAGGCACGGCCTGCCTCTACATCAACCCCTGCTTCTCGATAATCCATGAGCCA
>DNGG01000271.1:2157-4467 GCA_003486675.1 Cyanobacteria bacterium UBA11372
AATCCATGAGCCAAACAACCAAAAGAATGCGATCGCCCTCAGGGGGTATTTTACTAGGGATTGGTCATGGAAAGCCGTGACATTGGCTTTTTAGGCAGCAATGGCACACAAGACAGCAGAAGTAGGAACTTGTGGCTGTTCTGTCATATCCACAGATCGAGTCAAGCTAATATAAAGATTTCTTAAAATTTCCGGAAACAATTTAATTGGCTGAAAAACCCCAAAACCCGCCTCATATAGGGCATTTGATCGCAATCTCAAGTTTAAAGTTTTGATAAATTTACGACTCGCTTACGGGTAACACCGATCCCCAAAGTAAAAACTTCGTGGTAGGCTGTTGCAGTTTAAAAATCCGAAACAAACGCGGAACGATTATGAGTAAGCGGGTGAAATAGACTGCGATTAAAGCTTACCCCGCTCAGGTATCAACGTCGATTTACGACTGACTTATGAATCAAAGACTTTGGAATGGCCTCACTGCCGTCTTGCTAACGACTGCACTCAGCACGACATCATCTTGTCAAGCACAGCAGACTAATGCCGTTGCAGAAGAACCGGAGGCTAGCTATTCGGCAGTTGGTAGTAGAGACTCGAATGCCTCATTACCACGCCAAACAGGACACAAGTCCTTGCCCGCTGCTGGTGGTGGTGCAAGTCCCTCAACGCCAAACCAAACAGGACAAACGGCCTTACCACAAACCGAGATCCAACCAGTTGAAGCAGTAAAAGTAGGGGAGTATCAGTCCAACCCTGCCACCCCTGGCGCTGCTGAAACGATCGCCAAGATTGAAACCCACGAGATCGGAGGGCGAAAGGCGGCAACCCTTTATGTAAGAAATATCCCAATTCTGACCTTTGTTGAGTCTGCTCCCGTCAACCGTGGTGGGCAGGAAGCTCGTCCGGATATCAAAGTCGGGCAGGTGGAACAGGGCAGCAATAGCAATCTTCAAGGGCAGATGGCAAGCGGGGCAAGCCCATCCCCAGCCGACCCAGTTTGGCGAGCAATGGCGGTGGCAGCTCGCATCAACCAGTTGAGTCGAGATAATGTCAATGCCAACACGATTACAGTTAGATGGAATGGCGAGCAAAATGCTACTGCTTCCAACCAAACAGTTGGCAATCGCAGACCAATGCGCGATCGCTACATCATCCAAGCCGATGGACGGGACATAGTTGAAATCGATTCGGAAACCAGGCTGCCAGATACCACCCGTAACCTAGCCCAAGATGCACTCCAAGCCACCAATCGGCTGCGGCGACTGCTGGGTGGCGCTCCACCCGTCAGGGAAATAGCTGGTGTCCCTGCACCCCCTCGTCCACCACAACAAGTTTCCCTAGTCACAGTACTATCCCGTTTTAGGGGTTGGGCTTCCTGGTATGGACCGGGTTTTCACGGCAATCGCAGCGCCAGCGGCGAACGATACAACCAAAATGCTATGACTGCCGCCCATCGCACCTTGCCCTTTGGCACGCGGGTACGAGTCACCAACCTCAACACCGGCGTTTCCGTGATTGTACGGATCAACGACCGAGGGCCATTCGTTCGCGGTCGGATTATCGACCTCTCAGCAGCCGCTGCCAGAATGCTTGGCATGATGGGAAGCGGGGTAGCTCCCGTCACCATAGAAGTTCTTGGCCCCTCGCAAACCGTAACCATCGAAGATCCGTCTTAGGTTCCCTATTAACCAATTCAACTACGGTGTGTGAGGCTGGAAATCCCCACTATACCGCTTGCGGATAGTGGGGGAGGATGTCAATATGGGGCGAGTTGGTCGAACCCTGGAGTATACCCGTGCGTCTGTTTACGACGGTTGCCGGATTGCGCTGCTACTTGCGTCGATGCCGGTTTGGACAATCAACTCAGGATCTGACAATCGGCTTGGTTCCGACAATGGGAGCCTTGCATATAGGCCATTTAAGCCTGATGGAAAGAGCTAGGCAAGAGAATAACGTTGTTATTGTCAGTATATTTGTCAATCCGTTGCAATTTGGACCCAATGAGGATTTCCAGCAATATCCCCGTAAATTAGAGCAGGATCGGCAACTTTGCCAACAAGCTGGAGTCGATGCCATTTTTGCCCCTGCTGCTGAGGAAGTTATTGTCAGTTATGCGAATCGGTCTAACTCACCACCTATGACCCATGACGCATCACCTACAGCAGTTGTTCCCCCCGAATCAATCACCTCTGTTTTGTGCGGTCGATTTCGACCAGGGCATTTTCAGGGTGTTGCCACAATTGTTACGAAGCTCTTGAATCTGGTACAACCTAATAGGGCGTACTTCGGTCAGAAGGACGCCCAGCAGCTGGC
>DNGG01000549.1:0-165 GCA_003486675.1 Cyanobacteria bacterium UBA11372
TCTTGAAACGCCATTTCCTAACTATTAAACTATAGCAAGCACAGTCTTTAACTGTCACCTTTTTAGATATATAAGTTAATGAAAAAATGTATATTTATTCGTATATAACTTAATATTATGGTGAGTTTTAGACTAATAATTCTAAGTTGCAAGCTTGGTAATTGG
>DNGG01000549.1:362-7990 GCA_003486675.1 Cyanobacteria bacterium UBA11372
AAGTTGCAAGCTTGGTAATTGGTAATTGGATTCATTGGCAGTCTTTCATAGTGGCAATTACCCATTACCCAGTCATCAACAAAGGTGTTGCGTTAATTTCTCAGAGTCCAACCCACGATTTTGAGCGAGAAACTGGGTTTCTTTGCCGCTTGGATATAACTAGCAACTTGAGTCAATCAAACTCAAAAACAATTTATATAAAATGTAAAGATTTAGTCAGCGCCTTGGGAAATTCAGTTTCTCAAATATCACCTGTACGAGATGATCGGGGTGTCTTGACACTAAATAACTGCTATAGAGAAAAATTAACGATGAGTAACATTACCCATAACAAAAGTTTTAATGTTTTATTAAGCAACCGATGGCATCACCCACAAGGTTGACCGCTCAACGACTCAACATAGAATTTGATATTAGTTTTTAGGTTATTATATATTGCTAAATATCGCTCCTATTTTCTAGCCTTTTACTTGAATTGACCGGCTATTATAACGGTCAATTAAAAATTACAAAAGCTAGAAGAATCTTAAGATTTCCTGAACGATGACCTGTTAGTTATTCGTGGTAAAATTTCATGCAAACCTTTGATTGGATTGCGATCGGCGGCGGCATTACAGGAGCTGCCGTCAGCTATGAACTGAGCAAAAAAGGCTTTTCCGTCCTCCTGTTAGAACAATATGCTACACCCCAAAACGCTACGCGCTATAGTTATGGCGGTTTGGCTTATTGGTCTGGTACAACCGAACTGACGCGGCAACTTTGTAGCGAAGGTATCGAAAGACACCGTATATTATCTCAAGAGTTAGAGGGAGATACCCAGTTCCGCGAATTAGACCAAGTTTTAACGATTGACGCCCAGGATGACCCAGAACAAGTAGCGGCAGCTTATGGTCAGTTTGCGATCGCACCGACATTATTGAGCGTTGCAGAAGCTTGTAAGATGGAACCGTTGCTGAATCCGCAAGCGATCGCAGGCGCGCTAACTCTCCGTCACGGTCACATCCAACCGGAAATGACTGCCCTGGCATACTCTCAAGCTGGGATACGCGCAGGCGCAGAAATGCAAATCGATCGGGTAGTGGGATTCCTGGGCGAAAATCAACGCATAATTGGCGTTACCACTCCCACCGCCACATATTACAGCGAAAACGTTGTCGTCTGTGCGGGTGGTTTAAGTCGGATGCTGCTGAGAAATGCTGGCATCAATGTGCGGGTGTATTTCACTCAGGCAGAAACGATCGAAACGCCGCCGGTTGATTTGCAACTTAGCACCTGCGTCATGCCTGCCCAATTAAAACGTTTCCAACTTGAAGCAGATGCTGGCGATAACGATGCTTTGTGGAATTCGCCTGGTTACGAGATAGTACCGCCAATTTTAGACCCCGGTGCGTTTCAATTCCAAGATGGCAGCATCCGCATGGGGCAAATTAGTCGCGCGATCGCTGACCCTGATGCTAAAGTTGACCCCAGCAGGAGCGAAGCCGACATCCGCGCCCAAGTTGCCAAACTTCTACCAACCGTAGGAAACTTACCCGGAACTTGGCATCATTGCTTAGTCGCTTTTAGTCACAACCGCCTTCCCATAGTTGGTAAAATTCCAGGCATTGAAGGCATATATTTATTTTCTGGATTTACCAATCCATTAGTATTTGTACCGCCCCTAGCCCAGCGATTTGCCAACTGGATATCAGGGGAAAATGACCCGATTATCGACCAGCTATCCCCCGTACTTTTCCATCAAAACGAAAAGGCAAGTAGTAGCATCGGTAGCGTAAACCGGGGCGGGTTTATCTAAACATCTCATGGTGCCACAGATTGGTTGGTAAAACCCGCCCCTACACCACCTGAAAATATACACAACCGATGTAACCGGACACGGTATCACATCCTACATCAACCCCATCCTTAAGTAGGGGCACGGCATGAAAAATATCTCCCACAAACAGGTAACATTAATCGCGCCGTGCCCCTACTAACGGTAATGATCTGATGTCCGCTAGCAACGTTAGTGTATAATTTTTTACGGGAGTAGGGGCGGGTTTTACCAGCCATGCTGTAAGAGCGCGAGGAATTTTTTAAACCCGCCCCGGACGTTCAGCTACCGATGCTTAAGGACATGATATGAGCCATTAGCCATTAGCCATTAGCCATTACCAATTACCAGAAAAGCCAGTCTTCATTAAGCCATTCCCACTAACTTGGCAGTCAAATCCCACATACGTTCGGCTTTTTCATCATCCCGCGCTTGGGGAGAGACTCTTTGAACAAAGGATTTGCCCTCTTTCTTCTGACGATTGCCCCAACTAAAATAAGCACCTGATTGCCTGTATTCAGGATCTGCCATCACCGCTGCAACGCGATCGCCTGCCAATTCCTGAGACACGTACCCACCTGTGATGTATTTTTGGAACAAGGGGAAGAGTTTCTGGAATAAGGGGTAGTGGTTGCGGAACAGGGGCGTGTCGGCAACGCATCCCGGATACAGAGAAGTAAAGGTAATTCCGGTGGAATCGTGATAGCGGCGATGCAGTTCTCGCATAGTCAACACGTTGCAGACTTTGCTGTCTTTGTAAGCTTTAACGGGTTCAAATTTCTTGCCATCAACCATCGAAACCGGATCTTTAAACCCGGCTTCAAAGCCCTCGAAATTGCCTAAATCCGGACGCGGATAAACCTTCCCACCCGGTTCATCTGGGTTGTGGGTTACAGTGCCTAAAATCACCAGACGCTTATCGGGATACACGCACTTTTTCAGATCTTCCAGCAACAGGTGGCACAAGAGGAAATGACCCAGGTGATTGGTGGTCATGGTCAATTCATAACCTTCTGGGCTGCGTAACGGCTCTTTGATCAAAGGCATATAAATTGCCGCGTTGCACAACAAAGCAGTTAAAGGTCTGCCGCTGGCTTGAAATTCCCTGGCAAACCGCCGCACGCTCTCCAAATCGCCCAAGTCGATTTGCATTAGGGTGTAGCTACCCTGGGGTATTCCCACTTCTTTAGCCGCGTCTCCCCCTTTCCGCACATCCCGACAGGCCATAATTACATGCCAGCCTCGTTTGACCAGGGCTTTCGCTGTGTACAAACCCACCCCTGAAGAGGCTCCCGTGACGATTGCTGTTGACTGGTAATTTTGGGTCATTTTTTTAAAAGTTTGTTGATGGTTTTTGGTTGTTTAGAGGATATCAAACCGCTGAGATAGCATCTCTCAGGGTTCGAGATGCCCTAACAATCAGGATATTGGCAAAGGTGTCCAATCTCAACAGGTGACAAAATAGGACGGGTGGCAGCTCATAGTCATAACGATTATGATTTAAGTAAGGTGGTTAAATTATCTATCAAAACCATAAAAAATAGCAATGGCTCATTTAACTCAACGTCGCCCTGAAAATGCCAGCGGCGATTTCTACGTCGATTCCACTTGTATCGATTGCGACACCTGTCGCTGGATGGCTCCGGATGTGTTTCATAGTGCTGGGGAACAATCGGCAGTTTATCATCAACCTGAGAATGAAACCGAAAGATTGCGAGCGATGCAAGCTTTATTATCTTGTCCGACAGCTTCTATCGGTACAGTAGAAAAGCCAAAAGATATTAAAGTTGCTCAGGAAAGTTTTCCTATTTTAGTAGAGGAAAATGTTTATCATTGCGGCTATCATTCTGAGGCTTCTTACGCTGCGGCAAGTTACTTAATTGTCCGACCAGAAGGCAATATTTTAGTTGATTCGCCTCGGTTTGCTGCGCCGTTGGTGAAGCGATTAGAAGAAATGGGTGGCATTCGCTACATGTATTTAACCCATAGAGACGATGTAGCGGATCATCAGAAATTTCAGGAGCATTTTAAGTGCGATCGCATCCTCCACAAGGATGATATAACATCCGGAACTCGCGATGTAGAAATCAAACTTTCTGACACCGAACCGATTCAATTTGCACCGGATTTGTTAATTATACCAGTTCCCGGTCACAGCAAAGGGCATACAGTTTTACTGTCCAACAATAAGTTTCTGTTTACGGGCGACCATCTCGCTTGGTCAGAAAGTTGGAAACAGTTAATTGCTTTTCGGGATTACTGCTGGTATTCCTATGCCGAACAAATTAAATCGATGGAAAAATTGACCCAATATTCCTTCGAGTGGGTGCTACCAGGTCACGGCAGGCGATATCATGCTGACCGAGAAACAATGCGCCAACAAATGCAGCAATGCCTCGCTTGGATGAAAGCACAGTAGTGAAAAAGAAACCCGGTTTTTCTAAAAAACCGGGTTTCTTAAACAAGGCCAAATCTCTACCTCTCGCTCATCCTCTTGGGTGATGTCAGAGTCTAGATTAATTTTCCAGACTATAAATAGCAATATACTTGACGATCCTTGGTATTGATTGCTACCTTGTATCCGAACAACTTAAAGCGATTTTATGAAGAATTTGTCACAATTGACTGCGACATTTGGCATATTATCGACCTTGTTAGTGGCGACACCCGCACTGACTCAAACAGCAGCAGCACCTAGTCTACCTGCCACGCAACCTAATCTGACTTTTAACGTACAACGGCAATCTGGGGCATGTCCAAGAACGGTAAGTCTATGGCATTCGACTCGTTATTATGAAGGCGGTGGCGAACATACAGCGATCGCAAATACAGCGGCGATCGCAGGCACTGCTCGTTTAGTCGGTGGCAACAGAAGGTATGCCGAATTCCGAGCGCCTTTGCAAAGAGCCTACGCCTCTTGCGTCGGTGTGGCGAGATCAAATGAGGGTTATCCCTATGTGTTTCGTTTTGGCGGCGGTAACGTCACTTTTCGCGTAGAAATGCCGTCAGACACCCCAAGTAACCCGATGATAGTCAGCGATCGCCGCGTGATGGCAAATCGTCCGATGGTGCGTTGGGCGATCGCAGATTAAAATTTCAGATTTTAGATTTTAGATTTCAGATGGGAATTTGAATCTAAAATAAAGATAAGTATTTGCGATCGCTGTAATTTCATGACTTATTACGTTATCTACGACGGCAACTGCAATCTCTGTGTTTCTTTGGTGCAGGTGTTAGAAAAGTTAGACCAAGGAAAGTTATTTCAATATGCCCCGATGCAGGATAAAGACACTTTGAGCAATTTTGGCATCACGCCTCAAGATTGCGAAATGGGGATGATTTTAATTGATGCCAATAATCCTCAGAGACGCTGGCAAGGTAGCGACGCGGCGGAGGAAATTGGACGCTTGTTACCTGCGGGCGATCTTTTTGTTAGCGCGTATCGGGCGTTACCGGGGGTGAAATGGGCGGGCGATCGCACTTACGAGCAAATTCGCGATAACCGCTACACTTTGTTTGGCAAGCGCGACTCTATCTATCAATCTGCCTATCCAATTGGGTGTCATGCTGTATGCGATCGCCCTCAAGATATTTCTCAACCGCAATAGAGTTTGCTAAGATAAACCACGGGCATTGGTAATCGGTAATTGTATTCAATCTAATTACCAATTACCAATTACCAATTACCAATTACCATTAATTTTATGTCAATTTCCAAATTAGAAGCAAAGCAGCTTTTAGAACGGATGATTTTTGAAGATTTGCTTCCAGAGGATTGGGTGCAAGATGTTTGGGGATTGAGTCCCGTCTTGGGAGATAGTGCTGCCAAACTGCTAGAAGCTTTTGAAATATTAATCGAATGCTGTTCCGAAGAAAAATTAGAAAACATACTGCAATCTTTATACCAGGAACAGATGGAGTAAAGCTAATGGCTAATGGCTAATTCAGGACTTATATCATATCCGTTGAATTTCTCATAATAAAAAACCTCACACAGTTGTTGCGTAGGGACACGGCATCAGAGATATCTCGCACAAACAGATAACTTTGAGCGTGCCGTGTCCCGGCTGATGATTATGGGTAATCGACCGGATATGATATTACGCAAAGATCCTAAACGTAGGGTGCGTTAGCAAAGCGTAACGCACCGCCACCCCTGGATCTGGAGTCGCTGCGTAAGTCCTGGTATTTGTTAATTGCTATTAGCTGTTAGCGTTTTGATTGTTAGTACCTGTGGCGGTGTGGAATCGGGTGGATAAATAAAATCTAACTGTACAGATCGGCGAGTTTGTGGTAAAATTACCAACGTGTCTAAAGGTTCTAAAACTTGTCCCGTGCGATGCCATAAATGAACGTAGCGAGTGTTTAATTCTCCCTGGTCGCTAGTGTAGCGCGATCGCACGCTTCCTCGGAAAAAAGGGAAATCTAGCGATGGTTTTCGGAAGCGCAAACCGCCTTGACTTAATTTATCTTCTTTCAAAGGCGTTGCCAAAGTTAAAGTAACAGTTTGGGGTTGATTGGTAGGATTATAAAGTGGCAAACTGATGTTATATTCAACGGCATAATTCCCGTGAGCTTCGTAGGCTGTATCGGGATAGCGTACTAGCATCGGTGCAGTTTGAATTTGATTTGTACCTAAGCGCCCGCCGCGCAGCGTATTAATGGCATAGGAAATGGCCTTTCCGGGTTGAGGAATTGTCAGATTGTTCGAGTTAGTAGAATCCCTTAATACCGCCTTCCAAACCGAACCTTTCGCCACCCCAGCAACGCGACCATAAATTAATTGTCCCCCAATTTGTTGCGGAGGAGTAGGAGTTTTATCGCGGGGGATGGCTAAACTTGCGGTATTGAGTAAAGATATCCATTCTTCTAGTGTAGGTGCGCGATCGCTTCCATCAGGATTTGTCTTAGCAAAAGTGGCTAAACTGGCAGCATAAATCTTACCATTACTTTGTAACCGCATCAAAGTAGAACGACCATTTAAATACCTGGCTGCATTCCGCACCGGCATGGGATGATTTAATAACATCCGGTATTGTCTAGGTGGGATAATTAAGCGGGCGGGAAAGTCAGTTTGTCGCTGGTTTTGGAGGATATCTAAGGATATGCGATCGCCTGGTCCAGCATAAACCGTATTATCGGGATTTTCCACATAATTTGGCAACACAATATAAGGTGCATCTTGTGTGAGAGAAGTCGCCGCTTGTAAAACATCAACTGTAACAGATTGAGAACCGGGATTGTGCAAAATAATTCCCAGATAAAAAGTCTGCAAATCCTTGGGATTAATCGTTTGATGGTGGGCGAATATATCAAACCGTCCAGAAAAAGGAAAGTTGAGGTGCGCTTGAGGAACTGTTTTTCCAGATGAGGGAAAGGTAGAGAGTAAAATTCCTTCCGTTCTCAACCATTCTGGACTGTTGCTGTTAAACATTGGTACTGCATCCAACTTGCCAGGTAAAGGGCGAACTTCCCCGGGTTGGACGATTATTTCCGGGGATGAGTTGTTTTGAGATTTGGTTAGGTTGCAATTGCCGATAATTAAGATAATGGGGAGAAGGAATATAAATAAGATAGTCGGGTGTTTGGTTGATGACATATTTATTGTTTATTCAATAAATTAAATATAGCCGAACGAGTAGCCGAACGAGTGAACTCGCGGCTAGATAAACTAAGCCTGCCTTCGCCGGCTAAAAAAGTCCGCGTAGGCGGACTTTGTTGGTGTAGCAGCTAGACAAATGAAGCCTGCCTTCGCCGGCTAAAAAAGTAGCCGAACGAGTGAACTCGCGGCTACACAAACTAAGCCTGCCTTCGC
>DNGG01000070.1 GCA_003486675.1 Cyanobacteria bacterium UBA11372
AATCCTTTCTTTACCACCGATACGACGGCGGCGCTGAGAGCGGCTGAAATTGGCGCGGATGTGATTTTTAAAGCCACAAAAGTAGATGGGGTTTACGATTCAGATCCCCACGTGAATCCAGATGCCAAACGCTACCAAACCTTGACCTACGGTCACGTTTTGGTTAACGATCTGCGAGTGATGGATGGGACTGCGATCGCTCTATGTAGAGAAAACAACATCCCAATTATGGTGTTTGACCTGGGAGTTCGCGGCAATATCCGTCGCGCAGTCATGGGAGAACCTGTGGGAACAATTGTCGGAGGTTTTTGTGAAGTTAGCTGATGCTGAAAGTCATATGCAAAAAGCGATTGAGTCTACTCAACGCGCGTTTAATTCTATCCGCACGGGTAGAGCCAATGCCGCACTCCTCGACCGGGTAATGGTGGAATACTACGGGAGTCCAACACCTCTCAAATCTTTAGCCAACATCAATACCCCCGATGCCAGTACCATTGCCATTCAACCCTACGACCGCAGCAGTTTGAACTTAATCGAAAAAGCCATTTCCATGTCGGATATCGGCTTAACTCCTAGTAACGACGGTTCGGTGATTCGGTTGAATATTCCACCCCTCACCAGCGAACGCCGCAAAGAATTAGTCAAAGTAGCGGCTAAGTATGCCGAAGAAGGAAAAGTTTCGATTCGCAATATCCGCCGCGACACCGTAGACAACATCCGCAAGCAGGAAAAAAGCAGCGAAGTTTCTGAAGATGAAGCGCGGAACCAGCAAGATAAAATTCAAAAGCTCACCGACAAGTACATCGCCAAAATTGATGAACTATTAGCCGAAAAAGAAAAAGACATCATGACGGTATAACCCAACCGATGCACCAGCGATTAGCCTCAAAGGGATTGCCGTTCGTAGTAGGCGCACCCATCGCCGCTCCATTACAGGCAACCCTAAAAGGCATTCGCTGGCCTGACAAAATGTTTTGGGCGAACAATGTAAGCACAGTGAAGCGGATAACCGTGAATTTTATAAATTGCATCTACATACTTGAGGGCAATTTCCCGGCTTTGGTAAGAGCGAACGATGCGTTCGATGCCGTTGGCGTAGCGAATGCAAACTTCCCAAATCATAAGGATCGCCTCGAATGGGTAAAAAAATAAATCGTTCTGGTTGTAAGTTAACCAAAACTTCATCAATCACCCTATCAGCTACACAAAAAATTTGCACACCGTGTAACTAATGAATTGTATTCTGGGTAAAGTTACTTGTGTAAATTTATGGGGAAAAATTGAGTAGCGAAAATTACGGAATCGCAATATGAAAGAAATAAAGAAGACAAATGAGGGATAAAAGAGTTATCAATGAGTTAAAGCAATCGGCTGCTAGGGTAACACCCTTTTTTGTCAAAATCTAAACCCCTTGTTTATTCAGGAGCAAAAATTCAGCGATATGTTTGACTGCATTATTGTCGGTGCTGGTCCTGCTGGTGGAGCCGCAGCGTATCATTTAGCGAAGCGGGGACGCTCAGTTTTAGTTGTAGAAAAAGAAAGCCTGCCACGGTACAAACCCTGTGCGGGTGGGGTATCGCCCGCGATC
The DNA here is from genome assembly GCA_003486675.1 of Cyanobacteria bacterium UBA11372. Lineage (GTDB taxonomy): Bacteria > Cyanobacteriota > Cyanobacteriia > Cyanobacteriales > Aerosakkonemataceae > Microseira. Next base: position 1,589 of record DNGG01000070.1, read on the forward strand.
GCCGAGTGGTTTGATTTTGACTTTACTCCAGCAATTTCCCTCAAGGTGAATGCAATTCGCTACACCTGGAATATCGAAGATCCCGTAGATATTCAGTTGAGCCAGCTGGAACCGATTTGGATGGTACGGCGGGATATTTTTGACCATTTTTTGATCGAGCAGGCACAGAAACAAGGAGCCTCACTGCGGGATAATACGGAAGTTAGCGGGATTCAGTTTAAGAGCGAAGTCTGGCAAGTTAACACCCCCAACGGCCCGGTTGAAGGTCGCTACCTGATCGCCGCCGATGGTGCAAAAGGCCCAATGGCAAAATGGCTCGGTTTCAAAGACCGTAAAAGCCGACTCGCGGGCGGTTTAGAAGCACAAACTCCCTCACCAAATGGTACCGATGCCAAGATCAACTTCGAGTTTGGCATCCTCAAAAACGGCTACATTTGGAACTTCCCCAAAGCAGACGGCTATTCCATCGGCGCCGGGACTTTCCAAGGCGGCGAACTCCAAGACTCTAACGGCGTTTTGACTAAGTACGCCACCCAGTTTGGCTTAAACGGCGCCACCACCAAGCTTTTCACCCATCCCCTTTGCTTGTGGAATGGCAATCAAAAACTCCATACCCAAAACGCCTTATTAGCTGGGGAAGCCGCCTGCATGGTAGATCCATTTACCGCAGAAGGCGTTCGTCCTTCTATCTTTAGTGGCGTCAAAGCAGCAGAAGCAATCGATCGCGCCATTGGCGGCGATTTAGACGCCCTGGAACAATACACCCAAATTATTAACGAAGAATGGGGTGCAGATATGGTATGGGCGCAACGCTTAGCAGGTCTGTTCTTCCGTATGCCAAAAGTCGGTTACAAAGTCGGCGTCAAACGACCCGTCGCTAGCCAAATTATGGCTGAAATCCTCTGCGGTAAACAGCGTTATTCAGAAGTAGCAACCTATGGGATAAAACGACTGAGTGCCAGTTTGCTTCCCGGTTTTAAAGGGTAATTGGTAATAGGTAATTGGTCATGGGTAATAGGTAATAGGTAATAGTTTTGATTAACTTAAAAATCATAACTATTAAACAGGGAACAGGGAATGGGCAACAGGCAGCAGAGCGTTTCAAATGGGGATTTATACCCCACTTGAAACTTGCGGGAGCAGTAGTTGTAGGGGTCTCTAGCTCCCAGAGGGAACAGGAAATAGGAAAAACTGTTAAGAGTTCCCTATTAAGAGTTCCCTTCTTTGATAAAAGCCAATTACCCATTACCCATTACCAATTACCCATTACCCATTACCAAATGCCGATTGCTGTTGGTAAGCAAGATAAACTGCTTCTAAAAACACATCAGCAGTGACACTTGATGGTAGAGGTGGCGAGTCAATAATACTTCTAATTTGACGAGTGAGTTGCGAACTCAACTCGGATTTAGCTGTCGGTGACATGGCATGGCGACGCCGTAAATACTCGCGAATAGTCGCAAAGTCATCGGGTAATAGCTGGGATAAATTAGCCATTTCTGGCAATTTTTGAGCGAATTGTTTGGCAGATTCCGAAATGGGGAAATTCGCGGCGGCTACTTGAAATTCTTCTTGCACTACAATCGTTCCCGCTACTAGATCTCCCAGTCGCTTTTCCCGCTGATTTAAGATAATTAAAAATGCGCCTATAAATAGTATGTCATCGACGGGACGCAGTAACGATCGCAACGTCGCCTGTTGAATACCAATTCGCCGTCCATCGTCGCGAATCACGCGAATTTTAGCCCAGCGTTTTCCTGGTGTTTGACCCTGCCAGATTACCTCAAAAAAGACAAAATAACCAACATAGATAAAAAAGTTAATTAAAAGAGCGATCGCCAACAACCAAAGTTCCAGATAATCTGTATTACCAAGAAGGTTCCTTAATAAATCTATCAACTGGCTGGCAAAAAAAGCCCAGATAATCCAGAACGCAATTATCGTTGCGTACAAAGCAACATAGTCAATCAACAAAGCCAGGGCGCGATTGCCAATACCTGCTAAAGTGAACTCTAGTTCTACACTTTCAGGCGTTTGGAGAATGACTCGGTTAAAAAAGCGCATGGGAGAATAGGTGAAATTTTAACCGAGACATTAGATCGGAAGAGCACACGTCTGAACTACAGTCACGGGGCCTTATC
>DNGG01000594.1 GCA_003486675.1 Cyanobacteria bacterium UBA11372
GTAATAGTAATCAACTAAATTTTCAGGCTCGTCTGAATTATCTGCCATCATAATAGCTACAGCATCACCTTGAAAATTCTCTAAGCCGCAGCGCACTGCAAAGCCAAAGCCATTAGGATAATAGTTATTGATATAACGCACTTTGCTGTTTTCAAAATTTAGCTGCTGTAAAATTTCTTCGGTGCGATCGCGACTATTATCATTTACCACCACAATTTCGTAAACAATATTATGAGCTTCTAATAACTGACTGATAGATTGAATTGTTTCTACAATAGAACCCTCTTCGTTATAAGCGGGAATTACCACCGATAGCAGATTAATTTTACCCACATTTGGCGATTGCGATCGCACTATTTCACGGGCAAAAGGTCTTTGTAAACCAGATCTATCTGCCAATGCAGGCTCTAAACCCTCTGGGTAATAAAGTTCAGAACTCTGATAATTTGGTGTTTTATTCGGAGTTTTAAGTACTAATTTATCACTTATTAAATAATTGATTGAAGCACTTGCCACTACGCCAACTAAGGTATTGACTGCATAGTTGACTCTTAGCCAATCTAAAATAGGAAATATCACAAATATGCGAGCAATGACAGCTGCACCCGCAGACAAATGGTAAAGGGGAAGCTGCTTCAACAAAACTTTTCTAAGTTTCCAAGCACCTCCCGGCCAAACCCAAATCCGGTAAATAAAGAAACTCAATAATAATGAAAGCTCAACAGCAACTGCGTTGGCAACGTTCCGCAAAACAGGTGTGTTAAATCCGAGGCGATCGATCATCAAATATATCAGCAACAAATTGACTGCTGCTGCTACCCCACCTCCTAACAGAAATTTGAATAGCCGCCCACAAAATAAGTTTGCCAACATCTCTTTCTCTTCACCAACAACAACAAATCCCCACTCTCCCTTCGAGCGCATTTATACCCAACGACTGACATTTTGGGTAGAAATCTCTTTCAATATTTCCTTAGCTGAACCTGTCACGAAAATAATCGTCATAACGTGGGTTTACCTATCTTTCTTTACTCAGGCAAATAATATCAGCGCAGAGATACCTGTTTTTAATCAGGTAGTTTCGACAAGATTAAATCTTTAATAATTTACAAATAATCTTCATCACCTCTGTTGGAGTATAAATTTCTTTTTGAGCGCTCTCTTTACCGAATATATGGCAATTTCCATCATAACCCCACTGTGCTGCGTGCTGTTTAGCCGAAGGAAAACAATCTCCAAGCAAAACAACCGTAGGTGTTGAGAAGGCAGCGGCCACGTGCATTAACATACTGGAATTACAGGCTACCAAATCAGCGGCAGCTACCAGAGCGAAGGTTTCTCGCAATGTCAGTTCTCCCGCCAAATTGCGAACTAACGAGGAAGCCAGCGCTAATTGTCTGCCAGCCTCGCGATCTTGCTTGCCACCAACAATAATAACTTCCTGATTCCCGATCTCAGTCAGCATTTTCACCAAAGCTGCATAATTTTCCAGAGGCCAGCACTTCTCAACAAAACCTCCCCCTGGCCCGATAACGATGCGCTTGGCTTGTTGGTCTACTCCCTCAGCTTTCCGCGACCACCTATGCTCACCCGCTTCCAGTTCTATTTGGCTCAGGAATATCTGCGGTCTGCATTCGGGCAATTCAGCCGCCCCTAAAAGCTCGGCAAAACGGAGAGCCGAACGCCCAACCTGTTCGTACTCGTTATACTCAACGTACTGTTGTACTGCCGTATGTCCTCCTGCATATCCCCTAACGCCCAAGCGATAGGGTATGCCCGCCCTCATCATCAAGATTGAACCAAAATAGCTTCCCAAAACATCAATACCTATATCAAAGCGGCGTTTGGCTAACTCCCGGCTCTCAGATGAAACAGCAATATAGTTAATCGCGTCCCACCAGCTTTGGTTGGCAATAAATTTGTTGTGCCAGGGTGCATTAACTGGCAGTATTTCTGAAATATGAGGGTTTAGCTTAAGAATTTCGATGTTCCAATTACCTACGCCAGCTACAATATGAGCATCGGGAAACCGCCGTCTTAGTGCCTCGAAAAGCGGTGTGATTACAAGCAAATCACCCAAGTCGTTATTCCGCAAAATAAAAATTGATTTGGGACTATTTTGTATTTCTTGATGGGCGGGAACAACCTTGTTCGCTAACCCGAACACAGCATCTACCGTCTTTCTTTTCCATTTCATGTAAAATAATTTTCAGTAAGTATTACCCAAAGTATTAACCAGCTATTTTTCACCTTTTTTAAAACTTAACTTTGTAATACATTCCATAGTTTGTCGGCACTCTTTTTCCAGGAATATCTTTGGCAGAGTTGTTCGCACTTCTCGCCAGCCTTTTTCGTTTCTTCTGGACTCTGCCAAAAATGTAAAATATGTTGAAACCATGCGTCCTCGTTATCGGAGTCAATGCGGAATTCAGAATATGTTTGAATTTCCCGCATACTTGAGTTGTCCCCACACAGACATAATCTTTTTACCGCAGCCGCCTCTAATATAGGTAGCCCAAATCCTTCGCTTAGGCTAGGATATACTGTAAATTCAGCCAGTCGATAAAGAGATGCTAAATCTGGATAATTCAAACTTGGCAAGCCAATAGTTGCGGCTCTAACTGAGAGATTACTCATAGCTGCTTTAATGGCGTAATCGTTTTGAATCATGCTTTCTGTCAAGCCAACAAACGCACAACGAAATGAGGTATCAGCTTCGTATACTCTGCCGCAAGCTCGCAAAAGCATAGGGATATTTTTTCTGACTGCGAATCCACCCACATATAGAATAAAACGGCTAGGCAAATTAAGGTGACTCTGAACTTTTTCGTTATGCCTTTCTTCGTAATGCTCCACAACCCAACTAGGTGTCGCTAAGGGTATTAAGGACATTCTTTCCAATGGCACACCTAATTCTTCATGTACATGATTTTTCACAAATTCTGAGTAAACTACTAACCGCTCGGCTTTGGTTACTAACCACTCTTCCCAATTACGAAACATTGGACGAATAGGTAGTTTTCCCCGTAAATTCCACCAAGGTTGGTTAGGATCTATAGCGCTGTTATCAGGAACAATTTTATAAACTAAGTCTGGAACAAGCACCACATTCTGACGCAGATTTCCATAGTTGTAAAGATACGGAATAAAGTGCCTACAGTTATAGTTAAATGTTTTCAGCTTTGCAACTACCGCATTCCTCCAAGCTAAACGCCCCAAGTAGTCAGGTGAGCGATTTTTAAAATTAACGGGAATCCACTGAACATCCAAATTCTCAAGTTTAAATACCTGGGGATTAAATGAATTTTCCACAAAGACAGCTATTGACTTAGCATATCCAAGCTCTTGAAACCCGCGCAGCAGTTCAGCAGTCACAAGCCCTAAACCAGTGGCTGGATAACTCAGACGGTAGCCATCAATAGTTACAGAAATTTTCGGTGCTTTAGTCATCTTTAATTATTCAATTTTTTGCGGAATATTTTAGTGTCAATCCGATCTGTATCCTCTACTTCCAATCCAGCCTTCTGAGCAATTATCTTCAGGGAATTTCCTGTAAAGAAAAACAAATGAAATCTCGTGTACTCACAAGCATAATTGTAACAATGCGTTGTATGTATCATAAGTCCGTTGTCTTTAAGTAAAGAAGACATAAAAGATAAAGTTTTATCCGGGTAACGCAGATGTTCTAAAACATCATTTGAGATAATACCATCAAATTTCATCGATTTGAGCAATTCTACATCATTAATAATGTATTCGCTCTTTTCATCTTTAGCATAAGGCTCAAATCCAAATAATTGATACCCATTTTCTCTGGCATATTCTATGCTTTTAGACCATTTTCCACAGCCGAAATTGAGATAAACTCCTTCGGGTTTAGGATTTAAGTAATCAAACGTTCTGATCTCTGATTCTGTCGAGTTTCCTTCATTATAACAGGAGTAATGTTCTACATATTCTTGTTCTAAAGCTTCTGGAGAGAGGGCTAACATTCTTTGAGTTCCAAATATTACTCCACAACCTGGGCATTCGTGCCTTAAAAGTTTACCGCCACCAAAGATACAGCGCGTTACATAAGGTTCAAAATTTTCTGGCCCAGTATAAAATTCGCATATAGGACATTTTAAACTTCTCGAAAAATTAAAATTATCAACTATTTCATTGAAAAACCAACGACTAGCAATGTTAATTTGCCTTCTTTTCCGAATTATTTTTTCTATGGTGATTTGCTTGAGCATATATTATTTTTCCTTTTTTGAGTTTAATCAATATTAAAATGTTTTATTTGACAGTAATCTAATTTATGCGGAAACTGCCACGCCTGAATCAGTAACTTTAACACACATTTTATTTCCAGTCTAGTTTTAACTTTATATCCTAGCATTGTATCCTGACAAATTGAGCGCCGCAACAAATAGAGGATTGACCAAATTATATTATGAGGTGAAGGCTCAATCCATAAGGCATTGACGAATAGAACATACATAGTACACTCCAATAAATTCTGGAGTTGCTTGACATCAGAGAATCTATTTTCTGATAGGGCATAATGCCAAACAAACGTAGCATCTGAAAAGGAAATCCTCCAGCCATATTTATAGATAATTTTACCCCAAAGATACCACAAAGGGCCAAAATTGTAAGTTTCGTCATAGCGTAAACCTTGGTCAAATATTCGCCGGGGATATACAGAAGAACCATCGGCAATAGCCGCACAGTTTGAAGGATCTTTGGGTGTGCAGCCACAGCCACTTCGATGCAACTCTGGAGGACAAAGCAAAGGAGCGTTAGGCTCATTGTAGTTGCGCTCTGGGAAAATCCATACTCTTTGAGGGTCGCTTGCCACAACCTCTAAAATTTTTTGAACATAATCCTGGGGATGAGTATGATCGTCGTCTCCTGAAAGAATATGACTACCCGTACAAGTCAAACTAGCATGATTGCGATTTGCGTATAGTCCCAGGCGTGGCCCTCTGGTATAAACACAGTTAAATTGTTTAGCTAAGGCTTCAATTTTTGGTGCATGGTTGTCATCTGAATCATCTGATACGACTATCTCAAATGGAGCTACAGTTTGACTTGCCCAACTTTTCAAACACCGCTCCAAACTATCTGGTCTATTCCTAGTCACCAAGGCAACACTGATGCGAATTACTGAATAATTCGTTGGCTTATCCTGTTGCAAATATTCAGCTTTTCCTTGGTTATCGAAATTCATTATCCCTCATCCTGGAAATTAATTTCAACTAAACATCAGTTTACAAAGCTTTTAGATCCGAATACATAATATCAACTGCTGCCTCCTCCTCTTTTGGATTTTTTACTTTAATCCACTTTGTCGCTTGGGGAAACCTCCTCTTTATTTGTGGCAGAGTTTTACCATCGCTTTCCAAAGATTTAGAAATCACCAGAATTACTCTTAAATTTTCTGATGTTGTCAGTTTTGATGAACCTCTGAGGTTAGCTCCCTGTGTACCATGAGTTTGTACTAGAGGCCCCCAAGCATCAACTAGGGGAAGGGTTCGCTGCTTCATTTCTAACCAAGCTCCGAATGGTGCAGACTCATCTAGAGATAAGACCACAATATCCTGATGTGACCTGACCACAGAGTTTACGCGAGCCACTACTGATTTAACATTAACTTTAGACAAAACTGGAACATAAAGTTTATTTTCGGTTGTGATGTAATGCTCTCCTATCCTTTCGATAACTCCGTTCTTGGCAAAGTTCCAGACTGTGAAAAGATTAGGAAAGATAAAAAAAACTATTAAGATAATAACTGCTAATGATTTTGCTGCTGGTTTATGATTATTATTGAAATAATGTATGTAAGCGCTTACTAATAATATTTGAGTAAATATAAAAAAAGCTGACACATAGCGGCTACTGTGAACTATAAAGTTAAAGCCCACTTTACCTGTTATGTAGCAAAGCAATAGAAAGGGAATAAAAGTAATACAGCAGCATAGAATGAATACACTTTTGTCGTAAAGCTTGCGGGCGTATAAAAGTAACCATAAAACAACTACTGTTCCAGGAATCCCTGCGATCGCTAAAGGAATTTC
>DNGG01000564.1 GCA_003486675.1 Cyanobacteria bacterium UBA11372
ATAATCAACCAAACAGCTCTCTTCTGTTTCTGATCGAAGAGAGCTTTTTGGTGTTTTTATTACTTGGTTAGCAAGATCTGCTATAAAACCCCTAATAGATCAATATTCCCAATCGACTGCTTCAAACATGGGCGTGATAGTATCGATAGCTCAATTTGAGTAGCTCGAAAAGTTTTGCTGAGTTGGCTTTTGGTCTATGCTCAGGTGTCTTTTAAACCAACGGCAGTATCAGGCTGTTAGGCTAGGGGGCTACCAGCCGTCCATTGGGACAATAGACGCCCGATTGGGGAAAAGGGAAACCCGAAAAGGGGGAAGGGTAAGGGGGAAAGGGGGAAAAGGGAAAACGGGGAAAAGGAAAAAGCTCCAGCACTAGACCTCTGGCAAAAAAGCCATATCAAATCGAGTTTCTGGTTTTTTACTTGTTTTACTAATTTTCTTAGTTTTCATCACCTTTCCCCCTTTCCCCAAATCCATTTGCCACAATGTCCCATCTTAGATTGGTAGCCAGCTAGGGAGGATTTATATGAAATAAAAATCCTCCGTTATAGGCAGAGGGAAAAACGCCTGAAACCCTTATAAAGGCGTAATTTTTCGCTCTCCTGACTGTTGCAATAGTACTTCGTTTGCAGAAGCGCAGCTAAAATTATCCGATCTAGGTGTTGACAAAGGCTGTGACCTTCGTTACTATAATAAAGGCGCGATGAACAAGCCCCCATCGTCTAGAGGCCTAGGACACCTCCCTTTCACGGAGGTAACGGGGATTCGAATTCCCCTGGGGGTATTTAAAATAAATCAAGCAGTTGGGCTGCGGAATGTGGGATATTAAGGCTTTAAATTCTTAATCATCCCTGCGGCTTGAGGCCAAGGAGAGTCAATCAGCTAGCTTATCAACTTTTTCCTTAATAGCTAAATCGATAAAAGAGCGCAGCAACACCAAGAACCATAGCCCTGATAAGATAAAAGCAGCGATCGCCCAGCTACTATACGGCCCTATCAGCAGTACTGCACCTGCTAGGAAGGTAAATCCACTCAAACAGGCATAAACCAGGCTTTTAAGCGCCAGATGAATGCGTTTGAGCGCGCGATCGCTTTCCATCGATCGCACCCGCACTTGCAGTTCACCCCGTTCTATGCGTTCTTCTAAGCGTCGGATTAAAATTTCAGCAGCAGAGGGTTGCTGTAACTTATACTTGATAAAATCTCTTGCTTGTTTGGCTAGTTCCCTAACTGCATTTCCCTGCCCTTCAGAGACAGTAATGCTTTTCACAAAAGGTTGAGCGGCTACTACCAGATTGTATTCTGGGTCTAAGGTACGAGCAATGCCATCGAGGGTCGTCAATGACTTCAAAATAAATGTCATTTGTGCTGGCAAGCGAAAGGGTTGCTGCTCGAACATCGCATAAAGTTCATTTTTAATTTCACCAAAAGCATTAATATCGACGGGTTTTTCAGTAAACTTATCTAAAAGAAATGTTATTAGCCGTCGCACCGGCGTCATATCAGCGACTGGTTCAATTAAACCCATATCGATTAAAGTATCTACGACCTGATTGGTATCCTTTCTTAATACAGCAAAAAAAGTTTTAACCATCTGATCTTTAGACAAGGAATTGACCTCAGCCATCATGCCAAAATCATAAAATATTAGGCTGCCATCCTGCCTCACTGCCATATTTCCGGGATGAGGGTCGGTATGAAAGAAACCATCTTGTAATAATTGCTTTAAATACGCACAAATACCAAGCTGAGCAATCTTCTTTGCATCTAAACCACAGGCTTTTAAGGTTTGGCAGTCGTCAATTTTAATCCCGGGTACATATTCCATTGTCAGCACTTTTGTACTGGTGTATTGCCAATAAATTTGAGGCACAATAATGCGAGTATGATTGCTAAAATTATCGCGGAAGCGGTCGGCATTTTTACCTTCTTGTATATAGTCAATTTCTTGATATAAGATTGCAAAAAATTCATCATAAATAGCTTCTAAATTATACTTTTTTGTCCAAGGTAAATACCGCTGACAAAAACGTACTAATCTGAATAAAATTTTAAAATCTAAGTTAAATAATTTTTCTAATCCCGGACGCTGCACTTTGACGACTACATCTTCACCTGTATGTAACCTCGCCTTGTGAACCTGACCTAAGCTGGCAGCAGCGAGGGGAATCGGATTGAAATCTCGGTATAAAGTATCAATAGACTTCCCCAGTTCAGATTCAATCAGAGCGATCGCCAGGGCAGTGCTAAATTCAGGCACCCGATCCTGCAATTCCCCCAGTGCTTGCACGTACTCCAAGGGTAGTAGATCGGCGCGAGTAGACAGTGCCTGACCAATTTTAATAAAAGTCGGGCCTAAATCTAACAGAGTATTAACTAACCACCTGGCGCGACGGCGCTTATGCAGCGGAGAATCATTGGGAAAGGTCGCATCCCACCACAAATAGAACGCCAAGGTTGCTGCCGCCCCAAAAATGTCTATCTGACGTGCCAGCAGAGAATATTTAGATTTTTGCCAACGGAGTGGTTTAGGCGTCGCAACCGATTTGAGCATCCGAAATTAAACAGAGCGCATTATCGCCAGCGTTTTATTATACGGCATCTCAAGAGCTGCCGTCTTTTTTGTATCGCAACTGATGAAATAATTACAGACAATCCATAGGATTAAGTCGGACTCTGGGATCAGACGCGCTCAAATATTGCTTGCAACCAATAATAGCGATCGCCCTACATCTGAGGCAGACTGAGCGTAAAGCAGGTTTCCCAAGCATCCTGATATTGCTGGGACGGAGAACTAGAAACCGCAATAGTACCATTTAAATGCTGTACGAGACTTTTAACCAGAGCTAGCCCTAAACCAGTACCAGCGATCGCTTGAGAGGTAACGCCCTGACCGCGACGAAACTTCTCAAAAATCTGAGTTTGCTCTGGGGCTGAGATGCCTGCCCCAATATTAGAAACGGATACAACAATTTGAGGGCTTTGTCCATCAACTTGGCAAGCGACCTTGAGATTAACCGTAGTTTCTGGATCGGAATACTTGCCAGCATTGGTCAACAGTTCTTGGAGGATGCGAGTAAGACTGTCTAGATCGGTTTGAAGCATCAGCGATCGCTCTGGTGACTCCACAGCCAAGGTTAACCCCTTATCCGCCCAAGTTGCTGCAAAAGACTGAGCTAGATCGCCAATCAGATACTTAAGGTCTACCCTTTGCACCTGAAGTCGGACTTTCTTCGACTCCAGTTGCTGAAGCGCGAGCAAGTCTTGGATCAAATTAATTTCCTGATTGCACTGCTGTTCTAAAATATCCAGATACCGAGCCTGTTTATCTGCTGGCAGTGCGGGGCGACGTAAATTTTGGATCGCCATTCTCATTTTGGTTAGGGGTGTTTTCAACTCATGACTCACCGTATCGATGAATTCATCCTTGAGCTGATTTAATTGCCGCTGTTGTTCCAGCTGTTGGCGGGTTTTTTCGTACCACTTAGCCTGAACTGCCAAATTCGATTGCAGGTGTGTCGTGCGTTCTTCTACCAGGGCTAAAATTTGCCGCTGCATTTGCGATCCAAGGATAGCGATGCTCAGCTGGGCGCTGACTAATTCCACCAGCTCTAATTCTTCTTTTAACCAGACGCGGGGTAGACGTTGCTGTAGCACCAAGAACCCCAGCACTGTATCTTTACTTTCTAAGGGAACCAGCAGCAGGGATGGCATCACATTTTGAGCGAAAATGGGGGCAATGCCAGCAGTCTGCTCATCCTTAAAATCTGACTTGTCAGCAATGACCGTTAGCGCGGGCGAGTTGTTGAAAGTCTGCTGGCATAAAACGCATTCGGATAACCAAAACGATTGGTTTAACAAAGTCCCAAGGTTTTGATTCCCTTGTGATTGGTCAAAAGCAGACCATTCACAAGCAACTGTTACTTTAGCTCTGGGAAGGCGCTCCTTGGAATGACTTTTCAACTGGGGGTCAGTATACTTCAATAGCAAGATTAGACCCCGATCCACCCCAAGCGTGCGTGCTGTGCTATCAATCGCCAACTTGAGAATCAGATCCATATCCGTAGAACTACGGATCGCCATCGTCAGGTTGTTGAGCAGATTTTGGTGCTGGAGTGAGGTACGTACCTGTCTGTGGAGTTGAGCTTGGGAAATGGCCATTGCTATTGAGTCTGACAAGGCTAGTAGTTGTTCTTTTTGCTGTAAAGTCCAATCGTAGGGGCGCGATCGCATCAAGAGCATTACCCCATTCACCTGACCTTGAAATTTGGTTGTTGTCCCCAAAACAGCAGCAAAATGCTTGCGTTCAAGTGCATCTACCGATGATTGACCGATTTCAACTGCGCCTGTGTCAGCGATCGCCAAGGGTTTTTTCCTTGCCAGCATCGTTGCTTTAACCAGATGGGACAGTACAGGATTTAAGCGATCCTGTTGTATTGCGACGGGGTTACCGGGATGCCAATATGCCGTCTCCACGGTGGCTGCATCGCTAGCGATGGTAGCAATTAGGCAGTATTCCACCCCAAAACCGTCAGCGATCGCACCAGGTAGTTCTAATAGAACCGTTTCCGGATCGGGGCTATTGAGCATTTTCTGGATAATTTTTTGCCCTAAATTGAAATAATCGCTATCCTGCTGCATAAGTCGGTAGGCATATTCCGGCGTCAGGACGGGATCAAAGCATCTGTTCTGACGCGAAGCGAACGACTCGATCGTTTCTGCCAGCTCGATCGCGCGATCCTTTTTGCGTGTTGTTAACTTTGTTTTCTGCCGCGAATTTACCATAACCTGTAAAGCCCTTTGATTATGTTTAAATATCCCCACTCAGCCACCGGCGAAGCTTGTTTTGGTCGTGCCAGCTACATCGGATTGATGCAGGAGGTTCGATTTTTAGCAGGCAGGGAGCTGAGGTTAATTGCAAGGGGCGCCACTGCACCAGATCCCACATGGCTTTTGCACTAGATTATCTTTTTCAAAACGGCTCTACATCCGTGATTTCTCTACGATTGGCTGGTTTTATGATTTTTTTCTTTTGAAGCGTCAATTTGTCACCGACACCTGGTTCTCAGGGCAATTACAGAAATCGCGCGAGCCAACCTTTTCCCTCGAAGGGTCGCCTCGCGCTCAACATTGAATTTCAATGCTTTGAATGGCTGCTGCGGGGGCATCTAACCCCAATCAACAGCCTTGGGGAGTCCATGTATCCTGACGCTCCCCTTCGGGAGAGCGCAGGACTTAGAGCTAACCAAACCTTTCATCAGTTAAAACTAGGAACGCCTTTTTTCTAATTCTTGCAGAGCTGCTTCGCTATTTTTGCGATACAGTACCTTGCGGTTTTGAGCAGTCTGGTAGCGCTTGTCGTCAGAGGACACCTGAGCCATCAGATCTGAAGCCTTTTGCCAACGAGTCGCTATCTCTAACCACTGAGCTGGGGTTTGAGCGGTTCTGCCCTCTGCGGAAGCTTGCTCGGCTATTCGCACGGCAGCAGCAAATGGGTCACCCGCGGCATCGGGCTGACTCGTTTGGAGAGAGGCATCGATGAAGGCATTGGGGGTGACTGGAGTTGAATCTGCTTGTTTTGGGCCAAACCACTTATAGAAACCCCAACCAACCAGGAGCAGCGATCCGCTCATGACGACCCCAGCCATCATCCCTCGCCTCAATTGGCGTCGATGCCTTATAATTGGAGAGGGAGAAGGTTTAGGTAGGGGTTGCTTGATTGACGCGGTTTGACCCTCCTTCAAATCGGCTAGCAGACCGATGAAAGAATTGCGCCGAGCCAATTTAATTTCTTCACACCAAAGCAGCTGATTTTCTGGGTCGCGGTTGATTTCTTGCAGCCAGAGCAACTGCTGTTCTCGCACAAGGCGACTATTAATTTTGACGCGACGGATATCGCGCGGCCCAATAAACTCCAAAATCTGCCGGATGCGCTCCACCAAAGTGGATTGTTCGAGCTGCTCGACCGTTTCAGCCTCGCACAAAAGTTGCAACAGATCTGAATCGCGCACGGCTCTGGCTCTGACACCAATGGCAGCCAGGTCTTCATTGAGCAGTTGGATAATCGCGGTTATGCTACCCGTTCGAGCCTGTTTGGTGAGGTCGTTTCTCGGATCTACCATTTTGGGTTAAGAAGTCGCTTGACAAATGATCCCGAAGTTTTGCCTAAACATTTAATTTAGACTATCCGTTGACCATTCACGAGACTCTAATCTGAGGTGATAGCGCTATAACGCTCGTGCGCTCAAGCGCAGCAAGCGTACAACGCCGATAATTTTTTAAATCGTACCAGCATATTGACATCCTGCGATCGCGCGCTCTGCTCAAAATAACTACTGAAGTAATTCTAATGGTTCTCAAACAGTGGGTTCTCTTGGCCTAAGATCAGCTTGACGCAGATAAAATCAGCTTTTTGGGACAATACCAATGGGCAAGCAAGTCGAAGTTTTACCCAGTATGGCAGCCTTGATCGAGCGCGCGCTCGAACTTGTCTTGGCTCAAATGCACTCATCTATCTCGGCTCGGGGTCAGTGTACGATCGCTCTGTCTGGTGGCAGTACGCCGAAGCCCTTGTACGAAGCGATCGCATCTGTTGACTTACCCTGGGAAAAAATCCACGTTTTTTGGGGTGACGAACGCTACGTAGCGCCCGATCATCCCGATAGCAATCAAGGGATGGCTCGTCGCGCTTGGTTAGACAAAGTTAATATCCCAGCGGCTAATATTCATCCGATGCCCACTCTTGCAGGCGACCCTGCCGCAGATGCTGCCTTCCACGAAGCCGAGTTACGGGAATTCTTCCAAACCCAACCAGGGGAGCAACCCGCATTGGATATTATTTTGCTGGGAATGGGAGATGATGGACATACGGCTTCGTTATTTCCCCATACAGAGGCACTCTTGGTACGCGATCGCCTGATTACCGTTGGCAATAAAGATGGTCAGCCCCGTTTAACTTTCACCGCACCCCTGATTAATGCGGCTCGCTGCGTCATATTTGTAGTAGCCGGTGCTAACAAGCGACCCGCTTTAGCTCAGGTATTTGCCCCCCAAGGAGATGAGATCGCTTACCCAAGTCGGCTAATTCAGCCGGTAGGAGAGTTGTGGTGGCTACTCGATGAGTCAGCAGGTGCTGAAATTAACTTGGTGAGCTGACAAAATTCGCTGATGTGAAAAGATCTCACAAAGATAGCGCTCCGGTTTGACCCGAATTCCTCTAGGATCGTTTCTAGGGGAGGGAATATTCAAAGATATGATTGTTTGCCCGAATTGCAA
>DNGG01000151.1:0-447 GCA_003486675.1 Cyanobacteria bacterium UBA11372
CCCATAATTAGAAGCCGGGACACGGCACGATCAACGTTATCTGTTTATCCGAGATATCTCTGATGCCGTGTCCCTACGCAACAACTCTGTGAGGTTTTTTTATTATGGGCAATTCCAGCGACATCATATGATAACTAATATCATATCCGCTTGTATCGGCATCGCGGGGGGGGCGGGTTTATCAACACAATTCCCTTGAGATCAAAGGTGTCTGGTTAAACCCGCCCCTACAACACTATTAACTATACAATTCCCATGCTACCGGACTCGATATAACTCAACTTGCTAGCTATCTCATAGATAGCAGCTAATGGCTAATGGCTAATGTCAGTAAAAATCATATATTAGCAAGCTTGCAATTAGCAAGCTTGCAACTGGGATTAACTAATGACTAAAATCCCTTTCGCAATAAGCACAGAGGATATCGATACAATTAGCGATCGCTCC
>DNGG01000151.1:756-4723 GCA_003486675.1 Cyanobacteria bacterium UBA11372
TCGCTGCCAAAACCGCTAATAGTTGCTAGTTGGACGGGAATGTTATTTTCCCCTGCTACTTGTCGCAGTTGTTTGTTTAGCGTTTCGTCGTAAATTCCGTATCCATCCTGGGATAGAAGTACGGGCGCTTCCCCATCTTCGATGGGATATTCCTGAGAAAGGGGACAAATTTCGAGGGCAATTAAGGCATCTAAACGCTGATTGTTGGTGAAGTAAAGCGCCCCAATTGCGCCGACTTCTTCTTTTGCCGATGCTACTAAATAAATATCCACCGCAGGCTGTTTTACCTGTTCGGCGACGGCTAATAAAATCGCCACCGAGGCTTTATTATCAAGCGTATAACTGGCGATATAATCTTTTAATCGCAAAGGTCGCTTGCGATGTTTTCCGATTACCATGCGGGTTCCAGGTCGAATTCCTGCGGTTTCTAGTTCTTCTGGGGTGCATTTAGTTTCTATCCAGGCATCTTCCCAAGTGAGGGGTTTATCTTCTTGTTGCGCTTTTTGGGGTGATTCGTGGGAGACGTGACGCGAACCAAAAGAAAGAATACCGCTGATGGTTTCGTTATCTCCTAATAAATCTACAACGCCTTCGCCATAAACCCAGGGAAATGCGCCGCCTAGCTTGCGAACTTCTACCCGTCCTCGCTCGCCGATGGTCTTGACAATAGCGCCAATTTCGTCTTTGTGGGCGGTGATAGCGATCGCTCTGGTAGAATCTTTTCCTGGTAGGTGTGCGATCGCATTTCCCGCTGCATCTAACCAAGCTTTTACTCCCAAAGACTCAAATCGATGCATCAACCATCGATCGATTTGCACCTCGTCGCCGCTGGGAGAATGGTGCAACACTAATTCTTCGATTGTATTAAACAGGTCGTCGTAGTTTGGGGAAGGCATAGGATAAATCAATTACACAACTGGCTGGTAAATGCATTATAAACAGGCGTGATTGGCGGGAAAAAGTCTGCGCTCGGATCGATAATAATATATTTATTTTCTCCCGTTTTTTGGTCGCGGTCAATCATGATATTCTTTTGGTTTAAGCTCCAAATATTTATCCCTGTTTTTTGCAATTTTTTAAATAAATAAACCGCTTGAATTTTTAAAATTTGTCGATGCTTTTTACTATCTAAATATAAATGCAACTTAAATTTAAATTTTGATTTGATTTCTGCCAGGGTTGGGATGTCAAATACTCGACAAAACTCTTGGCTGAATCCTGTTTCCGTATCGCCCAATGCTAACCCGCTTTTGACCCGGTGCATGAAAAGCATTTGTTTAAAATAAGCCTTGGGTTTGCGGGTTTGAAAATGACAATATACCGGACAAATTTGCAAGAGCTTGCTTTCTGCTGGATTCAGTTTTTTTTCAAATTCTCGCTGTAGTTGAATGCTGCGGTAAAATTGTTTTCTCAAATTTTCTGCACAGGGTTTTCCTTGCGAACATTTTATGGCTAAATCTGAGATAGGGAATATGCCAAAATCTTCTTTTCTGCCGATAACGTGAATTCCTTTATTAATGTGGTCGGGATAAGCGCTAATATTGTATAAATCTAGGTCTTTAGCGAGATGAGAATTGAAAAATTCCAGTTTTTCTATAAATTCGGTTACATTGCCATAGCGACTCAGCAATTTTTCATAACTTTCTTGATGCAAGTCAATCGTCACCCGCCCTTGATTCCAGGTATGAATTTGGTTCATAGGTTAAATGGCTATTGGTTTTTATCAATATACCTCAAATGGATCGCCTTAGAAAAGTTAGAAATCGCACCTTGACAAAAAAGTATAAATAAAGTAAAAAGGGAAGCGCTAGCTCTCGATGAAGTGAGTATGCTAATAGCTAATCGCTAATGGTTGCTCTGTGACAATTGACAAGCTGGCAATTAGCAATTAGCAATTAGCCATCGATACACTACCGATAACGCCGGACATGATATAACTGAGTGCGATCGCATAGCGCCATCCCCATGCCAAATCAACTAAATACCAGAGGGCTAAAGAAAACCCAAAACACCAGCACAATTAGCCCTAAAGAAAGGCTAAATACCACGTTACCTTGATGTTCCCGGCGACTGCCTGCAACAGCTTCTATTGTCTCGCTTGGTGCTGCAAAAATGCTCAATTGCTGCGAATTTGGTGCAGCGCTTCTCAGACTCACAAATACTAAAACTGCAATCGAAATTGCAAACAGCAAAATAGCAAAGTGCAGGAAATTAATGCTGGCATACAATACCAGCGGTTTCCAAGTAATCCAACCCGCTTTTACTCCGAGTTCGGAAATAAATCGCACTGCTCCCAGAATAAACCCGGTAATCAAAGTAGTAAAAGCGCCTTTTCCATTCGCTCTTTTCCACAAAATTCCCAACAGAAATACAGCGGCAATGGGAGGCGAAATATATGCCTGTACCGACTGGAGATAAACGTAAAGCTGATCGCTCATCAAACCAATAAAGGGAAGCCAAAGCAACCCAGTAATTACTAGCACAATTGTCGATAATTGTCCAGCGCGTACCAATTCGGCTTCGCTTGCATGAGGTCGCCAACGCTGATAAAAATCCATCACTACTAAAGTCGAACTGCTGTTAAATACGCTGGATAGAGAACTCATCAGCGCTGCCAACAATGCTGCGACGACTATGCCTTTAATTCCCGGCGGTAACAGCGTATTAACCATTGTGGCATAGATTTTATTTGGAACGACGTCGGGGAAAAGAATTCTACCTGCTATCCCAGGTAAAACGAGAATAAACACTGGCAAAAGCTTCAAGAAACCGGCAAAAATTGTAGCCCGTCTTGCTTCTTCAATATTAGGAGCGGCAAGGGTTCTTTGCACGATCATTTGGTCAGTACACCAATACCAAATTCCCAAAATTGGCGCTCCTAACAGAATGCCAGTCCAGGGAAAATCGGGGTGATTGACACTTTTCCACAAACTGAAAAACTCCGGCGGCACTTGCTGCATCAACGCACCGATTCCCCCCACTTTTAAAACAGCAGTAATCGTTAGGAAAATACCGCCAGCGATTAAAACAAATGCTTGGAAAAAGTCGGTATAAATCACTGCCCGCAAGCCGCCAAATATTGTATATGCACCCGTGGCTACAATCAAAAAGATAGCACCAAACCAAATGTTCCATCCTAGAATTGTTTGCAAAACCAGCGCCCCTGCATAAACGGCAACGCTGATTTTTGTGAATACGTATGCAATTAAAGAAACGCTGGAAAGATAGGTGCGGCACTGGGGATTGTAGCGTCTTTCCAAAAATTCTGGCATGGTAAATACGCCAGTGCGGAGGTAAAATGGCACAAACAACCAACCTAGAAGTAGCAAGATAAAGCAAGCTAACCATTCAAATTGTCCGACGGCAATGCCAGAACTTGCGCCACTACCTGCCAATCCAATAAAATGTTCGGCTGAAATATTACTAGCAAATAAACTAGCACCAATCGCCATCCAGCCAATCGTGCCGCCACCCAAGAAATACGATCTGCTACTTTTTAGACTTTGGCGACTTGACCAATAACCAATTGCAGCAACGCCTACAAAGTAGGCGATTATGAAAAACAGGTCTAAACTTGTCACAACAACCTCTTCCTAAGTTTAAGGATACTCAGGGAAAAACTATAGGGAAACGTCAGTTTTTTCGGAATTTTATGAAAAAACTAATTGGTTTACAGCGGATTGCAAGTCGATGAGGGAAAGCGTTTTCGCTTCGTTTGTGTAGCGGCACCCTTAAGGGTGCCGCTACACAAACTTGCGGTGTACCTCATATCACTGCAATTCGCTACATAATTTGTGAAAAAATGGATTCGCCTTCTCTCCTCACGTTCTATCTATAGGGTGAGGAGAGAAGGTGTATTTTTAATCGTAGGGGTGTATGCTTTTTTTTAAACCTTTCTCTAGGAGTAATTTGGGTACAGCGAAAGGAATAAAGCGCGTTAGCGATCGCTAACGCTTGCGGATGCGCT
>DNGG01000550.1:0-3168 GCA_003486675.1 Cyanobacteria bacterium UBA11372
CCGGAGGCAGAGCCTCCAGGACTCGTTCCCAGGCTCAGCCTGGGAACGAGAGTGGGGAGGCTCTGCCTCGCCGATCTTTGTGCTATTCGGCTTTTGCGATCGCTGTAAACCCTATCCGATTTTAAGTTATAGACCATACATTATTTTCACTGCTTTTATGCGTCCTTTGTATCTATGCAAAGATTTTTGACAATGGGATTGACAACTGCGCGATCGCTGTATAATTCATACTCTATTCAATCATAATAATTTCCGCAATTCTTCATCGGAAAATCCTATACAAAAGTTTAATAGGATTGGGGCTATGGGATCTAATCGAGTTTTGGCTTATTTGCTTTTTACTTCGTTGTTGGGAGTTGCCAATATCCCGTCAGCTATAGCTCAATCTATTGTCCCGTCTGGTGATGGCACTAATACGATTGTGACGCCAGAAGGGAATAGAATAGACATTACAGGTGGAGTGCGATCGCGCGATGGTGAAAATCTCTTCCACAGTTTAACAAAATTTGGTCTAACTCCTCAAGAAATTGCCAACTTTCTGTCCTTGCCGCAAATCAGAAATATTTTAGTCCGGATTAACGGCGGCGAAGCTTCTTTTATTAATGGCTTGATTCAAGTTACGGGCGGAAATTCTAATTTATTTTTAATCAATCCATCTGGCATTATTTTTGGGTCTAATGCCAGTTTAAACGTTCCGGCTTCTTTTGTGGCAACGACCGCGAATGGCATTGGATTTGGCAATAATTGGTTTAATGCAGCAGGTGTAAATAATTATGCCGACTTGGTAGGAACGCCTTCTAGTTTTGCCTTCACGATGAATCAACCGGGAAGCATTATCAATGCTGGGAATTTGGCGGTAGGAATCGGGCAAGATTTAGGATTGATTGGCGGCACGGTTATTAATACGGGAAACTTATCAGCGCCCGAAGGAAATATTAGATTGATGGCAGTAGCGGGGCAAAGTTT
This sequence comes from Cyanobacteria bacterium UBA11372, assembly GCA_003486675.1. Classification (GTDB taxonomy): domain Bacteria; phylum Cyanobacteriota; class Cyanobacteriia; order Cyanobacteriales; family Aerosakkonemataceae; genus Microseira. The sequence continues at coordinate 967 of DNGG01000550.1, forward strand.
GGTGCGACTTTCGCAACCGGGATTTGTATTGAGTTTAGATATTCAACCGCAGCAAATACTACCTAATAATTGGACATTACCGATACTATCTTTGCCGCAATTATTGACGGGAGGAAGCGGGGGAAACGCCACGGGAGTCGCAGTTAATCCTGATGGTAGCGTGCAATTAACGGGTTCTGGAATCAGAATACCCTCAGACGCAGGCACAGTAATAGCATCCGGCACTATAGACGCCTCAGCACCCCCCCGAAGCTCGGGGGGGCAGGGGGGGATCGGCGGCACAGTCGATATTTTGGGCAATAAAATTGGCGTAGTCAGCGCCAACATTAACGCATCTGGTACGAATGACGGTGGGAAAGTACGCATTGGCGGCGATTATAAAGGTGAGGGTACAGTACCGAATGCGTCTGTTACTTACGTCAGCGGCGACACGGTTATTTCTGTTGATAGTTTCACAGCTGGAAATGGGGGTAGAGCGATTGTTTGGGCAGATGATACAACTCGTTTTTACGGCACTATTACAGCGCGTGGTGGGAAAATTGAAGGTAACGGTGGATTTGTGGAAACATCGGGCAAAAATAGCTTAGATGTCGCGGGTGCTTCTGTTGATGCGAGTGCTAGCAAAGGATTGGCGGGTACTTGGTTACTCGATCCGCATAACGTAACGATTGAATTTAATCCTTCTAAAAATACTGCAATTAGTGGGGACGATCCTAGGATTTTTACTCCACTTGAGGACAATGCAGTAGTTTCTACGGAAACAATTGAAAGTACCCTCGCTAGGGGAACCAGCGTTACTATTAATACAGGAACAACAGGCACTCAGAAAGGCGACATTACAGTTGTCGCTCCGATTAATCCAGAATTCACGGGTGGTGGCGCTACCCTGACGCTCGATGCTGCTAACAATATCTTTGTCAATGCAGAAATAAACAATGCTTCTGCTAGCAATAAGCTGAACGTTATTTTATTAGCAGGTGGTAACGTCAATGCTAGCGCCGACATCATTACGGGTGGTGGGAATATTAACATTAAAAGTGGCGGCGCTATTGACACCAGTGCAGCCACTCTAAATTCCACTTCTAGCAACGGGGATGGGGGCGCGATCGCTCTCAATGCCACTAACAACATTACTACAGGTAACATCGATACCCGTTCTTTGGTTGACGGTGGTACAAGTGGGAAAGTTACCATCACCTCTTCAGGTGGATCGATTGACACCAGCGCAGGCACCATAGATACCAAAACCGGAGATAACTTTACTGCTAACGGCGGGGCGGTTATTATCACTGCTAAAAGTAACATCACCACGGGCAGAATAATTACTTTTGTAGGATTGGATAGCACCGGGAAGGCGGGTAATATTTCCCTCACCAGCAACTCAGGATCTATCAATGCCAAAGATCGTCTAGATGCTGGAGCTTCAAACGGCAGTGGCGGGGAAATAACACTGAAAGCCCAAGGCGATATCACGAGTAAAGATCTGCTTTCCTATGTAGTAAATAACGGTAGCGGCACTGGCGGTAAGATTTCCGTCACCAGCAAAGAGGGAGGATTTAATATCACAGAGGGCAGATTAGATTCTAGTTCTAATAACGGCAATGGGGGAGATATATTTGTTTCTGCTGCTGGTAACATTACCACAGGCTCTGACTTCGATTCATTTTTTGTTGCCGTTAATTCAGCTGCGGCGGGAAATGGGAATGGCGGGAGAATTAGCTTCACCAGCAGTGGCGGTGCAATTGACACTTCCAGGGGTAAGGTAAACTCTACTGCCGTCAACGGGAATGGGGGTACGATCGATTTTTCTGCCCCAGGCAACATTACCACAAAAGATATCGACGCGGGGGGTCAGTTGAGTGGTGGTAATGTTACCATCACCTCTTCAGGTGGTGCGATTAACACCAGCGCAGGCAATGTAGACTCGACTGCTAACAATGGCAATGGAGGTGCGATCGCTTTTACTGCAAAAGGCAATATTACCATTGGCAAGGCACGCTCTTTTATCGCAGATGGCGGTGCTGGCAATGCGGGTGATATTTCCCTCACCAGCACCTCTGGATTCATTAGCGCCGATTTGCTCAATGCTGCAACTGATAACGGCAAGGGCGGCGATGTCACTGTTTCTGCTGCTGGCAATATTACTATTGGGGAGGCACGCTCTTTTGTAGCAGATGGCGGTGCTGGCAATGCGGGTGATAT
>DNGG01000550.1:3338-13957 GCA_003486675.1 Cyanobacteria bacterium UBA11372
GGGTGATATTTCCCTCACCAGCACCTCTGGATTCATTAGCGCCGATTTGCTCAATGCTTCAACTGGTAACGGCAAGGGCGGCGATGTCGCTGTTTCTGCTGCTGGCAATATTACTATTGGGGAGGCACGCTCTTTTGTAGCAGGTGGTGGTGCTGGCAATGCGGGTGATATTTCCCTCACCAGCAGCAAGGGAAATATTAATGCAGGCAAGATGAATGCCACTGCTTCTTCTAAGGGCGGAGATATTAGTCTAACTAGCGATCAAATTAACTTCACAGCGGGCGACAATTCGGTAGAAAGCAACAAAGGAACTTTGCTGATAAAGACGTTTACACCTAGCCAAAATTTGTCACTTGGGACAACAAATCTCGCTCCCTTCCAAGAAGGTTTTGATTCCATCACTATTGGACGAATTGATGGTACTGGCGATATTACCATCGCCGCGCCGATTACATTGAGCGATCCTACAACTATTCAATCGCCAGGGGGAGCGATCGCCATCAACGCCCCCATTACCGGCAAAGACAATGCCTCGATTACTCTCACCGCTTCAACCACTACTTTAAAGGGTAATATCACCACAGCCGAACAAAACATTACGATCGACGGCAATACCACAATCGGTGATAGCGTCACCATCAGTACGGGCACTCAAAGCGGCGGGAACATTACCTTTAATGGCACAATTGACGGCAACAACAACCTGACTTTAGAAACAGGCACGGGGGATATTTTCATCGCCGGTGCAATCGGCGGCAACACCCGTTTGGGCAACTTGACTATTGATAGCGCCACTACCGTTGTTACACAAGCAATTACCGCCGCCAGTATTACTCAAAAAGCAGGTAGCGGTACGACTAGCTTGGGTGCTTTAAATACTAATAATTCAAAGGGCATTAACTTAACGGGGAATGTTTTTAACCTCACTGGCAATATAACAACCACCAACAACGGCGGTTTCAGAATCGATAACAGCAGTCCTCTGACTTTGGCAGCAGATAAATTTAATTTAGATGGCTCTTTTAATCAAGTTGGAACGGGTGCGGTTTCTATTTCAGGAAATTTAACCACCACCAACGACAATATTAGCTTTAAAGCGCCAGTGACGCTAATTGGAAATACGGAATTTAACGCCGGAACTGCTTTAATAGCGATTAATTCTAGTTTAACGGGGGGTAGTAATAACCTAACTTTAACGGCAGATGGAATTGAACTGGGAGGAAGCATTTCAGGTAAGGGAGATATGGTATTGCAACCATTTACTCCATCGCAAGCGATCGCACTCGGTATACCTACCAATACCGGCGCTCAAAGCTTGGATCTTTCCCAAGGAGAATTAAACAATTTACAAGATGGTTTTAATTCAATTACCATCGGGCGCGCTAATAGCAGCGGGACAATTTCAATTGCCGATGCCATCTCGTTTCAAGATCCAGTAATAATTCGCTCTCCCCTAGATGCAGGCACGATTGCATTCAATGGCGGGAGTATTACTGGCAAGGATAATGCTGCGATCGCACTGATAGCAAATCAAAACATTAAAACGGGAAATATTACCGCGCCAGCAGGTATGACTATTACCAGCAATAGCGGTGCAATTGATGGGAGTGCCGGGAATCTTAATTCCAGCAATCCTAGTGGAAAAGCGGGTGCGATCGCTCTCTCTTCCCCTAACAGTATCGTCGTTGGCGGTATCGACGCGACGGGTAACCCTGGTGGCGATATTCGCCTCACTAGCAATGGGATTAATTTCGCTGGAATCGCTAATTATATTCGCAGTAACGGTATCCTAACTTTGCAACCGTTTACGCCGAATGACAACCTCACCTTAACAGCTAATAACCTGGCGACATTGCAGGATGGATTTAGCGCGATCGCTATTGGATCGAACAATGGTAAAGGTACTATAACCTTACCCAATCCCATTACATTTAGCGATCCGGTAACAATTCAATCTCCCAATGGTGCGATTGTTGTCGGCGGTGCAATTGGCGGATTAGATAATGCTTCGATTACCCTCAATGGCAATACAATTCTCAACGCAGATGTTACCACCGTTAATCAAAATATTAATATCAACGGCAATACTACCCTGGGCAATAACGTCACCCTCGCGACGGGGGGCGGTAATTTAGTCATCAATGGCACCGTTGACGGTAACAACAATCTCACCTTAGAAGCAGGAAATGGAAATATTAGCTTAAATAATCCCATCGGGAACAATACCCGCTTGGGAAATTTGAGAATTAATAGCGCTAACAACGTTCAAACCGAATCTATTACCGCTGCAAGTATTGCCCAAATAACGGGTAGCGGTACGACAACTTTCGCCAGTTTAAATACCAACTCTCCCGCCGGAATCGATCTAACTGGGAATAGTTTTAACTTCAACGGCAATATCACCACAAGTAATAACGGCGGATTGAGGATTAATAATAGCGGCGCTGGGAATATTCCCGCCACAACTAACATTAATTTAGATGGTGCGTTCAATCAAATTGGTGCGGGTAGTGTGGCGATTGGCGGCAATATTACTACCACAAACGATGATATCCGTTTTAATGGCCCGGTGACGCTCGCGGGGAATGCGAGGTTTAATCCTGGGATTGCTGCGATCGCTTTCAATTCCACCCTCAATACCGGCAACAATCCCCTCACCCTCACCGCCGCCGAAATTGATTTTGGCGGTGCAGTTTCCGGCACCAATACTCTCACCCTCCAACCTGCAACTCCCGAACAAAATATTACCATTGGCGGTTCTACTCCCGGTAATTTGAATCTTACTAATGCCGAAATTGCCAATCTCCAAAATGGATTTAGTGCCATTACGATTGGGCGTCTAGATGGTACGGGGACGATTGCAGTAAATTCGGTTACATTTGCCGACCCGGTGAGGATTCAAACTGGGGTGGGAGCGATCGCTATCAATCAACCGATTACAGGTATCGATAACGCCTCGATTACCCTGGATGCCGCTACCACAACTCTCAACGCCAACATTACCACCGCAGGTCAAAATATCACCATCGGGCGTAATACTATCTTGGCAGCAGATGTAATTTTAAGTACGGGTTTTGGTGGCGATATTATCTTCAACGGCTCAGTCAACGGCTCGCGCCAACTAAGTTTAAATGCGGGAACTGGAAGTATTAGATTTAACGCGGGTGCAGGCTTAACCAGCCCGCTCTCGGGGTTAAATATTACCAGCGCTCAAAATGTTTTCGTAGCAAGCGGTATCTTCACCGACGGCAACTTGACCTTAAATAGTCCAGTAACCCTGACAGAAAATGCCACGTTTAGAACTGGGAGTATTGTTTTTAACAGCACGATTAACAGCGAAACTGGGGAAACTAACAACCTGACACTTGCTGCAAGTGGAGATATTGCCTTTAACGGCGCGGTGGGAACGAATGGAAGATTGGGAGACTTCGCGATTGAAAATGCCAATAACTTAACCGCAACTTCCACGATAGATGCTAGCAGCATTCAACACCTCAGCGGCACGGGAATCATCGAACTCGGCGGAAATATAACCGGCAATGGAGTCAATTTAGTTACTAGAGGCAATATCCGCACGAGTAACATTACGAGTAATGGCGGCGAAATTCGGCTGAATAGCCAAAATGGGAGCGTAACAACAGGCACGTTAAATGTATCTAGTACGGCGAGTGGGGGAGCGATCGCGCTCACAAGCCCCTTCAGTGCAGTTACCACCGGCGACCTCAACGCCAGCGGAGTCAACGCAGGCGGTAATATTACAGTCGTATCGGGTGACATAATTAACACAGGAAATATCAACGTCAGCGCCACAATTGGCAACGGCGGAACGGTAATTTTAGACCCTCCTGGCGATATACAAGTTGGCTTTATCAATGCTCAAGGAGGAAACAGCGGTATTGGAGGAAACGTTGAGATTACAACCGAGAGTTTCTTCCGCGCCACAAATTCTTTCACCGATAGAAACAACCTCACCAGCAGCATTTCCACCGCCGGTGGTGCAGGAATGGGAAGGATAACAATCCGGCACGGAGGAGGCGATTTACTCACAGTATTTACAGTTGGAGATGCCGCAATTAACGGCACCGCAGCCGCCTTGACGACGGGAATAGATACAATTTCCCCTATCCGCATTTTTCCAGCTAGATACACTCAAGGCAATATTCAAATTATTACTTCAGGGCGGCTAATAGCACAATTAACCGACTCAACAATCAGAAGGGAAAATACCCCAACTCAAAATACCACTGTCAATCTCAATATTCCACGAGTCCCAATTGATATAGTATTGGGAGCGATGGAAGAACTGTTCACGCGAGAATATGAAACTTATTTAGGAAAAGCTAATCCAGCAACGATCAAAACATTAGGAGAAATTCAACTTCAACTCCGCCAAGCCGAACAGGAAACGGGTGTAAAAACAGCACTTATATACATCGCTTTTGGACGCTCTAAATTAAGACTAGAAGCGCTGCTATCCTGTCCTTTAGAAACTGCGAAACCAGAATATCTTTCGGGTATTTCACAGCCAGAAACTTGCCGTAGTACGGATAACGACCCTGTAGAACTGTTAATAGTTACAGCAAATGGAGAACCGATTCGCACCCTGATTTCTGGGGCGACGCGGGCGCAGGTATTAGCAGTAGCTAAGCAATTGCGAGTGGCAATCTTAGATCCAGAAAATCGCCAAAGCACAGACTACTTAGAACCAGCTAAACAACTCTATGAATGGCTAGTTGCACCCGTAGAAGCAGACTTAAAAGCGCGAGGCATCCAGAACTTAATATTTATCCCAGATGCTGGCTTGAGAACCACACCACTGGCTGCCCTTCACAACGGTCAAAACTTTATCATCGAGAAATACAGCGTCTCCCTCATGCCCAGTTTCAGCTTAACCCAGCCCCGCTTCGTCAGCTTGAAAAATGCCTCTGTCTTGGCAATGGGTGCATCGAAATTTACTGACTTATCTGCCTTGCCAGCAGTACCAGTCGAGTTATCTACCATTACCCCACAATTGTGGCCTGGAAGAAGCGAGCTGAATGAAGATTTCACAGTCGAAAACCTCAAGTTACAGCGAGCAGGAAAACCTTACACAATCGTACACCTGGCGACCCATGCCGAATTCGAGCCAGGAGCTTTGAGCAACTCCTACATTCAGTTTTGGGATCGAAAACTGTATTTAAATCAAATCGAGCAATTAAACTGGAACAATCCTCCTGTAGAACTATTAGTATTGAGTGCTTGCCGGACGGCAATCGGAGATGAACGGGTGGAATTAGGATTTGGCGGAATAGCCGTGCAAGCAGGGGTAAACTCAGCCCTAGCCAGTTTGTGGTACGTTTCCGATGAAGGCACGTTAGGGCTAATGACAGAATTTTACCAGCAGTTGAAAACCGCTCCCACCCGCGCCGAAGCACTCAGACGCGCCCAACTAGCTATGGTAACCGGAGAAGTTCGCCTAGAGGGAGGTCTGTTGTATGGTCCTACAAGGGTAGGTATTCCTTTGCCACCAGCACTGCTCAGTTTGGGTAACTTAAAATTCTCCCATCCCTTCTACTGGTCAGCCTTTACCATGATAGGAAATCCTTGGTGATGTAACAGTGGATAGTGGATAGTGGACAAATTATTTGTAGCTTACTGCAATAAAGGTAGGTAAGCACTGGCAAACATGGCAGCTTGAGTGCGATCGCGCAAATGCAATTGACTCAATATGCTGGTGATATGATTTTTCACCGTCCTTTCAGAAATATACAGCGCTTCCGCAATCTCGCGATTACTCGCCCCCGAAACAATCAGCGCCAACACTTCCCGTTCTCTGGCAGTTAATCCGGCAAGTTCTGGGGGTAAGCGAGTCGGTGGTTGGGGAGTCGAAGGGGGTGGGGGAGAGATCGCTTTTTCCAACAATCCCGGCCCCAATTGGGTATACCCTTTATGAACAGCTCGAATTGCCGCTGCTAAATCTTCCGAATGGGTATCTTTAAGCAAATACCCCCGCGCCCCCAAACGCATCGCCTGAGAGACATATTCATCGTCGTCAAACGTCGTCAGCACCAACACTTTGGTTTGGCTAAATTGCTGACAGATGGCGCGAGTCGCCGCCACACCATCCATAATCGGCATTCTTACATCCATCAACACCACATCGGGTTGTAAGGTTTCGACTTGGACAATAGCTTGCTGTCCGTTTTCAGCTTCTCCGACAACTTCTAAATCGGGTTTGGCTTCAAGCAGACTTCTTAAACCCTGACGAATAATCAGTTGGTCATCGACTAGCAGTAGGCGAATCTTAGCATCAGTCATAGAATTTCAGATTTTAGATTTTAGATGTTAGATTTACTCCGGATCGACAACCCCTGTAATCTTCTTCTTGGCGAACAGGCGCGTCTTGGCGGTTCATTTCTCCAAAATCTAAAATCTAAAATCTAAAATTCCCTCATAGTGTAAGTTTTGGTAACAAAATCGATACGGTAATGCGGCAGCCTTTTCCCGGTTGACTAAAGAGCAAAAACTGTCCGCCTAAAGCAGCGGTTCTCTCTCGCATTCCCTGGAGTCCAAATCCGGTTGTATTGCGCTCTAGATCGAACCCGCTTCCATTATCTTCAATCTCTAGGTGAATCGCGTTTTGGCGCTCAAGCAGGCGAAGGCTGACTTCGGTGGCGGCGCTATGTTTGGAGATATTGGTTAGTGCTTCTTGAGTAATGCGGTAGAGTGCGGTACCGATCTCGGTGGGAATTGGGTGGAATAATTGAATCGTGCAGTTTGGTTCGATTCCGGTCGTTTGACGAAATTCGGCGATGGATTTAGCGATCGCATCTGCCAACGATTGTCCTCGTAACGGATTCGACCGCAGCGTACTAATCGATCGTCGCACTTCTTGTAATGCTCTCGCCCCCAATCGTTGTGCTTCCTGCAAAAATGACTTTGTTTTCTCGGCATCGGGGGGTAAAAACAGCAAGGCATTCTCTAACTGAATACTTTGAGCAGTTAGCGCATGTCCCAAGGCATCGTGAATTTCGCGGGCAATGCGATTGCGTTCTTGTAGCGTCGCTTGATCTTCAATCCGTAAGGCGTATTGCCGCAATTGGTGATTCGCCAGCACGAGTTTTTCGCGGCTTTGGCGTTCTGCGAGTAAGGCATTGACCAAGAGTAAAACAAACCACAGCGCCAATCCGAAGGTGACGGATGTATTGATTTTGAGGGTGAGAATCGTATTGGCAAACGACTCTGACATAGCAAGGTGTCTCGGCGGACGCGGACTTGGCCCCAAAAACTGAATCAGCAGGAAAACCAGATAGACGAGTCCGCTGACGATTAGACGACCGAGTTGGGGAAAGATCAGACAACTGCGGATCGCAATAATCAAACCCAGCAGGGGAAAAAAGCTTGTCCGACGATCTAGCAGGAAAGTCCAATACAGCAAGACAAATTCCAACCCGGTATAGAGTATTTTGTGACGAAGCCTTCCCATTGGCAGCACCAGTCCCATCAACCCAAACGCGATCGCAATCAAAATTGAGAACAACAGCGGTGGTGTATCGCTCCCATATCGAACGGGACGGATTTGCAACAAAAATGTAATCCCCAACAGAATCCATTCCAAATACAGAAGCAGGTGGAAGGGATGGTTAGAAAAGAGCAGTCCTTTTGGAAGCTTGTGAAGCCATCGACGATACATGGTCAGGAAGAAGAAACAATTTTTGCTGCTTTCTAGCGGTGGAAGAGACTTGTTTCTACTTTAGTTCAGACAGAACTATCGCTTCCAGAATCTTTCTTCCCAAATTTGAGCGGGATACTCCTGGAAGAAGTAGGACTTTGGTACTAGATCGAATTGGGAAATTCGATCCATGTGTAAGACCGATGCCAGTTTTTAGGATAGAAATGTCGAACGCGCAATAGTTCGATTCTCGCATCTATAAACATGCTATGACTCTCAAAAACCGGCTCTCGAACCTCAAACTATTACTGCTGCTGGCTAGCGCAGTTTCTTTAACGCTTTCTGCGGGAATGATGACCGCCGCGAAAGCTCAAACCAATCCACCGACTGCACCGCCACCAAAGCAGCAGAATTGGCTGAACTTAACTCCAGAACAAGAGACAAGAATGCGGCAGATTAGGCAAGCAGCGCGAGAGCAAATGGATAGTATCTTGACCGCAGAACAAAGAGCTACGCTGGAAACTGCAAGACTTAATCGCCAAAATCCCCGTCAGGTGTTTGAATCGCTTAACCTCACCGACGAACAAAAAACCAGAATACAACAAGTGCGTCGCAGCTCCAGAGAACAGATGGATGCCATCCTGACTCCAGAGCAACGTCAGCTAATGCAGCAACGCCGTCCACCTCGCCCACCAGAGTCTCAATCTTCGCAGTAGAACTGCATCGAGATGCGATCGCTCATCGCATTGCTAGGCGGACAAGATGTCCACCCCACAAGAGTTACAAGAGATTATCTATGAATCGTCTGTTTCGCAAATATCATCGCTGGCTGGCGATCGCTTTTGCTCTGCCATTACTCAACACGATCGTCACCGGCATCGGCTTCTCGATTGCTAAATCGCTGCATCAGCGCCAATTGGCAGGATTTCTCATCCACCTTCATACTTTGGAAACTTTCGGACTTGAGGAAGTTTTTCCGATTATCAATGGGATTGGGTTATTGGGCTTGCTCGTCACGGGCTTGTATATGACGAGTCTATTTCGGCAACGTCGCGTTCTGTCGTAAGCTTACCCCCGGCTGAAGCACGGGGGCTTTCGCCTCAGTCTTCAGAGCAGAGATTTGTAGTAGCCCTCTTCCCCGACGAAGCATTCCTGTTCAGGTCTGACTTATCGGTTCAGGAACCTCAAGGGCGGCTTACAGGTTCTGGGGTTTAACGAAATATGCAAGTGGTGCCACGAGTTGATTGGGAAAACTCGCCCTTACACAGTCAAAAACACTTGCACTACCTTTGTTACTCGAGGTTTTAGATGACTACCAGACTTGAACCGTTACATCCAAATCCGTGGTATCAATCTTTCCGAAAACAGCTTCAATGGCGTTGGCTAATTGGATTGCTGTTACTCGGAGGAATCGCAGGCGGCGGATTTACCCTGTACCGCGCTTTGCCTCGATCTCAAACCGCCCAAAGTCAAATCCTCACGGCTGCCATCGAACAAAAAACCTTGCCGATTACCTTTTCTGCCAATGGCACGGTAAAACCAGAGCGCACGATTAATCTCAGTCCCAAGACATCTGGCGTACTCAAGGAACTGTTGGTGAAGGAGGGCGATCGCATCACCGCCGGACAAATCGTTGCTCGCATGGATAACTCCAACCTCCAAGGACAACTGATTCAAGCACAAGCCCAACTCACCGCCGCCCAAGCGAACCTGAACAAACTCCTAGCTGGCAATCGTCCCCAAGAAATTGCCCAAGTACAAGCCCAACTAACATCGGCCCAAGCGAACCTGAACAAACTCCAAGCAGGCAATCGTCCCCAAGAAATTGCCCAAGTACAAGCGCAACTAACATCGGCCCAAGCCAATCTCAACAAACTTCTAGCAGGCAATCGTCCCCAAGAAATTGCCCAAGTACAAGCGCAACTAACATCGGCACAAGCGAACCTGAACAAACTTCTAGCAGGCAATCGTCCCCAAGAAATTGCCCAAGTACAAGCGCAATTAGCCGCAGCACAAGCAAACCTGCAACAGGCTCAAATCAACTTGAATCAAAATCAGCGGCTTTATACCGCCGGTGCGATTTCTCAACGCGACTTGGATACCTCTCGCACTGCCTATGCGACCGCTCGCGCCCAAGTCGATCAACTCCAACAGGCACTCAACCTGGAAAAGTCTGGAACTCGCACCGAAGAGATTGCCCAAGCTCGCGCCCAAGTCGAACAATTCCAACAAGCACTCAAATTAGCCCAAGCCGGAACTCGACCCGAAGAGATTGCCCAAGCACGCGCCCAAGTCGAACAATTCCAACAAGCACTCAAATTAGCCCAAGCCGGAACTCGACCCGAAGAGATTGCCCAAGCTCGCGCCCAAGTCGAACAATTCCAACAAGCACTCAAATTAGCCCAAGCCGGAACTCGACCTGAAGAGATTGCCCAAGCACAGGCTCAAGTCGAGTCGGCACGAGGCGCACTGCAAACAATTCAAACTCAAATTAACGACGCGACGATTAAGGCTCCCTTTGATGGCGTGGTCACCAAAAAATACGCCGATCCGGGTTCGTTTGTCACGCCCACAACTGCGGGAAGTAACTCTGAAGGAGCCGCCTCGAACTCGATTTTGACCTTGGCTGCCACCAATCAAGTCGTAGCGTATCTCGATGAAGCGAAAATTTCTCGCATTCAAGTTGGGCAGCCGGTGAAGATTACCGCCGATGCTTTTGGCGATCGCATCTTCTCCGGCACCGTCGCCCAAGTTGCGGCACAAGCAACCACCACCCAAAACGTCACTAGCTTTGAGGTGCGAGTTTCTTTAGAACCTGCCGCCCAACAATTGCTCAAATCGGGTATGAGCGTCGAAGCTCAATTTCAAGTCGGACAACTCGATAATGCGATTTTGGCTCCTTCTGCCGCGATCGTTCGCCAACAAAACGGCTCTACAGGCGTTTATTTGACACTCCCCGACCTGAAGG
>DNGG01000418.1 GCA_003486675.1 Cyanobacteria bacterium UBA11372
AGTTGCAGATTTTTGGCGACGGACGAGAATTTGATCCAAGCGGGGTCCTTCAACGGCAACTATAGTAAATTCGATATTTTTATAATGAAAAGTTTCTCCTTGGTTGGGAATTTTCTGCAAGTGGTAAATTAGGAAACCGCCTAAAGTTTGGTATTCATCTGTAAGGGGCAAATCTAAATCTAACAACTCGTTGAATTCTGACAAATTTATCTGCGCCTGTATTAAAAAAGTTTGGTCGTCAACTTTTTGGATAATTAACTCTTCGCTGCTATCCGATTCGCCGGTATCGCCAATAATTTCAGCAATCAAATCGTCTAGCGTCAGCAATCCTGCAGTGCCGCCAAATTCATCCACCACCACCGCGATTGATTGGGGCGCGCGCTGCATCATCGGCAGCAATTCGCTCAATTTAGTATATTCCGGGACAAACTTGGCGGGGCGAATCCAGGGTTGAATTTGGCTGTCTAAAGAGAGTCTACCTTGGGCTAAAGGTTCAGCCAATTCAATAAAATTAATAATGCCCACAACATCGTCCAAAGATTCCCCCGTAACGGGAAAGCGAGAATGTCCAGTCGTGGCAATTTCATTCAGGAGTTCCTGAAAAGTAGCGGTGCTGGGGATAGAGGCAATGCTGGTACGGGGTACCATCACCTCTGCTGCCATAACATCGCCAAACTCAAATACATTACTGAGTAATTCTCGCTCTTCGGCTTCCAAACCCGTAGACTCTTTAGAGGTCGAAATAATTAGCTGTAACTCTTCCGAAGTCACGGGGGGTAACCAAGCTTCATCGTTGTAGCGAATCCCTACCAATCGCAACAGAAAGCGGGTAGATTGATTTAAAATCCAGATAAACGGCTTAAAAAAACGCGCGATCGCCAAACTAGATGGTCCCAAAAGCCGCGCCAGTTGTTCCGAATATATCAGCGCCACCGACTTAGGACACAACTCGCCCAAAACTATCTGTAAATAGGCAATTAGCAAAAAAGCGATGGGGATGGCGAGGGTGTGAGCGATCGCTAAATTCCAATTACCTGGCAGGGGTAGGCGTGCCAGCAAGTCTGCCACCAAAACAGCCATAGCCCTTTCCCCGATCCACCCCAGTGCCAGACTCGAAAGGGTAATTCCCAACTGGGTGGTAGAAAGCACTCGATCGATATTGCGTTGCAGTTTTTGGACAATTTTAGCCGCGGCGTCACCTGATTCCACCAACTGATTGATGCGCGATCGCCGCACCGACACAAAAGAAAACTCAGCAGTGACAAAAAACGCATTAATCGCAATCAGCAACAGCACCGACAACAAGCGCGGCACAACATCTTGCCAAGAAAGGAACATAAAAGGGCGGATTGACTAAGCTTGAGTGGGTGTGCTGTTGACATCCTCACCGCCCTATAAGTGCGGTGATTCTTCACCACGCCACACTGAAAAGGTGTGGTCGCCGAGTGGGGTTGACGCTTCTTCAACCACTGCCTAAAAACAGGTCTTACACGCTCTCCACGTCCGTTTTAAGTCTCGGAATGCCCTCCCGCGACTATATGCGTCGTTAAGAGTAGTATGAGCCAAATACTTCTTGATGTTTGTCTCCAGGATGGCTAACCCATTGCCCTTTGATCTTTCCCTATTGCTGGTTCAGGCTCGGTTTCACACCTTTATTGGTGGTATATCGACTGCAAACTTAGGCGGGGATTTCAACCACTAATATTATACCAAAAGCCGTCAAGCGAAGGACGGGGCTTGAAACCCATTAGTTTTGGTCAGAATTACAATGCCCCATCCCTACCTTACTGGAATCCCAGAGGTTTGCAGGCGCAGTTGCTGATCTGGGTAATCTGTCAGCGTCAGAGAAATTTGATCCGCACCATCCAGCACCGCCGTCGGGATACTAACCGTCCCTGCAACGGGTTGATTATTCGGTGGCAATTCCGTTGGTAAACCTTCAGTACTCGCACTCAAAGCACGCCCCCGGTTATCGGTCACATCCAGGAAACTATAGAGAAACCTTACCGCAGAATTTCCCTCGTTTTTCAGGCTCACATCCAGCACCAGGGAACCTCCCTGCTGACGCGCCGAGCGAACTTCTAAAGTCACCCCTTTATCTTGGCTGATCGCTGGAAATCCAGGCTGAGCAGCAGCTGTTTGTTGCTGCGGTTGTTCCGGCGAGAGCGTCTTAGCGCGTTCATCCCTTTTTTCTTCTTCTTTCTGTTGTTCGGCTTCCCCTTCCTTCTCCTTGCGCTGGATCGTCGCCCTCACGCTTTTGATAATATCCGGCTCTTTGAGCATTACCAATGGTTTAGAATCCAACAGCGTTTCTTTGCCACCCGTCGTCTTCGCCGTTGGGCGAGCATCCGGTTGAGAGACACCTTTGAGGGCTTCACGCCCCAGAGCAAATCCCCATACTCCACTGGCGACGCTAGCTCCCGCCATCAGAGTTAGCAAAATCAAAGTAAGAACCACTGTGGAGTTAACTTTTATCCGTGGTACGGTAAGGCGCTGCTTCCTTGTAGTTGGCATGGGCGGTTAAACAACTCTTAAATTTTTGGCTGACTGGTCGAAGGTAGCGGATTTATAATACAATAAAATTTCAACAACCAGGGTTGGCCGAGCGGTTTAGGCAGCGAACTCATAATTCGCCCCAGGCAGGTTCAACCCCTGCACCCTGGATTTTGGCTCGCTGTTTTGAGCAATAGCTGACCCGAAGGAATTGCTGTAGGGGCGGGTTTTACAAACAATGTCTGCCTGCAACAGATATCCTCAATAAACCTGCCCCCCTGCATTAAGGCGGTGGCAGTTCCTCGTTGATAAACTCCCGTCCCCCAAATGGGCGGTTAAAACTAGAGGGCGGCAACTGTCGCAGCGAGGTATTGAAGGGATTTGGCAGATCTGGGGTAAGCAGTATCGGATCGCTGCCAACCTGCCGTTCTAGCACTTCCACATAAAGGTTGTGAACTCCCCTACCATCTCGATTGATTTCGTTTTCGGGGAAAGAATTCCTCAGTCCGAACAGAAAGTCCAATTGCCGAGGGATAGAACGATTCTCGAAGAAATCTTTGTCGTTGTCAAAAAAGACCCGATTGAATTGCTGATCGATGCGAAGCGCTCTGTCATTCTCAGGTACGAAAATATCGGGATCGGGATCGGCGTAAGCGCTTGGAGCAAAACCACAAGCCGCAGCTACAACAATCATTACGCCTTTGAGCCAACTCAATCGCATACCCATGTTATTCACCCTCACATTTTTCCAAATCCTAGCTCAACTTTGGGTTTAGAATCATTGTTGGCTATTTCAAACCCTCAACGGCGATGACGATTGGAACACCTGCCCAGCCCGATGTCTGGGCTACGACATCAGATACGACGCTGCTGCGCCAGCAACTTCTGGATTTATTCTGCAATCTAGCTTATCAAGAAGGTGATTTTGTTCTCTCTTCGGGGCAGCGTGCTTCTTATTACATCAACGGCAAGCAGGTGACCCTCCATCCTCAAGGAAGTTTAGCGATCGCTCGTCTCCTGTTACCAATGCTACCGTTTGATACTGACGCCGTAGCCGGTTTGACTTTAGGAGCCGATCCAATCGTAGCCTCAGTGAGCGTAGTTTCTGCCATAGAAAATCGACCGATTCCCGCACTCATTATCCGTAAAGAAGCCAAGGGACACGGTACAAAAGCTTACATCGAAGGCCCCAATTTACCAGAAGGAGCGAAAGTAGTCGTTTTGGAAGATGTCGTCACCACCGGACAGTCGGCGATGAAGGCAGTTGAACGACTGCGCGGGGCTGGTTATAGCGTCGATCGAGTAATTTCACTGGTAGATAGAGAACAAGGTGGTGCTGAATTTTACCAAAGTGTTGGATTGAAATTTGAGGCAGTATTTTCAATTCGGGAAATTCAGCAACGGTACAAGAATATGTAGCGACTCCAATTGCTAATCGCTAATTGTTCATTGCTGATGGGAATACTTTTGGGAGCATGTCAACTTTGCAGGTTGGGTTGAGGTACGAAACCCAACCAGCCTTTGCCTTTATTGGGTTGAACGTAAGTAAACCCCAATCTACACAGAAGAGATCATTGCTTTCCCTGACATGCTTCCATATTTTTCGGCTCGTACCATTAGCTATTAGCCATTAGCTATTAGCTCTACCCGCTCATTTTAGCACTGATGCGGCAAAATTTTGGATAGCTCGACGATATTTACTGTTGTTAAAAAACAGATCTCCATTATTATGTTTTGCACCCGGAACAAGCACCAACTTTTTAGGTTCGGGTGCAGCAGCGTACAACCTTTTGCTCATGCTAGCGGGAATCATTTCATCGGCAGTACCGTGAACGAAAATTACAGGCATCTGCAAAGATTTAACTTTACTAATAGAATCAAATCGATATTTTAAAATTAAACTAATTGGAAATAGCCGAAAGTAACGATCTCGTTCCGCTATATTCTGCATCGAAGTAAAAGAATTTTGCACAATTAATCCAGCTGCTTCTGGATGTTTTAGTGCTAAATCAATCGCCACTGCGCCGCCTAATGAATGACCGTATATCAAAATTTGATTAGCTGGAATTTGTTTTTGTTTTACCAAGTAATTCCAAGCGATTTGGGCATCTTGATAAACTTGAGATTCACTGGGAAAATTGCCTTTACTTTTACCGTATCCTCGATAATCAATTAGGAAGACGGAAAAACCCATTTGCTGAAAGCGATAAGCTTGGTTAATATTAGAGCCAATATTAAGACTGTTTCCGTGTAAATAAAGTAAAGTGCCTAAATTTCGTCCTTGAGATGGAATCCACCATCCATGAATTACCTCATTGCTTGAACTTCCAGGGACTGGTAAATAAACATCTTGATATTTGATATTATAAAATTCAGGAGTCTTTTGGAAATGGGAAGTTGGTTTAAAAATTAAGTAGGGCTGACTGAAAAATAAAATACCGCAGATGGCAGCGTAAGAGACAACTAAACCTTTACCGATTTTTCCCAAACCTTTGCGCGAACTTTTCAGCATTTTTCTTTTTGGTAAAGTTATAAATTACAAATATAGTATACATGAGGTAAAAACTAACTTCCGGAAAATCAGTGAGAGTCAAGGTAAATTATAGAGAGATATAAACGCACTGTAACTTCTTGTACCAGTTAGGTTGAGGGAAACCAGCACAAACAGATGCATGGATACTTGAGCAATAGTAGCTAGCTCGATATTTCGCTCGGCAATCTTCCAGTTTTCAAGTGAAGTACTTTTGTTTCTGCGCTTTCAGCGAATCATTAGGATAGCGCTTCATTGCTTTCTGAGATGACTCTAAAGCAGCATCAAACTGTTGTAACTCCAACAAACATTCAATTTGATAGTAGCGAGCATAAGCGCTCGTATTGCGATCGTGGCGGGCATTTTTCAGAGCTTGATTGAGGTCTTTCAATGCTGCTTCATATTGTGCCAAACAATAGAGTGCATAACCCCGATCTGCTAATATATGGGCGTTATCAGGAGCATACTGCAAACAGATATCAAAAGAGGCGATCGCTTCTTCATACCGTTTTAACTGCAAGAGAGCGTCGCCGCGCTCGTGTGCCAAATGTAGCTGATTAGGTTTCAATTCGTAGGCGCGATTGTAACTTTCGAGTGCTGCTTCAAACATTTGTAGCTTTGCCAGCAGCAGTCCTCGTTCGTGCCATAATCGAAAATCATCGGGAAAATCGGTCAAGCCTCGATCGTAAGCTGCGATCGCTTGCTCATACTGCTGAGATTTTTCTAGCTTTTTGCTATGGGCAATCCACTGAAGTGCTTGAGTGAAGTGAGGTTGATTAGTATCATCAGCAGCGGTAGTGGTAGAATGCGATCGCATAATTGGTGGCTGACGATGACGCACAACCAACCAACCGATAATTGTCCCTGCCATCAGCAGAGTAATTTCCCCTCCCAGCAGGGGAAATACAGACGATCCAATACCTGGTTTTCCTGGTGTTTCTTGTGCCTGCGTTGTGAATGATTGTTGCGCCATATTTTACTCTCAAAAATGGTAATATTAGCGGTTATCTGTGATTACAATCGCCAGAAGGGGATTCCGGAAACTAATAATCTAAAGAAGGGTGCGTTAACTCATATTTTGCGCCTGTCCAAACACCCGCCCGGAAATTTATTTGCGTTGCTCATAGCTACTGTCCGTTAAAAGCGACTAAAATCTTTGAGCAAAAAGTAAATTTTGAGAAAGTAGGGTGCGTTAACGCAGTGTAACGCACCATCGGTGGCGGCGATCTGACTCATAGGATGCGCCTAACGCACCCTACATCAGATTAACCTTGGGTTACAGGTTCCTTAGCCAAAAACTTCTCCAATTCTTCTAAAGCATCCGCATCAACTTTAGTTTGCATCGGACAGAATTTTGGCCCGCACATCGAACAGAATTCAGCAGTTTTATAGATATCTGCTGGCAAAGTTTCGTCGTGATATTCCCTAGCGCGATCTGGATCGAGCGCTAATTCAAACTGACGATTCCAGTCAAAATTGTAACGGGCGCGGGAAAGTTCGTCGTCGCGATCGCGCGCCCCCGGACGACGCCTTGCAATATCGGCTGCATGGGCGGCAATTTTATAAGCAATTAACCCATTCCGCACGTCTTCTGCATTCGGCAGTCCTAAGTGTTCTTTAGGTGTCACATAACACAACATCGCGGTTCCGTACCACCCCGCCATTGCCGCACCAATTGCCGAAGTGATGTGGTCATATCCAGGTGCAATATCTGTTACCAATGGCCCTAAAACGTAGAAAGGTGCTTCAGAACACTCTTCCATCTGTTTTTTGACGTTAAACTCAATTTGATCCATTGGCACGTGACCTGGCCCTTCCACCATCACTTGCACGTTATGTTCCCAAGCTTTGCGGGTTAATTGTCCGAGAGTTTTTAGTTCGGCGAGTTGGGCATCATCAGAGGCATCGTGAGTGCAACCAGGGCGTAAAGAATCCCCTAAACTAAACGAAACATCGTATTTCTTGAAGATTTCGATGATGTCGTTGAAGTGGGTATAAAGGGGATTTTGCTTGTGATGGTGCAGCATCCACTTGGCAATAATACCGCCACCGCGAGAAACAATTCCGGTGAGGCGGGTTTTCACCAAAGGCAAGTATTCGATTAGAATTCCCGCGTGAATTGTCATGTAATCCACACCCTGCTGGGCATGTTTTTCAATTACATGTAAAAAGTCATCCGGCGTCAGATTTTCCATCCTGCCGTAGACGCTTTCTAATGCTTGGTAGATCGGTACAGTGCCGATGGGAACTGGGGAAGCGTTGATAATTGCGGTGCGAATTTCATCTAAATTACCGCCACCTGTGGATAAGTCCATCACGGTATCGGCACCGTATTTTACCGACAGTTTGAGCTTATTGACTTCTTCGTCAATATTCGAGGAATTGGGGGAAGCGCCGATGTTGGCGTTTACCTTACATTTAGAAGCGATGCCGATGCACATCGGTTCTAGATTGGTGTGATTGATGTTAGCGGGGATAATCATTCTCCCCCGCGCTACTTCGTCGCGAATTAACTCAACTGGGAGATTTTCCCGTTGGGCGACGTAGTGCATTTCTTCGGTAATGACGCCTTGGCGGGCGTAGTGTATTTGCGTCACGTTACTTTCACCACGACGCTTGGCAACCCAATCTGAACGCATATTAACATCCTCGAATAAACAGCTTCCCTCCGCCGGTATTACCCGGACTCAGGTGCAAAGGGTTTGATCTCAGCCTGGTTTTACAGACACCCCTAGCTATGGCTGTCATCCTAGCACCACAGGGCGATCGCAATCAGTCCGTTGCTAAAATTTGACGTTTTGTAGCAATCCGTAAATTTGATAAAAATATCTTCATTTGACACAATTTATGTTATGGGAAAAGCAGGTAGAGCGCTCAAACAAGTTTTGGAATCCTACAAAATCAGCCAGAACAAGCTAGCAGTCAAAATGAGCATTGAGCGCACCGTCGTGTATCGGTGGACTCACGAACGCACCGATCCAACTGGGGAGACGATTACAGAGATTACAAAAGCTCTTTTGGAAATTAATCCGGATGCGGCTAGGGATTTTGTCAAGCTTTATCTGGGGGAGATGATCGAGGGGAAGGAAGACGCAGCTAGGGATATAGAGTAGATGCGATCGCGCCCGACAAACCTCACCAAGCATAAAAGCGGGCAATTTTGGCGCGAACGATTCAGATATTATGAGTAAGGATTTTTACCTGTTATGCCAGTCTCCCTATGCAAAAAGCCAAGTTGATAGCGCAACTCATCCCTGGTGCGATGCTATTCTTAGCCTTAGTAACTCTAGGCCAACAAGTTGTACAGGGACAGCAACGGGAACGCATACGCACGTCTTCCCTGGTACGGGCTAAATGCGTCGGTAGTGGCCCTGGACGCTTTCGATATGATGAAACAAATATTGCCATAGGCAGAGCCGTCTACAGAAGTCTGATGAATCTCAATCCGAGTAATGCCTCGGCATCAGTCACCTGCAGAATCAGAGACGAGGACGAGCAACCTAAATTTAAAACCCTGGAGTTGGGATTGGGGATGCTTGACGCCGATGCAGGCAGTCCTGGCAATATCGTCAATATTTACCTGGATGGGCGGCAAGCTGAAACTCGCACAGTTAATCCTGGACAAACAGCTTCTTTCTCATTTGATGTTACCAATGTTAGCAATGTCGCGATCGAAGCTACCTGTTCTACTTCAGCAAGATATTGCGCTCGAGTTTACGTTTATAAAGCTGTTTTAGAGCGAATTCCAGAGGTAAGAAAACCCCGATCGCGCAGAAATTGAAAAGGACGTCGAGACGCAGATAGTGGGATGCAAACAATACAGGGCTTACGCTTGGGCGACCTAGAAACCGGGTTTTTTGCTGTTTCAGAGAAACCCGGTTTCTTTGCATAAGGTTTTAAGCGATCGCCAACAATACAGAACTTACGCATATCCTTTATATGTAGGGTGCGTTAACTCAGTGTAATATCAAGTCCGCTAGTATCTGTTGTATATAGTCGATGGTGCAAAAACAGTTTTTTTACCTCCCACCTGCACACCTGCACACCTGCCCACCTGCCCACCTACTAGCCAAACGCAACCGATGCAACTAGACACGATATAACGCACTATTCTCCTATATGTGGTATTGCTGCGTCAGACCTCAATAGTACCCTTCTGGGTGCTGTCTTTTACCTTTTTATTCAATTAGCTTAGAAGCAACACACCTAGTAGCTAGTTGAAGCCCATATGCTATCTATCATTACCAAAACATCCCAGGTTGCTAAAGTTGAATTTAAAACTGATACCGACCGCAGTAACGTTGCTTTCAAAAATTGGAATAATACCGGAAAAGTTTTGTTGATTGCGAACGTGCCATCCGGTATTGCCAGTACGCTTGCACTCTTAGCACAATATACGCCTTTTCCATTTTTTGACAAGGAACTGTATATTGAAATCGATCAAACTCCCGTCGAAACAAAGGATACCAGCGGTATCTACTACGTAACGGGATATGGCGGGAGAATCGAAATTCGCAACTATTAACTCAAGTTGCTAGTTACATACATACATCGCTTTTGGACTGGTAATAGGTAATAGGTAATGGGTAATGGGTAATGGAAATATTACCCATTACCTATCTATTACTTAAGTTATAACGAGCAATTCGCCTTACTTAATTGACTACAACGGCAGATCGAGGATGGAAAATTTTCTCCAATCATCTGCATCGAAATGCCACCATTCGGTAGGCATTGAAATAAATCCATGTTTTTCCATTATATTTTTAAGTAGCTGGCGATTTCTGCGAGATTGGGAACTGCCGCCTTGGTAATTTACATGCGCTCTAACAGTAAAATTATCAAACTCGGTTGGCATTTCCAATTCATCGCCATTTCTATCTACAAGCGTCACATCTACCGCTGCTCCGCGATTGTGTCGAGAACCTATAGCAGGATTGGCGACGTAGCGAGGATTGGGAAACAATCGCCACATTTGTCTTTGAACAGATAAGGGGCGATAGCAATCGTAAACTTTTAGCCCCAAACCACGTTTTTCCAAATCTTGTTGCACGAGAGAAAGCTTTCTGGCTACAGTTGCTCTTAGCAGGCATCGCGCTACGGGGTAGAGTCTTCTTTTGGTAAAATTATTCTGAGTAGCATAGCGGATGTCGAGGACGATACTGGGATTAACTGAGGGAATATCGATGAGTTGAGCCTCATTTTTAACTTGAAATTGGGCAATATTATTAGATTCCGTTGAGTCTGTCTGAAATACTGTCGTTCTGGCAGTGGCAGCGGTAGCAATAGGTATAAAATCGGATTTCTGAAATGATACATATAAAGCTACTAATAAAATAAAACTAATTGCTCTCGCCCAGGATCGAATCATAAGTATGCCGCCGAAAATAAAAAACATCGTCGCATGGCAACAAGCTGAAATGCTGATGCAACCGGCTTTCCTCCGCATTTTAGATAACATTCGCAAGCAGTTGGAAGCATCTGTCTGGAAAGGGACTTACGAAGATGTGCTAGTTTGGCCTGAAGGTACGACAGAGGAAACAAAAGCCAGGGTAGAACAGCTGCGGCAACAACTCTCAGATGCGTCGCCAGAGACACGAGAAGAAATTGAAGAAGCTCTGATCCGCCTGCCGCAACCCTATCCAGGATATCGGTTAATTTTGCAACATCAAAGTCAGCAATTTACCCTCGATCTGTGGGAACTTTGTTATCAGGTCTGCTTTTGCAACTACAATCTTGTCATTGTCGATCCAGACAATCTCGAAGTCGAGATCGATACTAGCCTGATCGATGAAACGGGAAATGTAGATTGGAATCGCTTAGATGAGAAGGCACAGCAGACAGTGAGGCAGATATTTGCCAATCTGCCGATTATTTAATAAGGGTTAAAAAGGAAGGAAATTAAATGATTCAGGCGTTGCAGGATGTCTTGACGGCTGCTGGAGCAATCTTTGAAGATGGGGTGGTAGTAAGTTTTGGCAACGATGAAGCAGCGAACGCATCCGCGGCTTCGGGTGTGGTAGTATGCGAAGTCTCCCACTGGGGACGCATCCAAGTTGCCGATAGCGATCGCCTCCGCTTCCTGCACAATCAAACTACCAACGATTTTCAAAGCTTAAAACCAGGACAAGGCTGCGATACTGTTTTTGTCAGTTCCACCGCAAGGACTATAGATTTAGCAACCGCCTATGTAACCGAAGATTCAGTCCTGTTGCTGGTTTCACCTAGTCGCCGTCAGCAGTTAATGCAATGGATGGATAAATATCTGTTCCCGATGGATCGGGTGCAATTAAAAGATGTCACCGATGATACTGCGACCTTCACCTTGATTGGGCCAGGAAGTGACGCGCTGTTGGATAAACTGGGTGCAACTGCAATTGTGGGGCAAGCTTACGCCAATCATCAAGTTTTGCCGATCCGTGACAAAGGGGGGAATCAAATCGAGGTTCGCGTTGCCGTTGGGAGTGGGTTGGCACTACCCGGATATACGCTGATTGTCTCAGCCGATCGTGCAGCGGCATTATGGGGAATATTAGTGGAAGTGGGGGCAGTACCAATGGGCGATCGCATGTGGGAAAGGTTGCGAATCGAACAAGGACGCCCCGTACCCGATCGCGAATTAACTGATGATTATAATCCCCTCGAAGCCGGATTGTGGCAAACCATTTCTTTTAACAAAGGCTGCTATATCGGACAAGAAACAATTGCCAGATTAAACACATATAAAGGCGTCAAACAACAACTTTGGGGCATCCAGTTAGAAGCACCCGCCGAACCCGGAACCCCCGTAACCATAGGAGAGGAAAAAATTGGCAAGCTAACCAGTTACACCGAAACCGAAAAAGGGCCATTTGGCCTAGCTTATATCCGCACAAAAGCCGGTGGTGAAGGATTAAAAGTCCAGGTAGGAGAAACCGAAGGCCAAATAGTCGATCTCCCCTTCCTAACGCGCCAACCCCAATAGCGAATAGGCTCTCCCTTACTGAGGGCAATAAATTTATCTCATCATTCGTAGGTTGGGTTGAGCCAAGCGAAACCCAACTCTCTGGGGCTAATATAGCGAGGAGCAAAATGAGAAAAAAGAGCCGGATGAATCCTACAATTTGGAGACAAAGAAAGCCATTCCCGACTTGGTAATTGAGGTAATATTCACCAGTGGAGGCATCAA
>DNGG01000291.1:0-1665 GCA_003486675.1 Cyanobacteria bacterium UBA11372
AAAACATTTTTAGAGTGCATCGTTGCACCCGGATGCGACGCAGAAGCGCAAGAAATTCTGGCGAAAAAATCAAACCTGCGCGTTTTAATTTTGCCAGATTTGAGCAGCGGGCCAAAAGAAACGGTGAAAGTAATTTCAGGCGGTTTACTGGTACAAGCATCCGATGATGTGGTAGAAGATACCAGCAAGTGGCAAGTGGTGACGGAAAAACAACCGACGCCAGAACAATTAGCCGAATTACTATTTGCTTGGAAAGTCTGCAAGCATGTAAAATCAAATGCGATTGTTGTAACGCGCGATCGCACCACCATCGGCGTCGGTGCCGGACAAATGAATCGCGTCGGATCGACAAAAATCGCCCTAGAACAAGCTGGGGAAAAAGCTCAAGGTGCTTTCCTCGCCAGCGATGGTTTCTTCCCCTTCGACGACTCGGTAAGAACCGCCGCCGCCGCAGGTATTATTGCTATTGTTCAACCCGGTGGCAGTATGCGCGATCAAGATTCGATTAAAGCGGCGAATGAACTAGGATTGGTGATGATTCTTACAGGAATTCGTCACTTTTTGCATTAGTAACTCAAGTTGCTAGTTATCTCTCAAAAAGGAGCTAATGGCTAATGGCTAATGGCTAGCGTCAGGAAAAATGCTGCATCAGCAATTAGCAATTAGCCATTAGCAAGCTTGCCAGTTTATAACTAGCAACTTGCGTTAGTAGAAGATGCCCCTATTCCCCTTAATCGCGAGGGATCTATTATGAAGAAATTTGAAGTCTACTTTGCGAAATATGTCGCCAGGAAGATGGTACAGTTAGGAAAGTGTCACTCACCCTATATCTGTTTGAATTGAACAACTGATATTGTTCTAGGTGTGTGAGGAGCAAGTTTAGTAGAAAAAGCGCTTGGGGTCGAAACACGGCAAGACTCCCAGGCGCTTTTTCGTATGTATAGCTAATTGCTAATTGCTAATTGCTAATTGCTAATTGCCAAGTGGGAGAGAGAAGCCATTAGCGATTAGCTATTATATCGTGTCCCTTAGCATCTGACTTGTACGGTTAATAATGTTGTAGGGGCGGGTTTTACCAGAGACGTTTGATCGATAGCGAATTATTTTCATCAACCCGCCCCTCGCGGGATGCCCATGCAACCGGACTTAATATTAGTATCGCACGGGGGGGCGGGTTTAATCAGATATCTCGTGGTTCCTTTGATTGGTTGGTAAAACCCGCCCCTACAGCACAATTAACTCTATAAGTTGTAGGTTGGGTTGAGGTACGAAACCCAACTTGGAATGCCTCAGAGAGTTGGGTTTCGCTTCAATCAACCCAACCTACGAATGATTAGATAAATTTATCACCCTAAGTACGGGAGAGCCTAATCTCTTGCTGAGAGTTGATTTACCGCCTCCAGCATTGCCAAACACCGCTACTTTTTTGATCGATACTCTCCTTTTAACTTGAGATATAGGGGCAACCACGGGGGGATTGCCCCTACAAAACTCTATTTATGCATGCTCTGCGTAAGCAACCACGGGGGGATTGCCCCTACAAAACACTATTTATGCATGCTCTGCGTAAGATATAGGGGCAACCACGGGGGGATTGCCCCTACAAAACACTATTTATGCATGATCTGCGTAAGATATAGGGGCAACCACGGGGGGATTGCCCCT
>DNGG01000291.1:2004-9689 GCA_003486675.1 Cyanobacteria bacterium UBA11372
TATTTATGCATGATCTGCGTAAGTCCTGGATCAATTTTTATAGTCTGTGTTTTGAGTGAGAAGTTGGATTTCTTGATGAGCAGAATCTAGCTCCATTTTAATGGTTTCTAGATTAGCTTCTTTGGCTTGAAGTGTTTCAGAGAGTTTTGCTAATTCGGAATTAGTTAAATCGACTTTGGCGGCTAGCAGTTTGCAGGCTGTTTTATCGAGGAATGTTAATGTGATGCCTAGCAATAGTTTTTTAGAGTTAAAGACTGGTGCGATCGCAATATCGAAATACCTGATGCTTTGCGAACCAATCCACTCGATATTCTTCAAAGTCACCGGACGATAATTGCGGTATAATGTTGTTATTGAAGTGTAGGAACCTACTAGCTTTCCAGGTTCGAGTTCTGCGAAGGGACGGTTCCAATCGTCAAGGGTTAATCCAAATATGCGATTCGCCTGCTCGTTGGCACCAATCAAGTAACCGTTGAGATTTACTGCTAACTGGGCGACGGGGCTGGTTTCAAATGCGGTTTGCCAGAAGTAGCTTTGGGTTGTTAAAGGATCGATTTCCTGGTTTTTAGGAGATTTGGGTTTGATGGATAGATAATCTTCGAGTTCTAACTTGAGCGACTTGGCATAAATCCGGTGCTTCAAATTTATAGGGTTAAAAATTTGCCTGCGATTGAGCAATAATTCTGACTTACCCAGGAAGAAAAAGCCAGTATTTTTAAGTGCAAAGTGAAAGCGAACTAGGATCGATGCTTGAGTTTCTGGGTTGAAATACATCAGCACATTGCGGCACGCCAGTAAGTCAATTTTAGACATGGGAGCATCCTGCGCCAGATCGTGACGACCAAAGATGATTGTGCTATGAAGCGTTGGGTGAAAAACATAGCCTTGTTCGGTTTGTTCAAAGTACTTTTCCAGTAGATGGGGAGGGATGCTGGCGATTTCTAGATCGCTGTAAGTGGCTCTTTGTGCCTGTTGCAGGGCGGCTTGATCTGCATCAGTTGCAAAGCACTGAACTCGTTCGAGGCAGGATTCGATGCCTAGTGCTTCTGCTAGTAAAATCAGAAGGCTATAAATTTCTTGTCCGGCGGCACAGCCTGCACTCCAGACTCGAATCGGTTCATGGGGTTGTTTGTTGGCAATTATTTTAGGAACGATTTCGGCGGCTAGATAATCCCAAGCATCGCGATCGCGGAAAAAACTGGTAACGTTGATTAAAACGTCGTTTAACAGGTCAAGGTACTCTTGTGGATGATGCTGCAAATACTGTAAGTAGCTTTGATAGCTATCAATATTGATATTCTGCATCCGCTGCCGAAAACGCCGCATCAAGGTAGAGCGTTTATAGCCTGTCAAGTCGCAACCTCGACTGTGCTTGAGGTAGTCTAATAGTGCTTCAAATTCTGGGTTCGCTTCAGGCTGATTCATAACAAGTTTTATTGGTTAACTGTTTTACTCAAGCCTTTGCTGAGCATTGATTATTTAGTTTGATCCTGCTCAAGCAGCGGTAGCCTGACGATAAAGGTAGATCCTTGCCCAACTCCAGCACTTTGGGCATGAATGGTGCCGTTGTGCAGTTCAACTAGGTGACGCGCGATCGCTAACCCTAGTCCCAATCCCTTGGCTGAAACTGATTGTTCAGCTTGACGGAAGCGATCAAAGATATAGGGAAGAAACTCAGCAGAGATACCAATGCCAGTGTCGGTGACACGAACTTCAGCATAGCAATCATCATAGGACTTTTCACCTTCGATCCTTGACAATTCAACCGTGACGCTGCCGGACTCTGGGGTAAATTTAATCCCATTGGTGAGGAGATTGCACAAAAGTTGTTGCAGCCGATCGCGATCGCCCATGACAACAACAGAATTGGCGTCAGGGAGATCTGTGACTCGCCGCCAGTTTAGATTTATTCCTTTTGCTTGGGCAGTTTGAGTTACAGTTGCGATCGCTATTTCGATCGCCGATTCCAGTTCGACAGGCGCAAGATTCAAGCGCAGTTTGCCTGCGGTGATGCGGGAAATATCGAGCAAGTCCTGGATCAGTTTGGCTTGCAACAAAGCATTGCGCTCAATAGTTTCTAGGGATTTGATCAACATCGATTGATTCGACGGATTGGCACGCAGCAGGCGCGTCCACCCGAGAATAGCTACCAAAGGTGTATTCAGTTCGTGGGAAACGGTTGATAGTAACTCGTCTTTGCGGCGATTGAGCGTTCTTTCTTGATCGAGTGATTCATAGCGCAATTGTGCCATCTGGAGATGACCGTTGACGCGGGACACCAATTCCTGAGCCGAAAAAGGCTTGATTAGGTAGTCATCCGCCCCCGCTTCCAATCCTTCAACTACAGACTCTTCTCCAGCACGGGCAGACAGCAGGATAATCGGGATCTCTCTTGTGCGCGGATCTGCCCGCAATGCCCTCAGCAACTCAAAGCCGTCAAGCCCTGGCATCATCACATCGCTGAGTACTAGATCTGGCACTCGCTCAGTAGCGGCTGCTAGCGCCGCCGCACCATCTGCAACTGCTTCGACTTGAAAGCGATCGCTTAATATCCGTGTCAAATAATCTCGCATGTCAGCGTTGTCATCGACTAGGAGAATGCGAGCTGGGAGAGCTGGGGGAGATTCTGAGCTTGATGAACGAGTCTCTGAGACTGATGAACGAACCTCTACACTCTCCTCTGCTCCCTTGCTCCTCTGCTCCCCTGCCTCTTGGGGTAGCCAACGCTGTGCTTCTTCAACATAAGGGGCGGCGCTGAGTGCTGTTGATGCTGGGGTACGTGTTGTTGTGATACGATCGCCTACGTCGGATCGTAGGCGATCGCTCGGCAGGTGTTCTGTACCGAAAGGAATCGCGATCGCAAAACAACTTCCCTGCCCTACGATACTCCTGACATCGATCGTGCCATTATGCAGTCGAATCAGTTCGTGTACCAAAGCTAGACCAATCCCAGATCCTTCATAGGTTCGTGCCTGCACTCCTCGGACTTGATAGAATCGCTCGAATAGATGGGGCAGGTGTTCGGCTGCAATTCCCGTGCCGGTATCTTCGATCTCAAGTATGACGCGATCGCCAGCTAACGCTGGATGCAGTCTGACTGCAATCTCCCCTTCAAAGGTGTACTTAAAGGCGTTGGAAAGCAGATTGAGAACGATTTTCTCCCACATTTCACGGTCTACATAAACTGGCTCTGGCAATGGTGGGCAATCAACAATCAACCTGAGCCTCGCTCGTTCAATCGCAGAACGAAATACGCTTGCTAGCTCAGTCGTGAACATTGCCAAATCGGTTGGTTCGTATACTGCTTCCATCCGTCCAGCTTCAATGCGAGAGAAATCGAGTAGAGTATTAACCAGTTTCAAGAGGCGTAAGCTGTTGCGGTGAACAAGTTCCAATTGTTCTCGGTGAACAGGGGCGAGAGGATGGGTGCGATCGCTCAAGGCATCTTGCAAAGGAGCCAGGGATAGCGTCAGCGGTGTGCGGAATTCGTGAGAAATGTTGCTGAAGAAAAGAGTTTTGGTGCGATCGAGTTCTGCCAGTGATTCGGCGCGTTGGCGTTCTTGTTCGCGGGCAGATTGTTCTCGCACTCGCTGAAGTTCTGCTTCACGCAAGTTTGCTTCGGCGCGGGTGCGTTCGATCGTTGCCCAGGTGCGATCGGCGATTTCTTCCGCCAGATCCACCTCAAACGCTGTCCAGTTCCTCGGCGTGGTTTGGTTAATTGAGAGAATCCCGACTGGCTCTCCCTGCTTGATCACAGGCACGAGGATAAAGGAAATAATCTGCAACTGAAAACAAGCCTGTCTCAAGTTCTCACCCAGCATGTCGGTTGTGTGGACATCCTCAATGGCAAAAGGTTGACCCGCATCGAGCATGGCTTTGAAGATGGGAGAGTTTTCGAGTGGATACACCCCCACCACCGTTGGCAAATCTTCCCGTGCGGCATCCCGCCGAATGATGATATCACCGTCAATAATTTCGCAGTAGTAACATCGGTCTGTCCTAAAGAAGTTCATCGTGGTGCGCGTCACGATTCCCTGAATTTCAACCGCATCGGAGAGCGATCGCAGCGCATCCGACAACTTTACCCGGAACGCATCCATCTCCGCAGCTAGACGCAGTTGTTCTTCAGCACGTTTGCGATCGCTGATGTCAAAATTGAGTCCATAGAAACGTACTACTCTGCCAGTAGCATCGCGTTCGACGCGCCCCGTAGCTATTACCCAACGCTCGCCTTGAGAGGGATGCAAAAGGCGAAATTCCTGATTCCAAAAATCGTTATCAATACTGGCAAACAGTTGTGCTGTCAGTTCCTGAACGCGGGTTCGGTCGTCTGGATGAACGCCGTTGAGCCAGGTTTCATAGGAGCGCGGTGCGTCGGGAGCAAAGCCGTAAATTTTGTGAAAGCGGTCGTCCCAGGTCGAAGTATTGTTCGCTACGTCCCAAGACCAGCTTCCCGCTAATGACGCTTCTAGGGACAATTTGAGGTGCTTTTCTGACTCGCGCAAGGTTGCTTCCGATTGCTGGCGATCGCTAATATCGTAGGTAACTCCGATTACCCGTTCAACCCTGCGGTGTTCTCCGGTAAAAAAGATTCGCCCTTTATCCAGTAGCCAGCGCACTTCTCCATCCGTCCGCACAATGCGAAACTCATGCTCGTACAATTCTGGAGAGTCTGGACTAAACAATTGTGCGATGCCGCTGAGGAATTGCGCGCGATCGTTGGGGTGAACGAACTCATGCACCAGATCGGGAGTTATTTCTGCGTTTTCTGGTAAACCATGCATCGCTTTCAACAACGGCGACCAAGTGAGTTTTTGGGTTTGAGGAATGTACTCATAGACGCCAAAATTAGCCGCCTCGGAAGCCAAGCGTAGCCGTTCTTCTGATATCCGTAATGACTCCAGCGCCATGCGCTGTTCGTGAATGTCGGTAGCGGCGCCAAACCAAACGATCCGTCCGTTTGACTCCACCGGACGTACCTGCACCAAAAACCAACGATAGTTGCCATCTCTGCCGCGAATGCGGTGTTCCTGTCGCCAGAGGCGGCACTCTCTTACGGCATTTTGAAAGTTAGCGTCAGATTGAGCGCGATCGTCAGGATGAATGACATCTATCCATCCATTTCCCTGCGCTTCCTCCCAAGTTTGCCCGGTGTAGTCAAACCAACTTTGGTTGTACCAGATGGCTTTCCCTTGAGAACAATTACGCCAGAGTAAATCTGGGACTAGGTTAGCGATCGCCCGAAAATAAGCTTCGTTCTCTTGCGCCAACTCCTCGGCTCGCTTGCGTTCCACTACTTCAGCCTCTAGTTGGGCATTCTTTGCCAACAACTCCTGAGTCTGTCGCTGATTTAGCAGGAGCGCTGCCGCTGTAAAATCTGCCAAACTCGTCATCACCCGTACATCTTCCGAGTCAAAGTGTCTCTGCTCGTTGTGGGAGACAATCCAGATCGTACCGAGCGCTTGATTATCTGCGATTAGGGGTACAACCAACCCTTCCACAATCGGGGTATTGGCTGCTTGAAGATAGGTAAAATATCGTTCCGGATACTGATAAAGCTGGGGCGTGCCGCGATCGAGGCAGGTTCCACAGGGACTAAAGTTGCGAGGTGTGGTGCCGCCGACGTATTCTGCCAATGCACCTGCTAACACATTCCAGCGAAAGATTTCTTCCCCATTGGCAGTTGTCTCTAGCAAGCTAACGCCTGCGGTTCCTGCAACGCATAAATCTAGTGCTATGTCAACTAGACTTTTGAGGATATTTTCCGGCTGAGCTACCAGCTGCCGTGCCAAGGTATGCAATGCTTGATTTTCTGCCTGTAAGTTAGCGGCACAAGGCGATTCTCCTTCGGAGACGCTTCGCGATCGCCGAGATAATTCCTCGGTAATTAAAATATCGTTTAGCGTGACAGTTTCAGGTCGAGGTGGTTGCATTGTTCTTACGGTTACAGCAATTCACTAGCAATTGAAACAACTCGGATTTCTGTAACGCGGTGCATTGGTTTTGTGGTTTTTTCAGTAGTTACAAACTCCTCAGCATCAACTGTAAGCGCAGCAGCCAGATGATGCGCATCCATTGCAGCTAAACCGTAACTACTGGCAATGCGATTTCCGGTTTGGAGAATCTCGTCTAATTTGGTTGCCCAGAGGGTAACGCTGCTAAAAAAAGACTCATAGAAATCTACCTCAGCTTGTTGTTTGTAATAAGTTGCTTTAGGGATGGTTTCTAACTGAACGAACGCGCTTGAAGCAAATTCGCGATCGCGATCGTTGAGGATACTAAGCGCAGCAAACGATCGAGTTGTGTTGCCACGAGCCGCCGCAATTAGCACACCAGAATCAATAAACGTTCGAGTCATTTAGTCTTTCTCCCGCCAGCCACCACGACGCTCCGCGAGTTCCTGTTCAAGCTCTTCATCGCTCAACAAAGGAACACCTGATGCAACAATGCGTTGACGAATTTCCCATAACTTTTTCCCCAGAGGAGTTTGCGGCACAAACTCCGGCTGTGGTTTTAAGGATTGCGCTAGTTGAAGCACTTGCTCTTGCGCTTCGGGAGAAAGTTCGCGCCAACATTCAAGTAATTGTTCTTCTTTGCCCATGATGAATTTAATCTCCTTGCGTAATTCTATGGTTTGCTGCGATCGCGCGGTTTTATTCTATTTGCAGTGGCAGTCTAACGGTAAACGTTGCGCCACGTCCTTCCCCATCACTCGCTGCTTCGATCCTACCTCCGTGCAATTCGACTAGATGACGAGCGATCGCTAGTCCAATTCCCACTCCTCCCGGTGTGTGACGGCTTGGCACTTCTTCCTGACGGAAGCGATCGAAAACATAGGGCAGAAAATCTGCACTGATTCCGCAGCCAGTATCTTTAATTTGAATTCGAGCATAGCTCAACTCGTCTTCCTGCCTTTCTACTGATAATTCAATCGCAATTCTTCCGCCCTCTGGTGTAAATTTGATGGCGTTCGAGAGTATATTGGCAAAAATTTGTCGCAGGCGCTTGCGTTCTCCGTTGACAATAAAATTTGAATATCGGGTGTTTAATTTTACTCGTGATGAGGCTCGTTTGCGCGCATCTGTTCGGGACTCCTCAATCGCGTATTTAAGCGCGATCGCTTTTTCTTCCGCCTTTCGATACCAGCTATTCAACACCTCATCGACGATCGAAACCAGATCGACGGGCTGAGGATTCAAGTCGCGTTTTCCGGACAAAATGCTGGAAATATCCAATAAATCTTCAATCAGCTTTGCCTGATTGCTAGCATTGCGCTCGATCGTCTCCAAAGCGCGTAACATCATAGTTCGATCGAAGGGCTTCGTTTGCAACAACCTTGCCCAGGCGAGAATTGCCGCTAGAGGAGCGTTCAGTTCGTGGGTTACTGTGGCTAGAAACTCATCTTTCAAGCGATTTGCCGATCGCTCTTGGCGCAGGCGTGCCATTTGCAGATTTGTATTCACCCGCGTTATCAGTTCGCGCGCCGAGAAGGGTTTGATCAGGTAATCATCCGCCCCCGCTTCCAATCCTTCAATCGTTGCCTCTTCTCCCGCCCGTGCCGACAGTAAAATAATTGGAATACTTTTTGTTTGAGCGTCAGCCCGGAGTGCATTCAACAATTGAAATCCGTCTACCTCTGGCATCATCACATCAGTCAGCACTAGATCGGGTAATTTTTGTTGGAT
>DNGG01000291.1:9807-20374 GCA_003486675.1 Cyanobacteria bacterium UBA11372
GTCAGCCCGGAGTGCATTCAACAATTGAAATCCGTCTACCTCTGGCATCATCACATCAGTCAGCACTAGATCGGGTAATTTTTGTTGGATTAGATCGAGAGCGATCGCGCCATTTGCGGCTGTTTCGACTTGCCAGTGCTGGCTCAATAACCGCCGCAGGTAATCGCGCATGTCGGCATTGTCATCGACCAAGAGAACGCGCGCAGTTTTGCAGCTTAGAGCTTGAATGTCCGAGTTTGAAGCTTGAAACTCCGAGTTTGAAGCTTCAAACTCCGAGCTTTCTTCCGGTAGCCACCGCATCGCTTCTTCTAAGTAGGAAATTGCTGCTGTCGCGGTTGAAGTTAAAGTTTGAGTAGCCCGAATCTGGTTTTGGGGCAGGTGAGCCAATCCGGTTGGAATTGATACGGTAAAGCAACTTCCAACTGCTTCGACGCTACTAACTTGAATCGTTCCACCATGCAATTTTACCAATTCTTGCACGAGGGATAAGCCAATCCCCGATCCTTCAAACGAGCGTCCCTGCGATCCTTTTACCCGGTGGAACCGCTGGAATAAGTGGGGAATTTCTGCGGCTTTTATGCCAATGCCCGTGTCTTGTACAGCTAGCTCAACCTGCTGGTTTACCAATCTCAACCTGACGGCAATTTCGCCCGTAAATGTGAACTTGAAAGCATTAGAAAGCAAGTTAAAAACAATCTTTTCCCACATCTCCCGCTCGACATAAATTGGTTCTCTTAGGGGCGGACAATCTACCAGCAAACGCAAATTTGCTCGCTCGATCGTAGAGCGAAATACAGCCGCTAGTTCAGCCGTAAAGCTCGCCAAGTCAGTTGGTTCGTAAACTGCCTTAACGCGATCGCTCTCAATGCGTGAGAAATCGAGCAGGGTGTTGACCAGCTTCAACAGGCGCAAGCCATTGCGCTGTATTACTTTAAGGCGCTGTCGTTGCTGTGGTGAAAGGGGATCGTCTGGATCGGTTAACGCATCTTCGGCAGGACTGAGAATCAGGGTGAGTGGCGTGCGAAATTCATGAGATACATTGCTGAAGAAGATGGTTTTGGCTCGATCGAGTTCTGCCAATGCTTCAGCCCGTTTGCGTTCTTCCTCATAGCTCCGAGCTGTGGCGATCGAGCTTTCAACCTGTTGCGCCACCAGTTCGAGAAATGAGCGGTATTCGGAATTGAACGGGAGGCGGGGACTGATTCCGGCAACCAGCAGACATTCCACCTGTTCCTTATTGCTCGATAGGATCGGGAGAATCATTGCAGAGCGGGGACTTTCTGCCCACGGGCCTCCCGGTAACGCTCCGAAGCGAGCGATCGCATCGGTCATCAGCAGAGGTTCACGACTCTGGAACACTTCAGCCAGCAACCAACCCCGCGACTGCTCCGTTAAATGATTCGGGTCATCCGGAGTGAGCGTCATCGTTGCAGGTGCAGCGGCACTGTCTAGGGTCAGTCCACTTGCAGCCACGAGTTCTGCCAAATTGCCCTCAGAATTGACCTGATAGAACAAAGCGAAGGGAATATCGTAGGGGTTGAGCGTATCAGCGGCGGCAGTGCAAGCGGACTGTAGCGTTTTTGCCCCGCTTCCGGCTGTGGCTAGCTCTCGCAGCATGGTCAAGCGACGGCGACCAATCACTTGCTGGGTGGTTTCAGTTGTCGTACAAAGTATCCCACCGAATTTGCCCGCCTCCTCCCAAACCGGGCTGTAGCACACCGTAAAATAGGTTTCTTCCAGGTCGCCAGAGCGAAGGATCTGAAACATCAGATCTTCTGCAAAGACGGCTTCACCCGTATCCCTGATTCCCTCACACGTCGGCTTGAGTTGGTTATCCCAAATTTCTGACCATATTTCGCGTAGGGGTTGCCCTAGAGCGTGGGGATGATTTGCCCCAAAAATGACAATGATGGGATCGTTGTAAAGCAGAATCAGGTCATCTCCCCAGAAAATGCATTGGGGAAAGCGAGACGCAAGGATGGTACTGACCAGAGTACGTAGGGTTGGCGACCAGTTCTCGACCGGACCTAAGGGCGTGTTTGACCAATCGTGCGATCGCATCAACTCACCCATCTCGCCACCGCCTGCAAACACACCCAACGCAGAAGAGTTTTTTTGGCTTTCAGTCAATCGCTCCATATATCTACCCAAAGAAACCGGGTTTCTGACTAATTCAAACTCGACCTGCCAGCCGAGCTACCATTTCAACTAACTCTGTAGGCTCAGCTAATTTGTGCAGGTGCGATTCAAATCCGGCTGCAAGTGCCTTTTCGCGATCTTCTGCCAAATAAGCTGTGAGGGCAGCCGCCGGAATGTGCCAGCCTTTTTTGGCTTCGAGTTGGCGGATTTTGCGAATCAGACTGTACCCATTCTCATCAGGCATCCGAATGTCGCTCACCAAAACATCGGGACGGAATCGCTCTAGTGCTTCCAAAGCTGCTGCTGCGGTGGAAACGGCAGTGACGCGAATCCCGTAAGACTCCAAAACAGCGGCGATAAATTCGCGTGCATCGGCTTCGTCATCGACAATTAGAACCTGCAATCCTTCAAGAGACTGAGGCAGTGCAGACATCGGCATCGTTGCTGCTGGTGGGATCTGTTCGGGAATCTGCGGTTCGATTGGTTGAGTCAGCGTTTGCTGATACCTGCTGACGTCGTACACCCCAATCTGTAGTGTTTCAATCAAACCAGAATGGTTGCGCGCGATCGCCACACTCAATTCGGCGGCAAATAACTCACCGTTTCGTGGAGATAGGTTAATCTGCCAAACTTGGATGTCGCTGCTGGGAGAAAGGCGATTCAGATTGGTACGAAACCTTGAGCGATCGCTCTGTGCGACGTACACAGCAAGGGGTTTCCCTGCCAGATGGGGATGGGGTACGTTTAGGAGTTGAGCGATCGCTTGGTTTGCTTCTATGATTAACCCATTAGCATCGGTAACCAAGTATCCGATCGGCGAATAGTTAAACAAGTCGTAATACTGTTTATATACAGTACTGATACGCTGATTCTGTTGCAGAAGCTCCTCCTCAACGACCTCAGCTACTTCCAAACTCGTCTGCATTTCCTCATAAATTAGTTGCAAACCTTCAAGCGCAGCAGTAATTTCCTCCCAAGCTCCCGCAACTCGTTCCGCTTTCAATGCTGCAATTTCCCGCTGGAGCGCTTGAAAATGCTGTCTAAATAACTCGTCATTCATAAATCCTGCCTGGTGATGTTGCCTATGTACTCGCTCCATACCGGGCATGAATTCCAAGAGTTTCCACCCTGGAGAGCGGCACAGAGAAACTTCAGCAGATAAAGATGGTTACTTCCAGTTTAGTAAAAACTTAACAAAACCCACCAAATAATTTTACCGCGGATTGGTTTTCTCAGTTGACAGTTGACAGTGACGCCAACAAACCGGGTTTCACCTGACAAATCGTTTATGGAACGTAAGATACCAGAAGAAACCCGGTTTCTCAGAGCGGATTGCGAACTAGGGAAATTAATTTTTATTTTTCCCCTTAAAGGGGGGGCTAAAAACCCATTTTTTATGGTAAACAACAAATAAATATATGAACGATGATTATGGGCGGGTTTTATCTTCAAATCCTCCTCGAACGACGCCAGCGTTCAAAAATAATAATTCCAATTTCAGCCCCTGAAATAGAACCGATTAACATGCCGCTATTCAAGTAAAATATAACCAAACCCAGACCCTCGATAAAGTCTGGATCCCGATGCAATGTATTGAATAAAATATATCCAATCCCCGAGCCAATATAGACCCCAATTATTGCTCCAACAATTGTCCAACTTATTACTAAAATATTTCGCATTCTCAGCGCAGCAAATCCTCCGATAGTTAGTCCGGCAATCAATCCGTATAAGATAGGGACTAAAACGAAAGAAACTGTTGTTGGTAGAAAATCCAGTAAATTCATCGACGGCTAACAGTTGCGAAAATCAATCATTGCTTGGCGATAAACATCCGGCATTCCCGTATCAAAACACTTTCCTTGAATCATATACCCTGTCATTCCCTCCTTCTGCCGCAATTTTTCCAAACAGGTTGTTAGTTGAAATTCACCTTTGAAGCGGATATTATTTATGATATCTTCTTCCAGACAATCAAAAATTGTTGGCGTCAGCACATATAAACCAAAAATACATAAAAATTCATCTTCTGGGATTCCTTCTACCCGCAAATGCTGGCGGGCATATTCAACGCTTGGCTTCTCAGCAACTTGCGTCAAGGAAATAATCGAGTTTAATTCTTGCCAAACTCCGGTAACGCAACCAGCTTTTTGAATAATTTCTGCTGACATTGTGGTTAATCCTACCACACTTTGGTCGATTTGTTCGTAAATATTTATAACTTGTCCGGCACAAGAAATATCCGTATCTGATGAGTAAACATGGTCACCTAATGAAAGCAAAAATGGCTCATTGTTGACCCATTCTTTGGCACAAAATACAGCATGACCGTAACCTTCCTGAACGTCTTGGGTTAGAATTGTGACTCGGTTACCTATGTCTTGAAGGTATTGGCTGTATGATTGATTTTGGGGCGATAATTTGTTGAAGAATTCGGGGGAAGGTGGAGATTTAAAAAAGTCTTCAAAAATTGCGCGATCGCACGTCTGCACAACGATGGCAATTTCTTCTATGCCCCCACTAATTAATTCTTCCACAATTGACAAAATTACCGGCTTGGCGCGCCCCTCCCGATCGATAATGGGAAACAGTTCTTTTTTAACAGCTTTTGTAGCTGGAAATAAGCGAGTTCCAAAACCAGCCGCCGGTATTACACCTTTGCGAACCTTCTTTTTTGCGGGATACTTTTCTGTTTCTATTGTGGGATATTCACTTGTGGGGTGGGCATCCTTCCCGCCAACATTAATAGTTAAAGGATAATTTTCTCTTTCTCTTGTGGGTTGTTCTCTTGTGGGGTGGGCATCTTGCCCGCCCGCCACAACAGGTAAATTATCAGAATTGAGACTATTTTTGATCGCCAGCTTCAAACATTGCATTTTCGGAAAATCGCGCTCAATTATTTCAATAACTTTTTGCTGACTAGACTCATCTTTAACAATAAATTGCGCCGTGCCATCGCCTTGGGAGCCGACACCTTTACCGCCTAAAATATAAGGTTGAATCGGCTGATAATTTAGGAGTTTATGCAAAACGGGAGAAGTTAATTGAGAAGGAGAAGCCGGGATTAAATATTGGTCGAATTCGGATTGAGCTTTTTTCATCATTGCGCCAATTTGTTCGGCATCCCCCTTTTCCAGGGCGTTAACTGCTTGTTGGGTAATTTGAGCGCTGATAGAACCTAAATATTTTTGAACATTCTGCTGCACTTCGTTATTGGGGAAAGGATAGCACTGATTCAAATTGCTGAGGATTTCTTGAGTGTTTTTGCCCGCGCCGATATCGACGATAACAAAGAATAAATCTTTGGGGACATTGAGTTCGATGACATCTATGCGATCGCCATCAAAAATCATCAAAATCGGGCGGCTGCCATAAGCACAAGCTTGATCCATTCTACCGCAGCGGGAAGGAGTGGTAATTTCCCCTAAATAAGCCAACTCCATTTCGCCGCGAAGGGTCATTTTTAAGTCGTAGGTGAGATTAAAAGCGCGAGCAATCAAAACGCAAATGGCAGCACTCGAAGATAAACCTTTCCCAATGGGTAAATCGGTTAAGTAATTATCAATTTCAATACCACCGACGCGATAGTAGGTGAGAAACTGATAAGCAACCCCAGCAGCATAACTGAAGAAACCGCCTGTTTCTGCTGCGGCAAGTAGAATCTGCCTTTCCATCGGTAAGGATAGAGTTTGATGAGTTCCATCACTTAAGGTAGAGCGCAGAATTAGATGAGTTGGATGGGGTTTTACTTCGGCATAAAGTCCTTGATTCGTGCCAACTAAAAGCGCGTAGCCTTTTTCTAAATTGGGATTAATGCGGCGATAGCCACCCGCCCAATCGCTATGTTCTCCAAATAAACAAAGCCGTCCCGGAACAAAAATTTTCATCCTAGTCATTAGTTATTAGTTATTAGTTGAGCTTGGGTGTAGGAAGTCAGCTATTTGTCCCCACACCCCAGATTTTGGGATTAAGTACCAGCAGCCAAAAGTAATGGCACAACATCCCGATAACCGTGTAATTCGGCAATTGTCAAAGCCGTATCGCCGTTAGAGTTTGTTAGGTTGACATCTGCACCGGCGTCGAGCAATATTTTTACAGCAGCAGCATCACCGCGAGTAGCTGCACAGATCAAAGCAGTT
This sequence comes from Cyanobacteria bacterium UBA11372, assembly GCA_003486675.1. GTDB lineage: Bacteria > Cyanobacteriota > Cyanobacteriia > Cyanobacteriales > Aerosakkonemataceae > Microseira. The sequence goes on from DNGG01000291.1 coordinate 16,086, forward strand.
GAACCAGATAAGTCTGGAAAATTCACATTAGCACCGTTAGCTAATAATGCTTGCATCACATTTGTGTAACCGCGATCGCTGGCTTTAATTAAAGCCGTTTGCCCATCATCCGCCGCCACGTTGGGATCGCACCCGGCATTCAACAGGGCTATAACAGTATCTACAAATCCCTCAGATGCTGCCACCGTTAAAGCCGTTTCACCCATGTTTTTAGCATTGCAGTCAGCGCCTTTTTGGCGCAACGCTGCCACAATTGTACTGCGGTCTTGCAAAGCAGCGAGTAACAAAGGTGTATCCCCCAGATTATTCCTGGCTTCAATATCAGCCCCGCGGTTAAGCAAGATATTTACCACGCGATCGCGTCCTTCGGCAATCGCCAGGTGTAACGCGGTTTCCCCATCGTTATCTTTGGCATTAATATCGGCATTTTTGTCCAGTAAAGCTGTCACAATCGGCACGTAACCTTCTGCCGCTGCTGCCATTAAAGCCGTCCACCCATCTTGGTTTTTAATATTGACATCAGCACCTGCTTCTAGAAGACTTCGCACCACATCTGCATGACCTTGGTCGGATGCTAGAGTTAAAGCAGTTTCGCCTTCCCCATCTTGGGCATTGACATCCGCACCCCAAGCGAGCAACATTTGCGCGATCGCTAAATCACCAGACTCCCCTGCCTGCATTAGAGCAGTTCTACCATCACCCGTTCTAGTATCTGCATTTGCCCCATGCTCTAACAACAGTCGCACTCCCACGGCATTGCCAACGCCTACGGATAGCGTCAGCGCTGTTTCGCCGCCGCTGAGTCCGTTGGCGTCTGCACCCCTGGAAAGTAAAGCATCCAAAACAGCACTATGTCCCTGTTCTGCTGCCAAGTGCAAGGCTGTATTATCGTCCTTATTCCTGATATTTACCTCTGCACCGGCATTGAGCAACACCTGTACGACATCGGCATAACCCCTGATGGATGCTGCCATCAGCGCCGTGTTGCCATCCTCGTTTTTAGCATTGACATCCGCACCCCGATCCAACAACATTTGCACGATCTCGACCCAATTTGCCGCCGCCGCTATCATCAAAGCCGTCGTGCCAAACCGTTTTCTGGGCTGATTGACATTTGCCCCAGCATCTAGTAACAAGCGCGCGATCGCGGTATGCCCATTTTGGGCAGCAAACATCAAAGCCGTCGTGCCATCTCGCCCGGTGGCATTGACATCAGCACCCTGGGCAAGTAGGGCTTGTACGTGATGCATGTCACCACTTTGAGCCGCCCGTCTCAGTAAGACATCCTTATCTTTTGTGGAGGTCATGCCTGCTCCTCGTTCCATCCTCAGCATTGACAACTTAGCGCCAAATCAGCGCTTTGAGAAGTTCACCCACATGCTTTGTGATGGTTTTGTCCTCATGCGATAGGTGTAGAAAAGTGTTTTTATGCTAACTTTTATTACAGTTCCTCATCTGACGACCCCAGCCCTATGAACTTGGAAATCCCCGCCTCGATTAAAACTTGGAGCCAATTCGGTCACCCCCTGATGATGTGGGTGCTGCTTGGCCTAGCTATTTATGCTCTATACTTAGGCATTCAAGTCCGACGCACCAGAAGCGCCGAAGGGGACGCCCGCAAAGAGCTGATTAAAGGCAAGTTCAACCTGAAGCATTACCAGGTGGGATCGATCCTGTTTGCCTTGATGGTTCTCGGCACCCTGGGCGGTATGGCGGTTACCTACATCAACAATGGTAAGCTGTTTGTTGGCCCCCACCTGTTAGTCGGATTAACCATGACCGGACTGATTTCCATTTCTGCCGCGCTTTCTCCCTATATGCAAAAAGGACAAGATTGGGCGCGTTATACCCACATTATCCTGAATATCAGCTTATTGGGATTGTTTGGTTGGCAGGCAGTTTCCGGGATGGATATCGTGCAAAGAATTATTAGCAAAATGTAACTATTGGGTAATGGGTAATTGGTAATAGGTAGTAGGTAATGGGGCATGGCTGGCGATCGCACAAAGCAAGTTCAAAAATTCTGCCCACCTGCCCACCTGCTCACCTGCTTCCAAGCCCTACCACCAACTACCTATTACCTATTAACCCTTTTGTGGGGCATCGGTAAGCCCAAGCTGGAATGAAAGTCTTGCTGTACCTTGTGAGTCAAGCGGTGGGAGACTTGTCGGACGATTTGGCGCAGTAAGCTCGTACCCGTACTTTGAATCAAAGACATGGGCAAGCGATAAATAAAGCGCGGAAACTGAATCGCCACTACTAAATCCAGCTGCCACTCTACCCGCGTCACATCCCCCTGATAATCTGCCGATGCATCAATCGTGGTTTCTGTCAACTGCATTGCAGCATTAAAATCAACATCATACCCCGGAGCGACGTAATCCGGTACGGGTATCGTCAGAATGCGATAAACGCCTCGCTCGGGGGGCAATAACTCCAAGCCAATTTTCGGTTCTACCTCATATCCAAAGGAACCGAAGCGCCCGATGGTTAAAGCGTAGCCATTGTTACCAAGGGGTTGCGCCTTCATCGGGTGGGCGCAGCGCCTAAACCATTCCGGGTGAGCGTTGAGATATTCGGCAACGGTCGCAACATCAGCATACATTTCCATGCAATCTTCAAACTGCCCGTGAAACCGTACCGGCTTGATTAAATCTGCTTCTGCTGCTATTAAATTGTCACGATCGGCAAAAGGCGGCATCGCATCCATAAGGCTGTTAGTAACTTCAACTGCTGGATAATCGCTGTAATTTGATTGCATAGACGCATACCTGCGCGAGTTGTCCTAATGTTATGTTAAATATTCCCTTCCAGGTTTCAATAGTTACAGCCTGACCGCAAATCTTAACGGTAACAACAAAACATCCTCCTTTTAGTTCATGAAATATTTAAACTAAATTAAAGAAAATCTTAAAATTGCTAGTTTAACCAGAGTAACCGATCTCATGAAAGCATTTGTAGCAGGGGCAACAGGCGAAACGGGTCGCCGCATCGTACAAGAGTTAGTTAAGCGTCAAATTCCCGTGCGTGCCTTGGTGCGGGATGCAGACAAAGCTAGAGCAATTTTACCCGCCGAAGCCGAGTTAGTGGTAGGCGATGTCCTTAAACCAGATACTCTCAGTACTGCCATAGGTGATAGTACCGTGTTGCTGTGCGCCACGGGTGCGAAACCGAGTTTTGACCCAACCGGGCCGTACCAAGTAGACTACGAAGGGACTAAAAATCTGGTAGATGCAGCCAAAGCGAAGGGAATTGAGCATTTTGTCTTGGTTACCTCCTTGTGTACCTCCCAGCTATTTCACCCGTTAAATTTGTTCTGGCTCATTTTGGTGTGGAAGAAACAAGCCGAGGAGTATCTCACCAAAAGTGGTTTGACTTACACGATAGTGCGTCCGGGCGGGCTGAAAAATGAGGATAATACCAATCCAGTTGTGATGGGAGCCGCTGACACCCTGTTTGACGGCAGTATACCCCGCACCAAAGTCGCGCAAGTCTGCGTGGAAGCCTTGTTTCAGGCGGAGGCTAAAAATAAAATAGTAGAAATTGTCGCTAAGCCAGAAGCTGCGGAAACAAGCTGGCAGCAATTGTTTGCTAATGTAGCCTAATCGCTTTTAGGCAAAGAAACCGGGTTTCTGTTACCCAGAAACCCGATTTCTACGTCACCCAAGCGTAGGTGTTTTCCCTTAAGTCGATGCAGGAGTTCCGATCTTGGTAGATACATCGCCGCCCTCTCCAGTATCAGGGGAAGAAAAATCCCCCGATTCAAGTCGCCGAAAAAAGCTCCTAGTGGCTACTATCGCCGCTTTGGGACTCACCTTTGCGATCCAAAATTGGCAAGAGGTGGAAGGATTGATAATGCGCTATATGCCAGATTGGCTCGATCCACCTGCTCGCATCACTGGCTTGCGCGGTACAATGCCCTTGGCGATGCGGGGCGGCGATCCTTACATTCGCGCCTTGATGCGGACTATTTCAGCCAGCGAGTCGAATTATGCTCGTCCTTACCACGTGCTTTATGGTGGTAGGTATGTCCGCAATCTCAGTCGCCATCCGAATCGATGCATCCGCATCCCCGTTGGGCCTAATAAAGGTAATTGTTCCACAGCTGCGGGACGGTATCAGTTTCTCAATAAAACTTGGGGTAAAATGGCGCGCCGGTATCATCCTAACCCCAGGGGGATATTGTTGTGGAGATCTTTTAGTTTTGAACCAGAATATCAGGATCGGGTGGTTCATGATTGGTTAAGCGATCGCAATTTCTGGAATGCCGATATTCCCCAAATGCTACG
>DNGG01000619.1:0-15303 GCA_003486675.1 Cyanobacteria bacterium UBA11372
GTCTAGTATAACCTGCTTTTTCCCAAATAGGAACTAGGGCTGGTTTAATTGGGATACCAAAACATGCCTTTGATGCCCTCTGGATCGGAAATAAAGCCGAGTCCGTGATAAAAATCTAGCACATGGGGGTCGGCGAATAAGGTAATGTTGCTAATGTCCTCACTGCGGAGTTTTTTGATCGTGTATTTCATCAGAGACTTACCCAGACCTTGACCTTGGAAGTCCGGGTGAACGACTACATCCCAAATTGTCGCGTTAAACGCATGGTCGGATGTAGCGCGAGAAAAGCCAATGAGTCGCCGCCGGTTAGCTCGCATTTCCCACATGGAAACGACGAGAAAACTGTGTTGAATGGCCTTTCTGACTTTACGCAGCGGACGGCGGGACCAACCCACCGCATCGCAGAGTTCTTCTAGTTCGTACAGGTCAATCTCTCGGTCAGTAGTGAAAAAGATGCGACCATTGCGGTTATTCAAGTCACCTGGACGGGCGATCGCATCCTCTTCAATTTGTGTGGCCCCTGTTGTCGAGGCAGTATCAGATTCGCTGAACCAGCTTTTCCAAAAACCCATGCAGCCGTGGTTATTGTAGTAAAAAGACGTTGGATGGCGGTAATAGTTAGTATATCTCCCGTATCCCCTTCAATGTTTGGCTGGTCGATCAAGTCAGCCAAAAGACAGGGTAAGGGGAACGCGCTCACGCCCGTATCAGCGTTGAAAATCAACCTTTAGCTAGCCTTTGACCTGGTCAGCACCAGATGCACCACCCCCAATGATGGAAACGGGTTTGAAATCATCAACACTAGAACTCCTGAAACGGTTTAACAAGTCGTTTCCTCAGTTCTACGAGCAATTTGTCAGCAGCGAGATCCAACTGCAAAACCTGCGGCTAGCCTATAAGCTATTTAAAACCAAGCGAGCGGTGATTGAGATGAAACCAGAGGGTAGCAAAAGTGCCTTGCATTTTGCTTACCGCAACCAATCATTTTTGCTCAGCGATATTTTTGGCGTGCTGGCTGCCTACGGATTGACCATTCACAGCCTCAGCCTGTACGGTCAAATCCAAGCCCCCATGTTGGTCTTTATCAAGCTGGTGGTGTCTCGCGGTAGCAAAGCGTTGACAGAAAAAACCGCAGATAATGTCTGTCGCGCGATTCGAGAAGCGCTGGCGGGGGTGTTTGAAGTAGAAGAGATGCTGGCAGTAGAATTCAATCTCGATGCTGGTTTAGAACAGGTAGAAACCGAATTCTACGTCGATCCCGTGTTTAAGCTACCCGCCCTATTGATTGAAGCCGATAACCAACCCGGTTTATTTTACAAAGTCATGTACACCATCTGGCAAGAGGATCTGCTGGTGATCAATGCCAATTTGCTGGTTTGGCGAGGGCGAACTCGCCTAATTCTCTACTTGCTCGGACCGAATGAAAACTTGATACCAGACTATCTGGGGCAAAAAATTGCCGAAAGCGTGCGCTTGAGATTGATGGGGCAGTGAGGAATGGCACCCAAGTTCAACCTAGAAACCGGGTTTCTGGCTGCGAAGAAACCCGGTTTCTTTGCCACAATGGCACCCAAGTTCAACCTAGAAACCGGGTTTCTGGCTCCGATCTCCCCTTCCCTAGCCACGATTTTTAATAGAAACCCGGTTTCTTTGCCACAATGGCACCCAAGTTCAACCAAGTTCAACCGACTCAAGCTTGGAGCCAACAGGGGCTGTTCGACGATAGGATCGAAATATGGCTAGCATCGATATCCTGGGAGTCCCCCACGCTTACGATTTAACTGCTCCCACAGCAGAACCCGACGTCCTCGTATTTATTCACGGTTGGCTTTTAAGCCGCCAGTACTGGCAACCCCTAATTGACTTACTCTCACCCACTTATCAATGTCTTTGTTATGACCTGCGCGGATTTGGTGACTCCCAGCCAATAGCGATTTCTCAGTTAAACAGTCAGGCAACCTCGGTAAGCTTGAAGGTAGACAACACGGCTTGCCGCTATGCCCCAGCTGCCTACGCTCGCGATTTGGGCTTGTTGCTGGAAAGACTCAATATATCCAGTGCGTGGCTGATTGGTCACTCCCTGGGCGGCACGATCGCTTTGTGGGGAGCAGCACAATTACCCTATTGTGTCAAGGGAGTTATCTGTCTCAATGCCGGGGGTGGCATTTATCTGAAGGAAGCTTTTGAGCGGTTTCGCGCGGTAGGCGAGCGCTTGGTGAAATTCCGCCCCCGCGTATTGTGCAATTTGCCTGGGATTGATTGGGTATTTACCCGCGACAGTGTGGCGCGTCCGATTGCACGTTATTGGGGACGCCAGCGGGTAATTGATTTTGTCATGGCTCACCCAGAAGCCGCTAGAGGTACCCTGCTTGACTCGACGACAGAAGCCGAAGTCAATCGCTTGCCAGAGTTAGTCTCCCGACTGAAGCAGCCGGTTTATTTTATTGCCGGTGCTAAAGACACTATCATGGAACCGAAGTACGTGCGTCATTTAGCCAGCTTTCACCAACTGTTTCAAGCCTGTGGTGACAACGCGATCGAAATTCCGGACTGCGGGCATTTGGCAATGGTTGAACAACCAGAAGCCGTAGCCGCTCAGATCCGTAATATTCTTTCTCACCACCCGGGCTAAGAACGGGGAAAAGCTTTATTTTAAATAACTCGGTAAACTCATTGATTGATGTAAGAGGAGCTACTAGATTTACGCAGATGGGTAAGACTGTCTATTATTCACTGCGGGTCAATTACATCACCCGTACTGAACGGGCATTCTAAACCAGTAAATGCGTAAGTCCTGATGTTTTAAAAGTGTCATTTCATCAGGCTAGCCAACAGTCAAGTCGGGGTATAGATAACCATGAGAAAAATTTTAGTCATAGAAGATGAAAGAGCTAGTCGCAAACTTATATTGAAATTGTTGCAGGCTGAGGGATTTGAGGCTATTGGGGCGGAAAATGGCAGCATTGGATTGCAGCTAGCACTGCAAGAATGTCCCGATCTGATTCTTTGCGATATCAGGATGCCGGAAATGGATGGTTACGAAGTGCTGTCGAGATTGCAGCAAGATCCCGTGACGGCGATGATCCCGGTGATTTGCCTAACGGCGCAAAACGATCGCGCGGATCTACGTCGGGGGATGGAGTTGGGAGCCAACGATTATCTTACCAAACCTTTTACCCCAGAAGAATTGCTCAGTGCGATCGCTACTCAGCTGGCTAAACAAGAAATGCGCGCCAAACAGCAGCAGGAGGTACTCCAGCAAGCGATCTCCAAGTTTAATAATGTAGTTTACTACGATAGTCTGACCAACCTGCCAAATCGACTCTTGTTACGCGAGCGCTTTTACCAAATTCTCACACCCGGACTGCCCAGCAAGCACTCGATTCCGATTGCCGTTCTCAGCTTAGACCATCTCGACCGCTTTATCCACAGTCTGGGAACCGACTACAGCGACTTATTATTGCAGGCGGTGAGCGATCGCTTGCTCCCCTATGGGGGTAAAGTGGGTACGATCGCCAGACTCAACAGCGAACAACTAGCTCTGATTCTACCCCCAGTCTCCAGCCGATCCGCAGCTGCCAACATTGCTCAAAGTATCTTGGATACTTTATCTCAACCCTTTGATTTGGATGGATTTGAAGTTTTTCTCACCTGTAGCATCGGCATGGCTTTATATCCTGAGGATGGCAGCGATATCGATAGTTTGCTCAAAGCTGCTAATACCGCCATGAAGGTGGCTCAACAACTGGGAGGAAATCGCTTTCAACTTTACACGGCTGATATCTCGGAAAAATCCTACGACCGTTTGATACTGGAGATGAACCTGCATCATGCCCTAGAACGGTCTGAGTTTATCGTATACTATCAACCCCAGGTTGACCTGCGAACCGGACGCATGGTAGGAGCCGAAGCCTTAGTCCGCTGGCAACATCCCGAGCGAGGTTTAATCTCGCCTTTAGAATTTATTCCGATCGCCGAAGAATCTGGTTTAATTATACCGCTAAATGAATGGGTACTACAGACAGCTTGTCAACAAGCACGCATTTGGCAAAAAGCTGGATATGCCTTCAGAGTGGCGGTAAATTTATCGGGAATTCAATTCAATCAACCGGGTTTAAGTCAAAGAATTCTGCGAATTTTAGAGGCGACTGGGTTAGAGCCAAGTTGTTTGGAATTAGAATTAACTGAAAGTGCGGTTGTAAAGCAACCAGAAACAGCGATCGCCACTCTGCGGCAACTCAAAAACCTCGGTATTAAGTTATCTTTAGATGATTTCGGTACGGGGTATTCTTCTTTTAGCTATCTGCAACAATTTCCATTTGATGTATTAAAAATAGACCGTTCCTTTGTCCGCAACGTCACCGAAGATTCTAAAAATGCCGCGATTTTAATAGCTATTATTCAATTGGCTCACAGTTTGAATTTAAAAGTAGTCGCTGAAGGAGTTGAAACCTTTGAACAACAGGAATTTCTCCGGCAGCATCAATGCGATATGATGCAGGGTTATTATTTCAGCAGCCCCGTGCCTGCAAATGTCCTCGAACAAATGATCGTTAGCTGTTCTAACCCAAGTTGGTAGTTACATCCAAGGGGAATGGTAATAGGTAATGGGTAATCGGTAATTGTTAGAAGTACAGCAATTCTACCAATTTTCCTTGATAATGCTACACATCGACCTGTACCGATTGTCGGGGCGGGTTTTACCAATAACCTTTGGCAATTTCAAACTATTTAACTCAACCCGCCCCGACATTGTAGGGGCGGGTTTTACCAATAACCTTTGGCAATTTCAAACTATTTAACTAAACCCGCCCCGACCCTTGTGTTTCCCATTCATGGGAAAACGGTATTATATCATGTCCGGTTGCATCCGTAGCGTAGGGGGGGAGCGGGTTTATTTATCCTTTGGTCTGGCTTCAAACATCTCTCGTAAAACCCGCCCCTACACCTGTCAAAAACACTTGCACTACCTTTGCTCCCGGACATGATATTACCAATTACCAATTACCTATTACCTATTACCTATTATTTAGATGGTTGCAGGGGAATTTCAATGATGAATTCTGCGCCCTGTCCTGGTGCGGAAATACACCGCAACTGTCCCCCATGCTTTTCTACCACAATTTGGTAACTAATTGACATCCCCATGCCAATTCCTTTACCCACTGGCTTAGTCGTAAAAAAGGGGTCGAACAGTTTTTTGCGGACATTTTCTGTCATTCCTGGCCCATTATCTACAATTTTAATTTGCACGCGATCGCTATCTATCAATTTAGTGATAATTTGAATCATCGGCTTGGGGGATAGATTTTTTTGGCTATGACTTTCTTCTAAAAAATCAATGGCATTAGTAATAATATTTAAGAAAACCTGATTTAGTTGTCTGGGATAGCATTCAACCAAGGGCAAGTTGCCGTACTCTTTGACAACTTTAATTTGAAAATTATTGCTTTCAGAATCAAGGCGATGTTGCAGAAATGCTAGGGTATTATCAAGTCCTTCGTGCAGGTCAACTCGCTTTAATTCTGCTTCATCCAGACGCGAAAAATTGCGTAAGTCCTGAACAATTTGAAAAATCCGCTGAGCGCCTGTTTTCATAGAAGCTAAAAGGTTGGGTAGATCGTGAGCCACAAATTCTAAATCGATTGCTCCGGCGTGCTTTTCGATTTCTGCATCGGGGTTGGGATAATATTTTTGATACAGGTTGATTAATTCTAGTAGGTTTTGAATATAGACGCTGGCATGGTTGAGGTTGCCGTAGATAAAGGTGACTGGGTTGTTGATTTCATGAGCCATACCCGCCACCATTTGAACCATGCTAGACATTTTTTCGCTTTGAATTAATTTGGCCTGAGTTTGTTGTAACTCCTGTAGAGTTTGGCTCAGTTGTTGATTGGCTTGACTCAATTGGCGATTTAAATTGTACTGTCTCAAGCCAGCGCGCACCCGTGCTTGTAGTTCGTTGGGGTCAATTGGTTTAGAGAGAAACTCATCAGCGCCAGCATCGAGTCCTGCTACTCGATCTGCGATCGCTTCTCCTCGCGAAGTCAGTAAAATAAAAAATGTAGTCGCTAAATTAGGGTCGGCTTTGATCCGACGACAAACCTCCATCCCATCGATTAAGGGCATCACCCAATCGCAAATAATCAGAGCCGGTTGTATCTGAGTGGCTTGCAGCAGTCCTTCTGCACCATCCTTAGCCACGGTGACTTGATACCCTTCGATTTGGAGGTCGCGTTTGAGAAATAAGCGAGTTGCCGAATCATCTTCTACGACAAGAATTTTTGACATCTCTTATGGGTTAATGGTTAATGACCAGTTATCTATAAAAGTTTTAACTTGGAACAGAATGGTTTCCAACTGCTCGATCAACTCAGCAGCTTTCTCAATCCGATTTTCTTGGGCTTGAGTTTCCAGTTCTTGAGCCAATTCTGGCATAGTCCGGATAGCAACCATTGCGCTTCCTCCTTTAAGCTGGTGGGCGTGACGAGCCAGGGCATCACAATCGTTGTTTTGCCGCGCCAGCTTCATCTGTGCTAGGTAAGTGGGAGCATCTTCCATAAAAGTTTGCAGCAGATCGAGTTGAAATTCTGTATCTCCTCTGGTGACTTCTTGCAGGCGCTCTAAATCTACTGGTACTGGATAGCACGTAGCTGCTATTGTGAGGGAATTGGAAGTTTTTTCTTCTAAATCTTCTAAAGCAGCGCTCTGGTTTTCGGAAGTGCTGTAGCGTTCCAAAATAGCCGCCAAGACATCCATTTGAATCGGTTTGCTGATATAGTCGTCCATGCCTACTGCTAAACACTTTTCTCGTTCTCCTTTGAGGGCGTTGGCAGTCATGGCAATAATAACGGTATGGCACCGCTCGCCTTCTCGTTGGCGGATAGCTTGGGTGGTTTTGTAGCCATCGAGGATGGGCATGAGACAATCCATTAACACGATGTCATAGTTGATTTGTGCCAGTCGGTTGAGGGCTTCTTGACCATTGCTGACGCAATCTGCTTGATAACCAAGGACTTTGAGTTGATTGAGGGCGACTTTTTGGTTGACTGGGGTGTCTTCCACCAGCAGAATTTTGAGGTTTTTTGGTGATGGGTGAGAAGGTTGTTCATTCCCCGTGACTGACGCTCGATTACCAATTAACCCTGACTGAGAATTGATTAATGAAGCCGGACTCAATACGTTCATCAGGCAGTCTAACAGGCGGGAGGCTTTTACCGGCGTCCTTAAATGACCGGCAAATCCTAGCCCTTGGGGGTTGATAATTTGACTGCGCTGCCCAACGGAACTCATTAAAATCCATTTAGTGCCAACAGAGTTAGGCTCTTCTCCGACGAGTTGAGCCAGCAATTGGGGATTCATCCCTGGAATATCTAAGCTTAGCAGCGCCACATCGTAGGGTTGACCCTGGTTGAGAGCTTGTTGGACAATTGCGATCGCGCTAGCACCATCTTCTGCTTCGTCCGCCTGTATTCCCCAAGAGTTGACATAAGATAGCACCATCTGGCGATGGCTGGCGTTACTATCCACCACTAACAGCCGCACGTCGGGGCGCACAAAAGGCAGGGATATTTGGGAAGGGGATGCATCTGGCTTTTGCTCCAACGTTGCCGTAAACCAGAAGGTTGACCCCACTCCGAGTTGACTCTCAACGCCAATTTCACCCCCCATCAGTTCGACCAATTGCTTGCAGATTGCCAATCCCAAACCAGTACCTCCATACTGGCGCGTTGTACTGGCGTCCACTTGGGAAAATGACCGGAACAGTTTGTCCATATCTGTTGGTGCAATGCCAATCCCTGTGTCTCGCACGGTGAATCGCAGCTTAACTGTGGTGGGGGAGAGGGGCAGGTGGGCTCTTGTGCAGGTGGGGAGAGGTGAATTTGAATCTGTATTCTCCTCTGCTCCCCTGCTCACCTGCTCACCTTGTTCTTCTTGGCACATCTCTACACCCACGACCACTTCTCCGGTGTGAGTAAATTTGATCGCGTTGCCAATCAGATTCATCAATACTTGGCGCAGGCGGGTGGCGTCTCCCGTCAACAATTGGGGGACGTTGCTGTCGATTACAGAAAACAGTTCTAGTCCCTTGGATTCGGCTTGGGTGGTGAGCAAATCTACGACTTCTTCAATGCATATTTTCAAATCAAAGTCAATAGCTTCTAGCCGCATTTCTCCGGCTTCGAGCTTGGAGACATCGAGAATATCGTTAATCAGCATCAGCAGACTTTGTCCGCTGACTTTTAGGGTTTGAACAAAGTCTTGCTGTTCGGGAGAGAGGGGAGTTCTCAGGAGTAAATCGGTTAAACCGATGACCCCATTCATGGGTGTGCGGATTTCGTGACTCATGTTGGCGAGGAATTGGGATTTCATCCGCGAAGCTTCCAAGGCGGCTTCCCGTGCTTCTACCAATTCGTTAATGATTTGAGTCGCGATCACGATACCGCCAATTTGGGGATGGGGAGCGGGGGCAGGTGGGCAGGTGGGCAGGTGTGCAGAGGGGCTCTTGTGCAGAGGGGCATTTGAATCTATATTCTCCCCTGCTCCCCTGCTCCCCTGCTCCTCTGATCCCCATGGCGGATTGCCGATGTACCAAGGTTGGACAGCCCAACGCAGGTAAATTTTGCTCCCATTGGGTTGTTCCCAAACGTCCTCTGGTTTGGAGATTACCTCGCCTTGCAGAGCGCGCTGATGAATGGCTTTAATTTCCTCTGGCAGATCGGGGAAAACTTCATAGTACGATCGCCCGATGGGGGATTGCCCTTCGAGATGGTAATCGGTTAGCCATTGATTGCTGTGGGCAATGAAGCGCATCCTGGTATCGAACATAGCGATCGCCACCGGGGCGTTGGTAATAATTTGCCGCAATTGTTGCCGTTCTTGTTCGATGGCTTGCTCGATGCGCTTGCGGTCTGTAATGTCGTTGAGAGTGCCGGAAGATCCCAAAAATTTCCCGTCAGCGGCTAGGTTGACTCGCCCTTGTACTTCAATCCAGCGGTAGCTGCCATTTTTAGTTTGGCAGCGCACTTCGTAGCGGGTGGAATCGACTTGCGAGGACATTAAAGCGTTGAACTGATTTAAAGTAATCGCTCTGTCATCGGGGTGAATAAATTCTAAGAAATGACGACCCAAGCTTTCTGCTATTTCATATCCAGTTATTTCTGTCCAAGCGGGATTGAGAAATGTCCAACAGCCATCCACATCCCTTTGAAAAATAACTTCTCTTAAATTGTTCACGACATAGCGATATTTATTCTCGCTTTCTGAAAGCGCTGATAAAGCCAGCTTGCGCTCTTGACGCAGGGAAATTGCTGCTGCTGCACTCCGCAATAAATCTATTTCTAACGGTTCCCAAGTCCGGCAACTGACGCATTCGTCGAAGCCAATAAAACCAAAGAACTGGTTATTAACCAGTAAAGGTAAAACAAGCATCGAAAGAATGCCCTGGGGTTCTAAAATTAAACGCTCTGAAGCCGGAAATTCTGCAACTTTGCCAGCAATAACTTCGCCTTCTGCCAAAACTTCCGCCCATCGGGGGAAAAATTGGTCGTAAGGGCAGTTTTGCAAGTCTGGGTTGTCGATTTCTGGAGAAATGCCAGGGGCACACCACTCGGCGCGCTGGCTCATGTAGAGGCGTCCTGTGACGCAGGCGTGGTTTTCAAACACGTAGATGCGGCTGGCTCCTGAAGCGCGTCCCAGGGGTTCCAAGATAGAGGTGTAGCAGTTGCGATCGCCTTCATCGGCGAGCAGTCGCAGTTGAACTTCGACCAAGGCGGCGAGATAGCGATCGCGTTTTGCCAAAACCTCTTCTGCTAGTTTGCGAGCGGTAATATCGCGAAAAGTCCACACCCGACCAACAATTTTTTCTCCCAGGCGCTGGGGCATGGAATAACGCTCGAATACTCGCCCATCAATAAATTCCAACAACTCGTAGGTTTCGCTATCGGGCAGTGAGAAAGTTTCTTCTATTTTTTGCACAAATGCTTGGGGGTTTTGCAGTTGCTCCAGTACAAACGCGATCGCGGCTTCATTATCCCGCGTGGCGACTATTTCCTCGGGAAGCTGCCACATTTGCTGGAATTTGCGATTAAATGTCGCTATTTTTCCCTCTCGGTCCATCACCAATATCCCGTCTGTGGTAGAATCAAAGGTTGCCTTTAGTAGCGACACTGTTTTGGCTAGGTCTGATTCGGCTTGCTTGCGATCGGTGATATCTGCCCAATAACCGATCAGTTCGAGGGGATTGCCTGCTTTATCTAGCACCAACTTGCTTTCGTCACGCATCCAGCGAATTTTGCCGTCGGCGCATTGGAAGCGGTATTCGTGGCGGTGATAACCCTGCTCGAACAAGCGGGGCAACTCGCTAAAGACTGTTTGTAAATCTTCCGGGTGGATGTGGTTTTTCCAGAAACTGGCATCTTCTAGGAATTCCCGCGCTTCGTAGCCGACGAGGGTTTTGACGTTATCGCTGAGGAAGGTAGTACTGTAATCGTCGGATGCCTTGCGGCTATAAATAACGGCTGGGCTGGAGGTGAGCAGATATTGCAGGCGTTCTTGAGCCAGGAGTAAGTCTTTCTCGGCTTGGGAGCGATCGCGGGACTCAATTGCCAGACTCGCCATATAAGCTAAATAACTGGCAAAGTTCTGCTCTTCTAGTGCCCAGCTGCGCGCCGATCCGATGTGTTCGTGACAGATGACGCCGATTGTCTCTCCGGCGACGCGAATCGGCACGTCTAACATCGAGGTAATACCCAAGGGCGTCAGATAAGTAGCGCTAAATTCCTCGGTTTGAGGATCGGTGTGGGCATCGTCGGCGGCGATAATGCTGTCTGACTCTAGCGCTTCAAAATAGGTAGGATAGTCAACGGCAGCAATTTCCCAGCCGGATGTATGCTGAAGGGTGTTGTATTCGTAAAGGTCGGCGCAGCGGAGTTTAGAGCAGTCGTCGTTGAAAAACCAGATACTCACGCGCTCTACCCTCAGAGCGATCGCGGCAATTTGGGTAATATTTTGCAAGGCCGATTTCAAGTCACCAGTGTAGAGCGACTCGCACTTAGCCAGCGCCATTAGCCCTTCTTGATGCCTTCTGATGCGCCGTTCCCTTTCCCGCAGCGCCGCTTCAGCAGCTTTTCGCTCGGTAATATCCTGAATTTGGGCAATTAAGTACAGCGCTTGCCCCTGGGTATCCCTTAACGTCGAGATAGTTAACTGCACCCAGACGATTTGCCCCTGCTTGTGGATGTACCGCTTCTCCATCTGGTAAGTGCCAATTTCCCCAAACAGCGCTTGCTGCAAATAGTCCATGCTGGTTTCCACATCTTCGGGATGGGTAATATCTTGAAAACTCAGCTTGAGCAATTCTGATTCCAAGTAACCCACAATCTCGCATAAAGCCGGATTTACCTGCAACCAATGACCCTGGGGCGATACCAATGCCATGCCGATGGCAGAATACTCAAACGCGCTTCTGAACCGTTCCTGACTTTCCCGCAGCGCCGCTTCTGCCCGTTTGCGCTCGGTGATGTCAAATATAGTGGAGCGCGTCATGAGAAAATTGTCGCCGTCATCTTTAACGCTGGTTCCGGACAAGCTGACGGGTACAATTTTGCCATCTTTGCAAACTAACTCCAGCTCTAAATCCTGCACCCAGCCGCGTTGTTTAAAGCGAGGGAAAATTTTGCGGAAAATTTGCTTGCTGTGGTGTGTCAGCAAGTCAGTAAACCGCTTACCAATCAATTCATCCCGGGTATAACCCAATAATTTGAGTTCCGTATCGTTGACGCGGATAAATCTGCCATCGCCGTCGAGGGATTGATAGCCGCAGGGAGCGTTGTTATACAAATCGTGTATTTCGGCAGCGTTTCTTCGCAAAGCTTGTTCTGACTCGACGCGGTAGGTAATATCGGTGACGGTGCCGATGTAGCCTAAGACTTGTCCGTCGTTCCCTTGCTGCGCCACTGCTTGAACAAATGCCCACAAGCAACTACCATCGGGGCGCTGAAACCGCGTTTCAGTGGCAAAGGGTAAATTTTCTTGGGTGCAGCGATACCAGTGGGTTTGGACGCGGGAGCGATCGTCGGGATGGATGGCGTGCATCCATCCATGCCTCATCGCTGGTTCGAGGGAAATTCCGGTAATCTCGCACCAGCGATTGTTGACATATAAGCAGCGACTTTGAGCATCGGTATGAAATATTCCCACTGGCGATAAGTTGGCTAGGGTTTGATAGCGATACTCGCTGGCTCGCAGTGCTGATTCTACCTGCACGCGGTAGGCAATTTCTGATTTGAGCGATTGGTTGGCAGCGTAAAGATCGGCGGTGCGTTCTTGGACGCGATTTTCTAATTCATCGTGGGATTGACGCAAGGCTTTTGATGCTTTTTTCCTTTCCAGTTCTGCCGCCGCCCGCGCTGCAAATACGCTGACAACTGACTGGGTGCGTTCTTCATCGCTCAGGGGTTTATCGTTAAGAATCCACAAATTTCCTATGACGTTTTGGGCTGTGTCGAGTAAGGGAATTCCCAAGTAACAATCAGCGCGCAATATAGTTGGTAAGCATATTTCTGGGAATAATTCCTGCAAGCGGTCTGGAAAATAACAGGCTTTTTTTCGCTTGACGACGATTTCGCAAGGCCCGCCACTAATGTCGTATTCTAAGGTTTCTCCAAGAGCGTCGCCATTCCACCAGGCAATCGTCTGCCATTTCTGCTGTTCAACCTCTATCAGTTCGCTGACAAAGGCATACCGAACCCCCAGTGCCGTCGCTAAATACTGCACCAAAACTGGAAAAAATTCTTCCCCAGTTACTGAAGCGGTTCCGGCGACAATATTTTGCAGCGCAATTTCTGACAGCTTGCGTTCGGTAATGTCGGTAATAATTCCATCGATGCGAACTGGTTCCCCAGTTTCATCTTTGATCGCCTGCGCCCGGTTATTCACCCACCTTACTTCTTTATTTGGGCGGATAATCCGGTATTCCATTTCTATATTTCCTATTTCCAAAATGGTGGGAAAAGCCGATGCCACCCGCGAGCGATCTTCCGGATGAATCACTTCTAGCCACAGATACGGATTGTAGTAAAATTCCACTACGGGGCGTTGGTAAAGTGTCTCTGTAGCTGGATTGAGATAAAGTGCTTCAAATGTACTAGCTGCTACCGACCAAACCACATCTTGCAGCGAGTTGAGCAAGTTAGAAAGGCGCGATTCGCTTTCTCTCAGTGCCGACTCTATCTGTTTTCGAGAGTTAATTTCATTCTTTAATTGTTCGATAGTCTGCCTTAATTCTAGAGTTTTTTCTTCTACCCTTTGCGCTAGAGCGGCATTCATTTTAGCTATGGCTAGTTCAGCCGCTTTGCGCTCGGTCAAATCCCGCCCTATATAAATAAAATCTTCGGCATCTTCTGTGTCAGTTTTAACTGCCGAACAAGAAAATGAAACGTTTAACTGTTCGCCGGTTTTTTTCAAGCATACTACTTCAACATTTTTAAACAATTCCCCTTGGCTTCTAAAGCTAATTTCACTCGTTGTCTGCCATAAATTATTAGCCGCAATTATTAGAAAAATTGACTGTCCGATTAATTCAGCCTCATGATAACCAAATAACAGTTGAGCCGCTTGGTTAACTTTTTTAATTTTTCCAGTTCTGGTTGTTACTATTAACGCATCAGCAATTGAATCAATAAGTTTATTAATATAACTTCGAGAACTCGATAAAGCGTTTAAAAGCAGCAGGGCTTCATTACCTCGATTAAAAAAGCTTTGATTGAATTCTTCGCTGGGATTTTCAAATAAAATCAAAAATTTGTTTGATAAACTTTCATCATCTTGCAAGCCGACTACACAAATATCAATAAACTGAAACTCACTATTAGCTGAACTTTGCTCAATATCCTTTAACTCAAAACTCACCTGCCGTCCTTCCAAAACATCGCTGAGGAAATCTTCAAATCCAATCAATACGGGAAAGCCTAGACGCACATCGCTGCCGATATTAACTTGCTCTGGATAATAAGCAAACTGTTGTACGCCCAATGACATTTCTTGAATCAGCAAGTTTCGATCCAGGATTAAATATTCCAGGCGCCGCGACGCAAAGAGTTTTTTGAGCAGAGTTTTCATGTTTGTTCTGTGGTTGGCGTAAACTTTGACTAGGGGCTATGCAATTAAAATCTTTCTGTGGGTAGATGACAAGCACGGGGTCGCACTTGTAAAGCACTTGTAAAGGTTTTAGGTTGCCACAAGGATTTATCACTCACTACAAAATTTAACAATTCTGTAACAAGTTTCGCCAACTGCTGGAGGGAAAGGGGGAAAGGGGGAAAGGGGGAAAGGGGAACCTTTTTCCCCTTTTTCCGATTCCCCGATGGCCTATGGTGAATAAAGCTGCATCGTGTCGGTAATTGCCAGTCGCGACTGCACGCCTAATGTTAACGGGGAAGTGTGTCCCCTGCTTAAATGGTCGGCAGCGGCACAGCCAATCATGGCGGCGTTATCGGTACAGTATTTCAGGGGCGGAAACATCACGCGCAGGTTATGCTCAACTGCGGCGGCTTGCAGGTGCTGGCGGAGTCCGCTGTTGGCTGCGACACCACCCCCGATAGCGATCGCACTCAATCCATAATCCAACGCACAAGCTACGGCGCGTTTGGCAAGGCTACGGGCAACGGTATCTTGAAAGCTGGCGGCGATGTCGTTCACCGGCAAGGGGTCAATCGCTTCTTGCTGCAATTTTTGCACCAAACGCAGCACGGCTGTCTTTAAACCGCTAAAACTCGAATCGTAGGGATGATATCCCCCGTTGGGCAAGGAAACCTTTCCTTCCGGCAGGGGAAATGCTGCGGGATTGCCTTGTTTTGCCAGTCGGTCGATGACTGGGCCACCAGGATAACCCAAATTCAACAACCTTGCCACTTTGTCAAAAGCTTCCCCGGCGGCATCATCGCGGGTTTGTCCGAGGGTTTCGTATATACCACAATCTTTGACATAAATCAAGCTCGTGTGTCCGCCAGAAACGAGCAGGCAGAGGAAGGGAGGCTGTAAATCTGGTTGGGAGAGGTAAGAGGCGTAGATGTGTCCTTCCAGGTGGTGGATGCCTAGAAACGGTTTCTGATGGACGAGGGCGAGGGTTTTGGCGGCGGTTAATCCGACGAGGAGCGAGCCAACCAAACCAGGGGCGCAGGTGGCAGCGATGCCGTCAATTTGAGACCAATTGGTTCCAAAATTTTCTAAGGCTTGTGCGATCGCTTGATTAATTGTTTCCAAATGTTGCCGCGAAGCGACTTCCGGCACCACGCCGCCATA